>NZ_JAXOJH010000007.1:0-210355 GCF_036663655.1 Sphingomonas flavida
CCGAACCGTTCGGCGGCCTGTCGGCACGATAGCCCACCCTCAACAGCCGCAACGACACGGTCCCGCAGATCACGTGATAAAGCTCGACCCATTCGCGCCAGCCTCCTTCCCCAGCACGGATCGTGAATCAGAAAACGGCCGTCATGTGAAGCCCCGATGATTCAATTCGGCTGAAAACCGCTCTAGCCGACCTATCGAGCGACGGTCAAAGCGCTGTTGCGCCCAACCCCAAAGTTGGAACGCGATGACAAGAGGTGGATGCGAAAAAGGCCCCTCCCCTTCAGGGGAGGGGTTGGGGTGGGGCATCGCCCCCGGCTTGGCGTTTGTGGGAGCGTCCCACCCACAAAGGGAGGGGTAGATCAAGCTGACGTCATCGCAGTCAAATCCAGCCTAAACTCCTGCGAAGGCCTAGGCCTGATCGACGTTCATTTCATTCCTCCCCTGGAAGGGGAGGTGGCAGGGCGCAGCCCTGACGGAGGGGTGTACCGGTTGGAGAGTTTGGGGATCACTCGCCACCAGCGACACCCCTCCACCAGCTTCGCTGGTCCCCCTCCCCTTGCAGGGGAGGAATAAATGGAATGTCGATAGGCCTTAGTTGGGGGCACGGGCGCAATGGTCCAGTGCGCTTCGTCAATAAGCCTTCCCGACCAGACCTCGGCCCCCGCCGGATTCGCTGGACGATATCTCAAATCAGGGGATCAAACTGGAATTGCGCCGCCTCGCTCACGAGTGGAAACGACATTGTACCCCAAGACCCGTTCACCCCAACCGAAGCCAAAGGCTACACGCCCACCCCGCCCCAAACGGAAAAGGGCCCCGACGAAATCCGTCGGAGCCCTTTGCAGTTCAGCCGGGTGAAAGGCTTACTTCGCGTCGTTCGCCGTCTTGGCGACGGTGTTGCCTGCCGAACTCACGTCGCGGCCCACGCCTTCGACGGTGTTGCAGGCGCTGACCAGAAGTGCACCGGCAACGATCGCCAGACCCATCAGCTTACGCATTCTTTGTCTCCTCTACGAAATCGTTGATCGCCCAATGCGTCAGCAAGACATTCGTTCCGGTCCTGTTACGGACTGACGTAGCTTCGCGCGCGACTGGAGAAAAAGATTAAGGCCTGGAAGCGTCACCGGGGGGGGGGGAGGGTGGACGCTTCCAGGCCTATGGCTTGGACAGCGAGAGCGGGGGGGCATAAGTTCGCTATCCGAAGATCAGAACACGCTGCCAAGGCAGGGGTTCCCGGCTTTCCCTGCAATCGCGAATCTTTTTTTAGGATCAGTCGCGGCCGACGATCGGCACGGCGATCTCATAGGCGCCGGTCAGCGGATCGTGGTGCAGCGGCGCGCGCAGTTGACGCGCCAGGCCTTCCATCACGCGCCCATAACGCTTACCGATCAGGCTACGCAGTTCGTCGGTTTCCACCAGCGCGCGCGACACCACACGCACCAGGGCGCGGTTTTCCTGCTCGGCCGGCTTGATCGCCACGCGAATCTGCGCAGCGGAGTCGCAGTTCATCGCCAGCTCGATCGTCTCGGTCACCAGGAAGGCGACCGCGACCGCGACATCCTGGTTGACCAGCAGCGGCGCCACATCGAGCGAGATGCCGATGCCGGACGCATTTTCTGGCGCGGTGGCGCGGATATTGGCGGCCAGTTCGCCGATCATGGTGCGCAGGTTGAGCCCGCGATTTTCCTCCAGTTCGGCAAAGTGATGGCGATGCACGACCGCCAGCGCATCGACGCGCCGCTGGATCGACGAATAGGCCGCCATGGCCTCGGGGCTTGTCGCGCCGCGTGCATGGAAATTGATCAGGCTGGAGATGACCTGCAGGTTGTTCTTGACCCGGTGATGGACTTCACGGGTCAGCTTGGTCTGGCGGACAAGCCCTTCGGCCAGACCGGCCTCATGGGTGGCGACGGTGCGGGTGATCGCCTCGAACGTGTCGGCCAGGTCGCGAATTTCCTGCGCGGGTGCCGCCTCGACCTGCGAGATGTCGAGCACCTCGCCTGGCTGATAGGTGGCGACGATGGCGCGCAGTCGCCGCAGCGGACGGATCAGCAGCCGGTCGACGATGAACCAGCCCAGCACGACGGCGGCCAGCCACATCAGCAGCGGCAGAGCGAGTGCGACGATTAGCGACGAGGTGATCGGCGCGCTGGGTGCCGAGGTGCGCAGGACCAGCCCGGCGATGCCGAGTTCGGTGCGCATCGACTTCATGCGCTCCAGCGTCGAGGATTTCGGCCGCTGATGGATGGGCAACAACTCACCATCCAGTTCCAGCGCCGATTCGACCGGCATCGCGGTGCTGCTCTGGTCGATCAGCGACTGGAGAAAGGGGAGGGGAAAGAAGGCGCGGGCCTGGGCGCGACCGTCCTGGCTGGACGCCGCCAGGACCAGTCCCTTGCCCGGCAGGACGTCCGCGCTGAACGGCGATCCGTCGACCGGGGTCGGCAGCGCGGCGGGCAGCGGATCGCCGCACAGCGTCCGGCCGTTGCGATCGGTGATCAGGAAACGCGCGCCGGTCAGCGACTGCTGCGCGAAGACGCCCTGCGCCCGTGCGCAGCTCGCCATGTCCAGCGGGTCCTTGCCCATCGCGCGCACCGCGACGCGCAGCGCGGTCATGTCACCCATCAATTCGGCGGCAATCGCCCGGGCATCTTCGTTCGCGGCGATCCGCAGTCGGCCGCTGGCCTCGCTGTCGGCCAGGCGCGTCGTCTGAAGCGTGGCGAAGACGGCGATCGCGGCAAGGATGAGCAAGGTGCTGCCGAGGACAAGCACGAGTTTGGCGCCCGTCGCCAGGCGGGGCGGGGCGGGACGGAGGCGCTCGGGCGCCTCGACGTCAGTGGGTGGAATGCTGGCCATGTGGCCGGACGTCAGCCCAGCTTGCTGAGAAGATCAAGCATCTCGTTGGGGATCTTTTCGTCCACCGTCTTCTGATAGGCTTGGCGAAGCGCCGAGCCCGCATCTTTCTCGCCACCCTTTTGGAGAGCGGCGGACGGCGTCTTCTTCGTCTTGTTGCCCAAACTCAAAATATCCCCCTGCACGACCCACTAGCGGGGCAACCGACGCATTGGCAGCCGTGGCACCGCCGGTCGGCGTGACGCCCAAAGCCATAGTTGATGTGGCGATGAAACCAAATTCGATCTGGTTGGTTCCCGATACGATACGAAAAATCCGAGTGCCCTGCCGTTCGCGGCATGGCGGGCGGTGATTTCGCGGAACGGCATTGAAAACACGAGCGTGGACCAGCACATCGGGTCCTCGCCAATACCTCAGGGAGTGATCATTACCCATGTCGCTTGGACAGCAGCTTGCGCCCCATCTTCCCTTCCTGCGGCGCTATGGCCGGGCCCTGACCGGCAGCCAGATGCACGGCGACAAATATGTCCGCGCCACGCTGGAGGCGATTGTCGCGGCCCCGGACCAGTTTCCGCGGGACGTCGATCCCCGTCTTGGCCTGTACCGCATGTTCCAGGGCATCTGGTCGTCGGCCAATTATGACGAACTGGACAATGACGGCACCGATGCGGACGGTAACGAAGGCGTGGCGCGCGCCCGCCTTGCCCGGATGACCCCGCTGTCGCGGCAGGCGCTCCTGCTCACCGCGATGGAGGGCTTCACGCCCGAGGACGCGGCCTATCTGATCGACGTCGAGCCGAGCGAGGTCGAGAATCTCGTCTCCGAGGCGCTGGCCGAGATCGAGAACCAGACCCGTGCCCGCGTGCTCATCATCGAGGACGAGCCGATCATCGCGATGGATATCGAGACGATCGTGCGCGACCTGGGTCACGAAGTCACCGGCGTCGCCGTGACCCGTGACGAGGCCGTGGCGCTGGCCATGGAGGATCGTCCCGGCCTGGTGCTGGCGGATATCCAACTCGCCGACGACAGCTCGGGCATCGATGCGGTCAAGGACATCTTGGCCGAGTTCGAGGTGCCGGTGATCTTCATCACCGCCTTCCCCGAGCGCCTGTTGACCGGCGAGCGTCCGGAGCCGACCTTCCTGATCACCAAGCCCTTCCAGCGTTCGACCGTAAAGGCGGCGATCAGCCAGGCGCTGTTCTTCGACCAGAGCACGGTTCCCGCCGAGTAATCGGCAGGGCCGGGGCGGGCATAAAGCAATCGGTTACGGACCCAAAACGGTTGAGAGGCGTTGAGGTAGACATGGCTGATCCCAATGAACCCATTCATGTCGCCAAAGAGGATGCCAGGGCAGGCTCCACGCCGCATGTCACGCGGTATGTCCTGCCCATATCGTTGGTGCTCGTGATCGTGATCTTCGCCTTCCTGGTGTTGCGCTGATACGAGTCCGGCCGAATATGGTCCCGGTATGGCTGGCAATTCTGTCCCGGCCACCTTATATTTTGAAACGGTCGATGCTTCGGCCGTTTCCGATGATCGGATTTTCATGACGCAGCCACTGACGCGGGACGATATTGAGGACGACGCGGTCGAAGCGCCCGTCGAACACGTCGCGCTGCCAGATTCCGAATTCAAGGCGGAGCTGGCGCGGGTCATCCCCCATCTTCGCGCCTTTGGCCGCTCGCTGTCGGGCAGCCGTGACCTCGCCGACGACCTCGTGCAGGAAACGCTGCTCAAGGCATGGGCCGCGCGGCAGCGGTTCCAAGCAGGCACCAACATGCGCGCCTGGACCTTCATCATCCTGCGCAACCTCTATCTGTCGCAGATGCGCCGTGCGCGCTTCAAGGGCGAGTGGGATGACCTGGTTGCCGACCGCATCCTGGCTGCCCCGGCCAGCCAGGACCGCCATGTCGAACTGGGCGATATGCAGCGCGCGTTGATGCACCTGCCTCAGCCGCAGCGCGAGGCGCTGATCCTCGTCGGCGCGGGTGGCTTTGCCTATGAGGAAGCGGCCGAGATCTGCAACGTCGCGGTCGGCACGATTAAGAGCCGCGTGGCGCGCGGTCGCGTTGCGCTGGAGACGATCCTGACCGAAGGCTCGCTTCCCTCGCGTCGTCTGCATGAAACGGACAGCAGCAAGACCGCGCTCGATACGATCATGGGTGATGTCGATCAGCTGAGCGGCGGGCGGTAAGCGCTTTTCTTCTCAGCTTTTAACAAGTGGCCGCCCCGGTGTTGATCGGGGCGGCCATTTTCTGTTTGGGCGATCCGCTTGACAGTCATGGGGGTGATCCTGTCCGATCTGATCATGCGCGTAATGGCCCTGATCTTTTCCGCTTTTCTACTGACAGCGGCCACGCCGCCGGTCCCGGATGTGCTGAAACCGTATATCCACGGCGATCGCTTCGATCCCGGCGATTACAGATGGATGAAGGGGCGCTTCCCCGATGCAACGCCGGAGGAGAAGGCGCAGGACAAGCAGGTCCGGGATTGGATGATGGCTTCCTATATGGCGGCCTTGAATGACACGCGTGCCGAGCTTCGGACCATGGGCATCGACGATCCCCAGCTAAAGGGCGTACCGGTTGGTGGCGTCATTGATTCCTAGGTTTCGGCCGGGCTCGATACATCGCTTTGGCCGAGTTTTGCTGCCTTCCAGCAATCTCTCGCGACGGCTGCACCGATTGCGGACATGTATCTGATGGCGGTGGAGTCCGCCAAGACGATCAGCGCCTCCAGAACGGCCAAACTTCATGATCTTTTGATGGCCCGCCCGATGGGAGAGCAGATGCTGCGTTATGGCGGTGCCTGGGGGGCTGATGGCACGGTGGCGGCGCCCGTTGTTCCCGAGCCGGTCAAAGCGATCGTACTGTCGCGGATTATGGCGGCAGGAATGCTCGAAGATCGCGCCAATACCGAATGGCTCAAGCGGATCGTCAAGGCGCAGGGGTGGCCCAAGCGATCAGAGGTCGGTGACGACGCGGCGGACGAAGCCTGGTTACTGGTACAGCACGCCGATGCCGACCCGGCGTTCCAACTCACGGTGCTGCGCGCAATGGAACCTCTTGGTCCCAGCGGCGAGGTATCCAAGACGAATTATGCCTATCTCTATGACCGGGTGATGCTGAAGATTACTGGCAAGCAGCGTTATGCAACACAGGCTATGTGCGACAATGGCAAGCGTGTACCGCAGCCCTTGGAAAATGATAAGGCGGTTGACCGGCTGCGCGCAAAGGTAGGGCTCAAGCCCATGCCAGACTATCTGGCAGGCATGGACAAGATATACGGCCAGTGCCCGCCGGGTAAGAGGCTATAGCCGTTCAAGTCCGCTTGCACCGCTGGTCCAGTCGCGCCAGCAGGCGCACCCAGATGTCCGGGAGCCGCGTCGGCCGCGAATAGGCCGAGCGGAGCGCGCAGCCGATATCGTCCGTGCGCTGGGGTGCGCGGACGAAGCGGATGTCGCTGGTCTCGGATTCGGTGCTCGTCATGCCAACATAACCAATCACGTCTTGACAAGTTGCAAATCCTCTGAATTGCTTTTTGTTGACCTGCTGGAAAGCGTTTCTTTCGACGGCGCGGACGGGGTAGAAGCCGTGGCATGAACACCCTGTCCCGTTCCCTATTGCCCGACGCGGTCGATCGCGCGCGTCGGCATTCGTCCTTCCTGGCGATGCTGCTCGACCGGGAGCCGGAGATTGCGGCGGCGGCGCAGGCGGGTGAGCTGCTCGCGCTCCGGGGCGTGGCGGATGATGTGCCGGTCGGTACGCGCCTGCGTCGCGAGCGGCGCGCGCTGGCGCTGACGGTGGCACTCGGCGATCTGGCGGGGTTGTACGACCTGACGGGCGTGACCCACCGGCTGACCGACTTCGCCGACCGCGCGCTCGACGAAGCGATCCGCGCCGCGATCGAGGAGCGTACGCCAGGGGCAGAGCCGGTCGGCTTCGCCGCCATCGCGCTGGGCAAGCAAGGCAGCCGTGAACTCAATTATTCGTCCGATATCGACCCCATCCTGATCTTCGATCCCATGACGTTGCCGCGGCGCCCACGCGAGGAGCCGGAGGATGCGGCGGTGCGGATCGGCAAACGGGTGGCCGAACTGCTCCAGGCGCGCGACGGCGACGGTTATGTGCTGCGTGTCGACCTGCGCCTGCGCCCCTCGCCCGAGGCGACACCGATCGCAATTCCCGTCGAGGGGGCGATCGCCTATTATGAAAGCCAGGCGCTGACTTGGGAGCGGGCGGCCTTCATTCGCTCGCGGGCGGCGGCGGGTGATACCGCGCTGGGCCAGCGTTTCCTCGACGCGATCCGCCCGTTCGTCTGGCGCCGCGCGCTCGATTTCGGCGCGGTCGGCGAGATTCGCGACCTGACCCGCCGCATCCGCGACCATCATGCACAGGGCCAGGCGATGGGGCCGGGCTATGACCTGAAGCGCGGACGGGGCGGCATTCGCGAGATCGAGTTCTTTGCGCAGATCCATCAGCTGATCCATGGCGGCCGCGATCCCGCCCTGCGCGCGCCCGCCACCCGCGATGCGCTGGCCCGGCTGGCGGAGGCGGGGCGGATCGACGCGATCGATGCGGTGGCGCTGTCCGATGCCTATGTCCTGCTGCGGACGATCGAGCACCGGGTGCAGATGATCGACGATCGCCAGACCCACCAACTGCCAACGGGCGAGGGGACGACACGCGTCGCCCGGTTGCACGGCCTGGCCGATGGGCAGGCGCTTGTCGGGTTGCTGGCGCCGGTCACGGCGCGGGTCGGGGCGATCTATGATGCGCTGGATGCCGATGAGCGACCGCGCCTGCCACATGATCCGGTGCTGTTGAACGAACGGCTGGCGGCGGCGGGCCTCAAGGATGTCGAGGCGGCGACCCGGCGGATCGCGGCGTGGCGTGGTGGCGATTATGCCGCGCTGCGCAGCCCGGCGGCGCGCGAGGCGCTGGACGCGGTGCTGCCCACCCTGGTGGAGGCGCTGGGTGAGGCACCCGACTCCGATGCCGCGATCCTGAAGCTCGATTCGCTGTTCGAGCGGATGACGAGCGCGATCAACATCTTCCGCCTGCTGGAGGCGCGGCCGGGCCTGGCCAGCCTGACCGTCGCGATCCTCAGCCATGCCGCGCCGCTGGCGGCTGAACTGGCGCGACGGCCGGCGCTGCTCGACGGGCTGATCGATGCCTCGGCCTTTGAGCCCCTGCCTGCGGTCCCATTCCTCGAACGCGACATGCGCGGGGGTGAGAGCGGGCAGGATTATCAGGACCGGCTGGACCATGTCCGCCGCGTGGTGGGTGAGCTTCGCTTCGCCCTGGGCGCGCAGATCGTTGCGGGGCGCGCCGACCCGCTGGAGGTGGCGGGCGGCTATGCCCGCGTGGCGGAGGCGGCGGTGGCGGTGCTGGCGCAGGCGACGGTGGATGAATTCACCACGGCGCATGGCCGGGTGCCGGGCAGTGAGCTGGTCATCCTGGCGTTGGGGCGGATGGGGGGGGCGGCGCTGACCCATGCCTCCGACCTCGACCTCGTCTATCTGTTTACCGGCGACTTCGCGGGGGAGTCGGACGGGCCAAAGCCGCTAGGCGCGACGCTTTATTACAACCGGCTGGCGCAGCGGGTGACGGCGGCGCTGTCGGTGCCGACCCAGGCCGGACCGCTCTATCCGGTCGATACGCGGCTGCGGCCCTCGGGCACGCAGGGGCCGCTGGTCGTGTCGGTCGAGAGTTTTGCGCGATATCAGCGCGAGAATGCCTGGACCTGGGAGCATATGGCTTTGACCCGCGCCCGCCCGATCTACGGATCGGACGCGGCGCGGGCAGAGGTGGCCGCGATCATCGCCGATGTACTGAACGGCAACCGGCCACCTCGCGACGTGGCGGCGGAGGCCGGTGAGATGCGTGCCGAAATGGCGCGGCACAAGCCGCCACAGGGGCCGCTCGACATCAAGCTGCTGCCCGGTGGCCTGGTCGACCTGGAGTTTGCGGTGCACCGGGCGCAGCTGATCCACCGGACCGGGTTCGATCCCGATCTGGGCCAGGCGATCGCGGGGCTGGTCGCGGCTGGGCTGATGCCGCCGTCGATGGCGCAGGCGCATGACGTGCTGACCCGCGCGCTGGTCGCCTTCCGCCTGCTGGTGCCCGATGGGCAGGAGCCGTCCGAGCTGACCCGCCCGCTGATCGTGCGCGCCATGGGCCTGCCCGACTGGGCGGCGGTGGTTGCCACGCTGGCGGCGACGCGTCAGGAGGTGGGCCGGATATGGTCCCAAGCGTGATGGGGAGATGAAGATGCAACAGGGTGATGCGATCCCGGCGGTGACGGTCACGGCCGCGAACGACGCGCCGCTGGCGCTGGGCGACCTGACCGGGCCGCTGGTCGTCTATTTCTATCCCAAGGACGACACCAGCGGCTGCACGCGCGAGGCGCAGGACTTCACCGCATTGGCCGGGGATTTCGAGCAGGCGGGCGTACGGGTGATCGGCATCTCGAAGGACAGCCCCGCCAAGCACCGCAAGTTCGCCGAGAAGCATGCGCTGGCGGTCGAACTGGTCAGCGATGAGGACGGCACGGCATGCGAGGCGTTCGGCGTCTGGGGTGAAAAGAAGCTCTACGGCAAGACCTATATGGGCATCGAGCGCGCGACCTTCCTGTTCGGTCGCGACGGCACGCTGGCGCAGAGCTGGCGGAAGGTGAAGGTGCCGGGCCATGCCCAGGCCGTGCTGGAGGCGGTGCGCGCGCTTTGACGACGATCGCCCAAGCCTGCGCGGCGGTGCTGCGCGAAAGCGATCCGCGGACCAAGGTGCGGGCCGCGCGGGCGGTGGCGCGTGGCTGGCGTCGGGGAGCGCTGGCGCATGAATTCGATGTCGCCATGCCCGACGCGCCGGGGCGACCCGATCGCCCCGAGCTGCTGCCACCCAACCGGATGCCCAAGCGTGGGCGCGGCGGATCCGAAAAGGGGCGGATCGCGCTGCTCCATGCACTGGCGCATATCGAGTTCTCGGCGATCGACCTGGCCTTCGACGCGGCGGGGCGGTTCGGTGCGCAATTCCCTCGCGCCTTTGTCGACGACTGGATCTCGGTGGGCGCGGACGAGGCGATGCATTTCGCGGTGCTCGATCGCCGGTTGCGCACGCTGGGCTCGGGCTATGGCGCGTTGCCCGCCCATGCCGGTCTGTGGGAATCGGCGGAGGCGACCGCGCATGATGCCATGGCGAGGCTGGCCGTGGTGCCGATGGTGCTGGAGGCAAGGGGGCTCGACGTCACGCCCGAGACGGTGGCGCGGGTCCGCGCCGGGGGCGACGAACCCTCGGCCCGCATCCTCCAGCGCATCTATACCGACGAAATCCGGCATGTCGGATTTGGCGCGAAATGGTTCGGTTATCTCGCCGCCGGTCACGAAATCGAACCCGCGCAGCACTGGCAGATGCTGGTCCGGCGGCACTTCCGGGGCGTCGTTAAGCCACCGTTCAACGTTTCGGCGCGCGAGTCAGCCGGTTTGACGCGCGATTTCTATGAACCCCTTGCGGACATGGAACCCGTAAAGGCACAAGCTGACCGTCTGTAACGCGGTGGGGCTGCGAAACAGGATTGGATGGACGAAGCCGGCAATCCCGACTGTGGGATCGCTCGGCGAGAGCATGTCGGGGTTCGATGAAGCAGCTTGCACTATCCGGTAAATCGATTGCTTCGCGCGTCCGATCCGTTGTTGCCACCGCCGCCGTCATCGGCCTGATCACGCCCGCAGCCTTCGCCGCCTCGGCACCCGCCGCGCCCAAGGCGTCGAGCCGGGCCCCCGCCTCGGTCGGCGGTGAGTTCATTCCCGCCAACAGCGCCGAGGCCTCGGCCGACCTTCGCACCGACCAGCAGTTTCGCACCCTGTTCCAAAGCTGGAAGAAGATGGACGCCCGCCAGAATGGCGTGATCGCGATCCCGTCGGTCCATCCGGTCGAAAAGCTTCAGTTCACCAGCAATTTCGGCATCCGGTCCGATCCGTTCCGCGGCACCGCCGCGATGCACGCCGGGGTCGATATTCCGGGTCCGATCGGCACCCCCATCTATGCCACCGCCGACGGCATCGTCGACCATGCGGGCTGGCAGGGGGGCTATGGTAACCTGGTCGAGGTCAACCATGGCAAGGGCATCGCGACCCGTTACGGCCATCTCTCCAAGATCCTCGTCGCCGATGGCGCCCGGGTGACGCGTGGCCAGCTGATCGCGCTGATGGGTTCGACCGGCCGTTCGACCGGCTCGCACCTTCATTACGAAGTCCGCATGGACGGCCACGCCGTCAATCCCGTGCCTTTCCTGACGACGGGCGATTATCTGACCGCCTCGCAGGATCATGCGATCCACCAGATCCCCGTGTCGACCGACGGCCCGGCGGCGCAGGACTGAATTTCGATCCTCCCCGGCACGGGGAGGGGGACCGCTCGCAGAGCGGTGGAGGGGAATCGCGGCCAGAGGCGTCGCCTGGGGAAGTCTCCTCCGTCGGAACTTCGGTCTGCCACCTCCCCGAGCCGGGGAGGATTTAGTGGGATTGCCCCTACCGCCCCCCGCGCCTATCTGAACTCCATGGCCACCAGCATTTCCGAAATCGCGCTGACCCCGGCTGCCGCGGCTCGCGTCGCGACGATCGCCGAGCGGCAGAACAAGCCCGCCATCCTGCGCCTGTCGGTCGAAGGCGGCGGCTGTTCGGGCTTCCAGTATAAATTCGGCCTGGCCGACGCCCCGGCCCAGGACGATGCGGTCGCGCTGACGGACGGCGTCACGCTGGTCGTCGACAGCATCAGCCTGGATTTGGTCCGGGGTGCGCAGGTCGATTATGTCGAGTCCCTCGGCGGCGCGGCTTTTCAGGTAAAGAACCCCAACGCGGCCTCGGGCTGTGGCTGCGGCACCAGCTTCTCGGTCTGACGTGAAGATCACCACCTACAACGTCAACGGGATCAAGGCCCGTGGCCCCCGCCTGCTCGAATATCTGGCCGAGGCGGATGCCGACATCGTCTGCCTTCAGGAGTTGAAGGCCAGCGATGAAACGTTCCCGATCAAGGATATCGAGGCCGCTGGTTACGGTGCGGTCTGGCATGGCCAGAAGAGCTGGAACGGCGTCGCGGTCCTCGCGCGCGGTGCCCAGCCGGTCGAGCGGCAACGCGGCCTGGCGGGAGAGGACGAGGACGAGCATAGCCGCTACCTCGAATGCGAGGTGAACGGCCTAGTCGTCGCCTCGCTCTATCTCCCCAACGGCAATCCGCAGCCGGGGCCGAAATTCGACTATAAGCTGCGCTGGATGGAGCGGCTGGCCAAGCGTGCGCGCGAATTGCTGGCCGAGGAAGTGCCCGCCGTGCTGGCGGGGGATTACAACGTCATCCCGAATGACGACGACACCTTTTCGGTTCCCGTGATGGCAAGCGATGCGCTGATGCAGCCGGAGAGCCGTGAGGCCTATCGCCGGTTGCTGGCGCAGGGGTGGACGGACTCGCTGCGCACCCGCGCGCCCAAGGGCGGGGTGTGGACCTTCTGGGACTATCAGGCCGGATCGTGGCAGCGCGATGCGGGGTTCCGCATCGACCATCTGCTGCTCAGTCCGCAGGCCGCCGACCGGCTGGTCGATGCGGGCGTCGACAAGAACTATCGCGGGCGGGAAAAGGCCAGTGACCATGCCCCGACCTGGGTGAAGCTGCGCGACCAGTAATTCCTCCCCTGCAAGGGGAGGTGGCAGGCCGAAGGCCTGACGGAGGGGTGCCACGGCCGATGGCGTGATCCATCGCTGTCGGTTACACCCCTCCACCACCGCTTCGCGGCGGTGCCCCTTCCCTTGCAAGGGAGGAATGCTTCGAACAGAGACCGCCCATGCGCCGTGCCGCTATCCTGCTGATCCTTACCCTGACATTGACCGCCTGTGACCAGCGCGGCAACACCGACGCACGCGTCGCCGACGCGGACGCGCAGGAGCGCGCACGGCAGGAAAAGGTCGCCAAGGACATGGTCGCGCAGACCGAGGATCAGGTGCGGGTCAAGATGCTGGAGCAGCGTCTGGCGGCGCTGGAGGCGCAGGTCGCCCTGATGCAGGCGGATCGCAAGATGCTGGATGCGCAACTGGTCGAGCAGCGATTGAACCAGATTGAGGCGGGACGGGTGGCGGGCGATGCCGCTCCGGTGGCTACGCCGACACCGTCGGCCGGTCCGGTCGCTGCGGGGCGTAGCGGTGCTGTGCCGTCTGCGGCACGGGCACCCAGAGCCACCGCGACACCGTCCGCACGCAAGCCGCTGGTCCTGGACCTGCGATAGTCGCGCACGGACGGAGACGACGCCCCGGCATGGTGGCCAGGGCGCAGGTGACGGTTACTTCTTCAGGTGCGCCGAGATGTACTTGTTCATCTCAAACATCGTGCACTTGTCCTTGCCGAACACCTTCTTCAGCTTGTCGTCGGCCAGGATCTCCCGCTTGTTCTCGGGGTTCTGCAGGTTGTTGGCCTTGATGTAATCCCACACCTTGCTGATGACCTGGCTGCGCGGCAGCTTCTCGTTGCCAACGATCGCGCCCAGTTCCTCGGAGGGCTGGACCGGTGCGTGGATGCCGGTGCCCGTGGTTGCGGTGGCCATGATATTCCTTCCCTTAATCCTTCTGCGCCCCGACCGTGCCGGTGGGTCGCGCGTGAATCACGCCTTCTTCAGCGCGTCCGCCTTGTGCGCCGCCTTTCCGCCGTTGTCACTCTCTACTATGTATTGCGGCTCGTCCTTGGATGCGCGGACGGTATGGCCCTTGATCTGGGTGTCGCTGGTCTGCTTCTTGACGACCTTGCCTTCGGCGGTGCCGCCATGGCTGTTCCACTCGACATGATCGCCCTTCTTGAACTCGGTCATCGTCACTCTCCTGACTGGTGGTCGGTACCAATCCTCCAGGGCTTTCGTTGGTTGCACCGGCGCGCGCCACGGGGCATCAGGGCCGCCATCCAAGGAGACAGGAACCATGAAGACCCGCGCCGCCGTCGCCTTCGAGGCGAAGAAGCCGCTCGAAATCGTCGAACTCGATCTGGAGGGGCCCAAGGCCGGTGAGGTCCTGGTCGAGATCATGGCGACCGGCATCTGCCATACCGACGCCTATACCCTGGACGGGCTGGACAGCGAAGGCATCTTCCCCAGCGTGCTCGGCCATGAGGGTTGCGGCATCGTGCGCGAGGTGGGCGCGGGCGTGACCAGCGTGGTGCCGGGCGATCATGTCATCCCGCTCTACACGCCGGAATGCCGCCAGTGTAAGTCGTGCCTGTCGGGCAAGACGAACCTGTGCACCGCGATCCGCGCAACCCAGGGCAAGGGCCTGATGCCCGACGGCACGACCCGCTTCAGCTACAAGGGGCAGCCGATCTTTCATTATATGGGCTGCTCGACCTTCTCGAACTTCACCGTCCTGCCCGAGATCGCGGTGGCGAAGATTCGTGAGGACGCGCCGTTCGACACCAGCTGCTATATCGGCTGCGGCGTGACGACGGGCGTCGGCGCGGTGGTCAACACCGCCAAGGTGCAGCCGGGCGAGAATATCGTCGTCTTCGGTCTGGGCGGCATCGGCCTGAACGTCATCCAGGGCGCCAAGCTGGCGGGCGCGGGTCGGATCATCGGTGTCGACATCAACCCGGCGCGCGAGGAATGGGGCCGTCGCTTCGGCATGACCCATTTCCTCAACTCCAAGGGGCTGAGCCGCGAGGAGACGATCGCCAAGATCCTCGAGCTGACCGATGGCGGCGCGGACTACAGCTTCGACGCGACCGGCAATACCGAGGTGATGCGCACCGCGTTGGAATCCTGCCATCGCGGCTGGGGCACCTCGATCATCATCGGCGTTGCCGAGGCGGGCAAGGAGATCAGCACGCGGCCGTTCCAGCTGGTGACAGGGCGCAACTGGCGCGGCACGGCGTTCGGCGGCGCGCGCGGGCGGACCGACACGCCCAAGATCGTCGACTGGTATATGAACGGCAAGATCGAGATCGACCCGATGATCACCCACCGGCTGACCCTGGAGGAGATCAACAAGGGCTTCGACCTGATGCATGCGGGCGAGAGCATCCGCAGCGTGGTGATCTTCTGATGTTCAGCCATATCGTCATCGGCGCGGACGACATCGCGCAGGCCAAGCGTTTCTATGACGCGATCCTGGGCGTGATCGGTGCGCCGGAGGGCGTGGTCGATCCGCTCGGGCGGCTGGTCTACAGCCACAAGGGTTCGCGCTTCCTGATCACCCGGCCGCTCAACGGCGAGCCCGCGACCCATGCCAATGGCGGGACGCTGGGCTTCGCGGTGGACTCGCCCGAACAGGCCGATGCCTGGCATAGCGCGGGCCTGGCGCATGGCGGCACCGCGATCGAGGACCCGCCGGGCTATCGCCATCCGCCGGTGGGCAAGGTCTATCTGGCCTATCTGCGTGATCCGACCGGCAACAAGCTGTGCGCGCGGCATCTGGTGGAGGCGAACTGATGTATACGCATGTCATGGTCGGATCGAACGACATCGCACGGTCCAAGGCATTCTACGACGCGCTGTTTACCGCGCTGGGCGGCGAGCCGGGCATGCAGGCCGGGGAGCGGCTTCTTTACCGTCACAACGGCGCGGCCTTCATGGTGACCCGGCCGATCGACGGGCAGGCGGCGACTTTCGCCAATGGCGGCACCATCGGGCTGGGCGCGGCCGATCCGGCGCAGCTCGACGCCGCACATGCGGCGGGTGTCGCGCATGGCGGTACGGCGATCGAAGCCCCCGTGGGCGAGCGTCAGACGCCGATGGGACCGGCCTATCTCGGCTATCTGCGCGATCCCGACGGCAACAAGCTTTGCCTCGGCTGTCGTCCGCCGAAAGCGTGAGCAACGACTATATCCTGACGCTGGCCTGCCAGGACCGGGTCGGCATCGTCGCGGCGGTGTCGGGCGCGCTGGCGGGGATCGACGGCTTCATCCTCGACAGCCAGCAATATGCCGATCTGGAGACGGGGCGCTTCTTCCTGCGCATCGTCTTCACCGGACAGGGGGCGCGCTTCCCCACCTCGGTCGAGGGGGTGAGGGCTGCGCTGGCCGAGCCCGCCACGCGGTTCGGCTTCGACTGGCATGTCGCCCCCGCCGCCGAGCGGCCGCGGATGCTGATCGCGGTGTCGAAGGGGTCGCACTGCCTGAACGACCTGCTCCATCGCTGGCGAACCAACACGCTGCCGGTCGAGATCGTCGGCGTCGTCTCCAACCATGACAGCCTTCGCCCGCTCGTCGAATGGCATGGCCTGCCCTGGCATCACCTGCCGGTCGACAACAGCAATCGTGCCGAACAGGAAGCGGCGATGCTGGCGTTGATGGAGAGCACCCGCGCCGATTATCTGGTGCTCGCCCGTTACATGCAGGTGCTGGGCGAGCGGCTGGTCGCGGCGCTTCCGGGGCGGTGCATCAACATCCATCACAGCTTCCTGCCCGGCTTCAAGGGCGCGCAGCCCTATCACCGCGCCCATGCGCGCGGCGTGAAGCTGATCGGTGCGACGGCGCATTTCGTGACCGCCGACCTGGACGAGGGGCCGATCATCGAGCAGGCGGTCGAGCGTGTCGATCACCGCGCCAGCGTCGACGACCTGATCCGCATCGGCCGCGATATCGAGGCGCAGGTGCTGGCCCGCGCGGTCGCCTGGGTGGGTGAGCGGCGAGTGTTCCTCAATGACAACCGGACGGTGGTGTTCCGATGACGATCGAGACGATTTCGACCTCCAAGGCCTTTGGTGGCATCCAGGGCGTGTACGCGCATGACAGCGCGGCAACCGGCACGCGCATGACCTTCTCGGTCTTCGTGCCGGAGCATGAGGCGGGGGAGAAGCTGCCCGTGCTCTGGTATCTGTCGGGGCTGACCTGCACCCATGCCAATGTCACTGACAAGGGCGAGTATCGGGGCCCATGCGCCGAGCACCGGGTGATCTTCATCGCCCCCGACACCTCGCCGCGCGGGGAAGGTGTCGCCAATGACGACGCCTATGACATGGGGCAGGGCGCGGGCTTCTATGTCGATGCCACGCAGGAACCCTGGGCGAAGCATTTCCAGATGCGGACCTATATCGAACAGGAACTGCCCGCGCTGATCGCCGAGCATTCCCCGGCCGCCGACATGGGCGCGCAAGCGATCACCGGTCATTCGATGGGCGGCCACGGCGCGCTGACCATCGGCCTGCGCAATCCCGACCGCTTCCGCAGCGTGTCGGCCTTTGCCCCCATCGTCGCACCGTCCCAGGTGCCCTGGGGTGAGAAGGCGCTGGGCGGTTATCTGGGCCCGGACCGGGCGGCGTGGCGACAGGCGGATGCGGTCGCGCTGATCGAGGACGGCGCGCGGGTGCCCGACCTGCTGGTCGACCAGGGCGATGCCGACCAGTTCCTGACCGAGCAACTCCGCCCCGAATTGCTGGCCGAGGCGTGCGAGCAGGCGGGGATCGCCCTGACGCTGCGGATGCAGCCGGGGTACGACCATAGCTACCACTTCATCTCGACCTTCATGGCCGACCATGTGGCCTGGGCGGCGGAGCGGCTGCGGCGGTAAGCTAATCCCTGTTCAGTCCTGGCGAAGTCGCAGGCCCTGCTATGAGCGGATCAAGTAGGATCAGCGCATGTTCCTTCCCTGTAAGGGGAGGAATTCGGGGCAAACTATCTTCTGGCTGAACGGAGGGCTGGGCCAAGACCCAGATTTTGCACCCTCGCCATCGATCCGCTAACGCACCGACTTTGACGTGAAGGACAATATATGAGTTGCGCGCACGGCGACCCGGACGATGGCGATCTGATCGGCGAAGACGGCAAGATCGCTGTCCCGGACCATGTCGCGGACGCGATCCGCACGCTGATCGCCTGGGCCGGGGACGATCCCACGCGCGAGGGGCTGGTCGATACGCCCAAGCGCGTCGCACGCGCCTGGGCTGAATATTGCGCGGGCTATGCCGACGATCCGGCCGTCCACCTGTCGCGGGTGTTCGAGGAGGTTGGCGGCTATGACGAGATCGTGCTGCTGAAGGACATTCCCTTCCAGTCGCATTGCGAACACCACATGGCCCCGATCATCGGCGTCGCGCATATCGCCTATCTGCCGCGCAATCATGTCGTCGGTATCTCCAAGCTGGCGCGCGTGCTGCATGGCTTTGCCCGCCGGTTGCAGGTGCAGGAGCGGCTGACCGCCGAGGTCGCCGACTGCATCTGGGAAAACCTCAAGCCGCTGGGCGTCGCGGTGGTGATCGAGGCGACGCATGGCTGCATGACCTCTCGCGGGGTGCGCACGCCGGGCGTTTCGATGGTGACGAGCCGCATGATGGGCACGTTCCGCGACGACGATCGCAGCCGCAAGGAAGTGCTGGCGCTGATGGGCCAGCGCGGATGACGCGCCGCACCGTCCTGATCACCGGAGCGGCCAAGCGGCTGGGCGCGCATATCGCCCGGCGGCTGGCGGCGGACGGGCATCGGCCGGTGATCCACTATAACGGCTCGTGCGAAGAGGCGGTGGCGCTGGCGGCGGAACTGGACGCGCCGATGGTGCAGGGCAATCTGGCCGAGCTGGACGGCATCGACGCGCTGTTCGCCCGCGCGCGCGTGGCGGCGGGCGGGCCGATCGACGGGCTGGTCAACAGCGCCTCGGCCTTTGTCTTCGACCGGCCACCGGAAACGGACGCCGCCCTGATGGCCAGGCTCTATGCGATCAACGCTGCCGCGCCGGCCCTGCTGGCGTCGGCGCTGGCGCGGCAGGACGATGTGCAGGACGGCGCGGTGGTCGATATCCTCGACCAGAAGCTGGCCAATCCGAACCCCGATTTCTTCGCCTATAGCTGCGCCAAATTCGCGTTGGCGGGGGCCAACACGATGCTGGCGCAGGCGCTGGGCCCGCGCATCGCGGTCAATGCGGTGGCGCCCGGCCTGACGCTGCAGAGCGGCGACCAGAGCGATGCGGAATTTGCCGAGGCGGCGATAAAGAACCTGCTAGGCTGCGCCATCGGTGCGGCGGCGGTGGCGGAGGCCGTATCCTTCCTGCTGACGGCCAAGGGGCTTCGCGGCCAGACGCTGTATGTCGATTGCGGCCAGCGCTTCTGCCGCCGCGACGGCGATGTGATGTTCGAAGGACGGGCGTGACCGCAACCTACAAGATCCTGCTCGACGAGATGACGGTGGCGATGCATCTGGGCATCTATCCGCATGAGGTCGCGCCCCAGCCGGTCAGCCTGTCGGTGGCGATGACCGTCACCTATCCGGCCGCACCCAATGCCGACCGGATCGAGGAGGTCCTCGACTATGACTTCCTGCGCGAGGGCATATTGGCGATGGCGCGCGGGCCGGGCTTCGCGCTGCAGGAAAGCCTGTGCGAGGCGGTGGCGGCCTTGTGCCTGGCCGACCCGCGCGTGACGGCGGTCAAGGTTCGCTCGACCAAGACCGATATCTATCCCGACGCCCGGATCGGCTGCGAGATCGAACGCACCCGCTGACCATGGCCGATGGGCCTGCCGTTCATCTTAACGGGAATGTCATCAAACTGTTGCGAAAGGACCTGCTGCTGCCCTAAGCCGCCGCGACCAACAGGGCAGGGCGTTCAGCGTGACCAAGACGTTATTCCATCGCGGCCCTATCGGGCTGGCGGTCGCGCTCGCGATCGGCGTCGTTCCTGCGCCTGCCGTCGCACAGACCGTGCAAGAGCTTCAGCAGCAGATCAACGAGTTGAAGGCGCAGATCAAGGCGCTGACCGACGCGCAGAAGGCTGGGTTGACGTCTGCCCCGATGCCGCCCGCCGTTCTGCCCGCCGCCCCGCCTGTCGTTGCCGCCGTGCAGCCTGCGCCCGCGGTGCCACCGGTGGTGACGCCGGAGCCGCAGCGGGTGGCCAGCGCCCCCAAGCCGCCGTCCGCCCGCTCGCCCTGGTACGAACGGCTGCGCCTGCGCGGTTATACGCAGCTTCGCTACAACGCCCTGCTCGACAGCGAGGATGCGCCGGGCCCCAATGGTTCGCGGCTGCGCTCGGTCCATGACGCCTCGATCAACGATGATGGCGGCTTCCTGCTGCGCCGCGTCCGGCTGGTTTTGCAGGGCGATATCACCGATCGGCTGCAACTCTATTTCCAACATGACTTCGGCGCGGCGGTGAACAACCAGTCGAGCACCGAGCGGCGCGAGAATTTCGGCCAGTTGCGCGATGTCTATGTCGACTGGTTCCTGGACCCAGAACGCCGCCTGCGCCTGCGCTTCGGCCAGTCCAAGGTGCCGTTCGGCTGGGAGAATCTGCAATCCTCATCCAACCGCCTGCCGCTTGACCGCTCGGATGCGATCAACAGCGGCGTGCCGGGCGAGCGCGACGTCGGGATCAACGTCTATTACACCCCCGCGCCGGTTCAGGCGATCTGGGACCGGCTGACCAAGAACAAGCAGAAGCTGTTCGGCAATTACGGTGCGTTCGGGCTGGCCGTCTATAACGGGCAGGGGACCAACCGGACCGAGCGGACCGACAATCTGATGAAGGTCGCCATGGCCAGCTGGCCCTTCGCGCTCGACGGGCTGGGGCCGCTGTTCCGGGGGCAGGTGCTGGAAGTGGGCGGCTCCGCGCTGTTCAACCGTTTTCGCCCCGAACTGCGCAGCGGCGGGGTCAGCACCGTCGACTATCGCGATGATCGGGTCGCCGTCCATGCCATCCTCTACCCGCAGCCTTTCGGTATCCAGACCGAATGGACCACCGGCTGGGGACCGCAATATGACAATGCGCTGGGGCTCGTCCGCTCCAGCCGTCTGGGCGGCGGCTATGTCCAGCTGATGGCGAATGTCGGCCAGACCCCGATCGGTCGCGCCATCCCCTATGTCCGCTGGCAGCATTATCGCGGCGGCTGGAAAGCCAATGTCGATGCGCCGCGTCTGGAAACCGACGAGTGGGAATTGGGCACCGAAATCCAGTTGGTCGACGCGCTGGAACTCACCCTGGCCTATGCCCGGATGGAACGACGGGAGGCGGATCCCCGCCGCTTCGGCCGCGCCACCGGCGACCTGATCCGGACCCAGTTGCAGTTCACCTATTGAGGGTGGCGCCGATACTCCCCGGCACGGGGAGGGGGACCATGCGTAGCATGGTGGAGGGGGCTCTCCGCAAAGGATGCACGCCGTGGAAGCCCCCCTCCGTCAGGCCTAGCGGCCTGCCACCTCCCCGTGCCGGGGAGGATCATCTGCTTCAATCGCCCCCGCCGGGGCCGTTGAAGTCGATGCGGATGCGCACCCATTCGCCGACCATCACCTTGCCGCCGATACGTGGCGCGCGGACGCGGAACTGCCAGGCGGCCTCGCGCATCGAGCGGCCCAGGCCCAGTCCGACCGGGGACTCGCCCAGGATGCGGCAATTCTCGACCCGGTAGTCGGGGATGGTCTTGCACGCGATCAGCGCCCAGCTGCCGGGCGGCGGTGCGGCGCGGAGATAGCCGTTCAACTCGGCATTGCTCGGGCGGTGCGGATACCATTCGGCATTGTACAGCCTCTGGCCGCCAGGGCCTTCGCCCGGACCATAGGCCGAGGCGCTGTCCTCGCCACGATCGTCGCCA
The DNA here is from genome assembly GCF_036663655.1 of Sphingomonas flavida. Classification (NCBI taxonomy): domain Bacteria; kingdom Pseudomonadati; phylum Pseudomonadota; class Alphaproteobacteria; order Sphingomonadales; family Sphingomonadaceae; genus Sphingomonas; species Sphingomonas flavida. Next base: position 21,389 of record NZ_JAXOJH010000007.1, read on the forward strand.
TTGCTCGACCCGACACCCTTGCCCTCACCCTTGGGCATCGCGGCGATGTTACCGCCTTCGAACAGCGACTTGTCGCCCCATTGCCAGGGCGTCGGCGCGGAGGTGTCGGCCTGTTTTTCGGTCGGCGGCGTGGGCGTGTCGGGCTGTTTCTGCGTCGCGGGTGCCTTCGACCCACCCGCCGCCGCCGGTTTGCGGGTCACGGTGCGGGTTTCGGGCACCGGTGCGCCGGCCTCCCTGTCCGACGGCGACACGGAGAAGGTGTTGAGCGCGGAGGACCGCTCGGGCTCGATCAGCTTGGGCGCGAGGTGGAACAGCAGCCATGCGAGGAGCAGGTGCGCGATCACCGTGAGGGTGATCGACGCGCCCCGCTCGCGCAGCTTCTCGCGATAGCGTTCGGGGATGAACGCCCACCGGCCCGACGACGAAGGAGGAGCGACCACCGCCATCGTCGTCGTCTTAGCCGGGAAAGGTCGCGTGCGCGCGCATCAGGCCCGATTGGCGGCGGATAGCACCGCCCGGACGCTGGCGGTGGCGATGTCGGTATCGAGGCCGACCCCGAAGACGATTCGCCCGTCGGCGGTGCGCGCCTCGACATAGGCGGCGGCCTGCGCATCGGCACCGTGACCGATGGCATGTTCGTTATAGTCGATCACCTCCAGCGCCGGGCCGGTCGTGTCGGCGAGCGCGGCGATCACGCTGGAGATCAGGCCGTTGCCGCGCCCAGAGATCGAACGTTCCTCGCCCGCCACCAGCACGCGGCCGATAAAGGTCCGCTGTCCCGCCGTGCCGCTTTCCTCATAGTCGCGCAGGACGAACCGGTCGTCGTCGCGCGGCAGATAGGTTGCTTCGAACCCGCCCCAGATATCGGCGGCGTTCAATTCGCGGCTGGTCGCGTCGGCCATCGCCTGGACGTGGCGGCTGAAATCGGCCTGGAGCCGCTTGGGCAGTTTCAGCCCCTTATCCTGCTCGATCACCCAGGCGACGCCGCCCTTGCCCGATTGCGAATTGACGCGGATCACCGCTTCATAGCTGCGGCCCAGATCGGCGGGATCGATGGGGAGGTACGGCACTTCCCACAGATCGTCGTTGCGCTGTCCCTGGGCGGCAAAGCCCTTCTTGATCGCGTCCTGGTGGCTGCCCGAAAAGGCGGTGAAGACCAGGTCGCCCGCATAGGGGGTGCGCGGATGCACGGGCAGGTTGGTGCAATAATTCACCGTGTTCACCACCTCGTCGATGTCCGACAGGTCGAGGCGGGGGTCGACGCCTTGGGTGTACAGGTTGAGCGCGACCGTCACGAGGTCGCAATTTCCGGTGCGCTCGCCATTGCCCAGCAGGCAACCCTCGACCCGGTCGGCACCCGCCATCACGCCCAGCTCGGCGGCGGCGACGCCCGTCCCGCGATCGTTATGCGTGTGCAGCGATATGACCACCGAATCGCGGTTCGGGATGTTGCGGCCGAACCATTCGATCTGGTCGGCATAGACGTTGGGCGTCGCGCACTCGACGGTGGCGGGCAGGTTCAGGATCAGCGGATGCTCGGGCGTGGGCTTCAGCACGTCCATGACGGCGGCACATACCTCGACCGAGAAATCCAGCTCGGCAGTCGAGAAGGTCTCGGGGCTGTATTCGAACTGCCACCGCGTGTCGGGGCGCTTGGCGGCTTCGTCGCGCAGGATCTTGGCGCCCTCGACCGCGATTTTCCGCACCTCGTCGCGCGTCATGCCGAACACGATCTTGCGCCACGCCGGGCTGACCGCATTGTACAGATGGACGATCGCGGTGCGCGCGCCCTCCAGGCTTTCGAAGCTGCGCTCGATCAGGTCGCGGCGCGACTGGGTCAGCACCTGGATCGTCACGTCCTCGGGGATGCGATCCTCGCGGATCAGGCCGGAGATGAAGTCGAACTCGGTCGCGCCCGCGCTCGGGAAGCCGACCTCGATCTCCTTCAGTCCGACCTTGACGAGCAGGTCGAACATCCGCGTCTTCTTCTCCGCGTCCATCGGATCGATCAGTGCCTGGTTGCCGTCACGCAGATCGGTCGACAGCCAGCGCGGCGCCTTGGTGATCGTGCGGTTCGGCCATTGCCGGTCGGGCAGGGCGATGGTGGGGAAGGGGCGGTATTTGGTGGAGGGATCGCGCAGCATGATCGTCGGGTCTTCCAGCATTCTCGGCCGCATCTGGCCAAAGGTGCGGCGGGGACAGGCTTATCGGTTCATTCCGCCCTTAGGGAAGTCGCGCATGGCCACGCCGATCCTCCCCTAAGGGCGGATAAGTCGAAGCGAACGGAGCAGCGGCGCGGCGATCATGATGGAGCGGTTCATGCCGCGTCGGGGCCCTGTTGTCCATATCGAGATTGATGACGCGCGCCTGACGACGGCGGCACAAACGAACGAGGCCGCCCCTTATGGGAGCGGCCTTGCGGTCTACGGATTGCCCCAAGGACTGGTCATTCGCCCCCCTGTACACCACCCCAGCGACGGCCGGGGTCCAGTTCCCGAGCGATGCCGGTGGCTTACCGGCGTTTACCCATCTGGATCCCGGCCTTCGCCGGGATGGTGTATAGGAGGCTGCAAGGACCCTGGTCTTGGGGCGGGCCCGGAATTACTGCGCGGTGAAGGCGGCGTTGATCGTCAGGTCGACCTCGTCACCCACGACCGGGACATAGGCGCCGACGCCGAAGTCCGAACGCTTGATCTTGCCCATTGCGCGGAAACCGATGTTCAGCTTCTTCGACATCGGATTGGTGCCCGCACCGAAGAAGGTGGCGTTCAGCGTGACCGGCTTGGTCTGGTCCTTGATGGTCAGGTTGCCGGTGATGACGGCCTTGTTGCCCATCACCTTCACGCCCGTCGAGACGAAGCGCGCGGTCGGATAGGTCGCGGCGTCGAAAAAGTCCTTCGACTTCAGGTGGTTCGCGAAAGGTGCGGCGGTGACCGAGAGGTTGTCGATCTTGAAGGTCACGTCGACCTTGGCCGCCTGCGGGCGGGCCGGATCGATGGTCAGCGTGCCTTCCGACGCGCCGAACTGCCCCTCGAGCATCGAGAAGCCCATATGGTTCAGCGACCAGGTGACCTGGGTGTGTGCGGGGTCGACGGCATAGGTGCCCGCGACGACGCGCGAGGCGATGGCGGCGCCCGGCGTGCCGGTCGGGGCGGCCTTGGTCTGGGCGATGGCAGGGGCGGCAATGACGAGCGCCATGGCGGCGGGAAGAACGAAACGCATGGGTGGTAACTCCCTGTTGGACGGTGGCCTTTGTGGGCTGTGCGCTCAACGCACGTCAAAGGCCAAGGTCGCAACGATGCGTTTCCGGGTTGGAATGGGGAGGGTTGGTCTCTGCGAGGTCCCTTGCCCTCCCCCATCCCCTCCCGCTTGCGGGAGGGGAGAGGTTTGGGGCGGCTGTTCCATTTTTCGCAGAAGCCGCTGGTTAGTTGAAGCGCTTGCGGCGCCCGCTTGGCAGGCCCCTCCCGCAAGCGAGTTTCAGGTCGGTCATGCCCCCGGCATGACCTGAACGATGCGGGGCATCGTTTACCTGAAACTGGGATGGGGGAGGGCCCAGTGTCTCACCGAGCCCACCCCCAAGAACAAATCAGTTCTTCGCCTTGTCCACCAGCTTGTTCGCGCCGATCCACGGCATCATCGCGCGCAGTTCGCTGCCGACCTGCTCGATCGGGTGGCGCTTGGCGGCGATGCGGCTGGCCTTCAGTTCGGGCTGGCCGGCGCGGTTGTCGAGAACGAAGTCCTTCACGAAGCGGCCCGACTGGATGTCGGCCAGGACGCGCTTCATTTCCTTCTTCGTCTCTTCGGTGATGATGCGCGGGCCGGTCTTGATGTCGCCATATTCGGCGGTGTTCGAGATCGAATAGCGCATGTTGGCGATGCCGCCCTCATACATCAGGTCGACGATCAGCTTCAGCTCATGCAGGCACTCGAAATAGGCCATTTCGGGGGCATAGCCCGCCTCGACCAGCGTCTCGAAGCCCGCCTGGACCAGCGCGGTCGCGCCGCCGCACAGCACGGCCTGCTCGCCGAACAGGTCGGTTTCGCACTCTTCGCGGAAATTCGTCTCGATGATGCCCGAACGACCGCCGCCGACGCCCGACGCATAGGCCAGCGCCACGTCATGCGCGTTGCCGCTGGCATCCTGGTGGATCGCGATCAGGCAGGGCACGCCGCCGCCGCGCACATATTCGCTGCGCACGGTGTGGCCGGGACCCTTGGGTGCGATCATGATGACGTCAATGTCGGCGGGCGGCTCGATCAGGCCGAAATGCACGTTCAGGCCGTGTGCGAAGGCAAGCGCCGCGCCGGGCTTCATATTGCCCTTCAGATCGGCGTCATAGATCGCGGCCTGATGCTCGTCGGGGGCCAGGATCATCAGGATGTCGGCCCAGGCGGCGGCCTCCTTGTTCGACAGGACCTTGAAGCCCGCGCCTTCCGCCTTGGCGGCCGAGGCCGAACCGGGGCGCAGCGCGATCGCGACATTCTTGACGCCCGAATCGCGCAGGTTCTGCGCATGGGCATGACCCTGCGAGCCGTAACCCAGGATGGCGATGTTCTTCTCGGAGATCAGGTTCAGATCGGCGTCGCGATCGTAATACACACGCATTGGACTTCCCTTTCGAAATGGTTGGGCCGCATCGGGCCTCGGAAAATGAAAAATGAAGGGTGGCTCAGGCCGCCTCGGCCCCGCGCGAGATGGCGGCGATGCCGGTGCGGGCGACCTCGACCAGGCCGACTTCGCTCATCAGTTCGACGAACTTGTCGATCTTGGCGATGCCGCCGGTGACCTCGAACACGAAGCTGGAGATCGTCGCGTCGACCACGCGGGCGCGGTAAACCTCGGCCAGGCGCAGCGCCTCGATCCGGCGGTCGCCGGTGCCCGCCACCTTCACCAGCGCCAGCTCGCGCTCGACATGGTCGCCCAGCATGGTCAGGTCGGTGACCGAGTGGACCGGCACCAGCCGGTCGAGCTGGGCGATGATCTGCTCCATCACCGGCGGCGAGGCGCTGGTGACGATGGTGATGCGGCTGACCGCCTTGTCGGCGGTGATCTCCGACACGGTCAGGCTCTCGATATTATAGCCGCGCGCGGTGAACAGACCCGCGATCCGGGCGAGGATGCCCGGTTCGTTGTCGACGATCACCGCCAGCGTGTGGCGTTCCACCTGTTCGGTCTTGATATGCATTTCTAATCTCTTCCTCCCCGGAACGGAGTGGCAGGTGGATTGCCCCCCAGGCAATCCAGATCATGCCGGGGGCACGATCGACCTGTCACTGGGACCATGCGGAGCATGGTGGAGGGGGCCCTCCACCCATGCTGACCCACGCGGCGATCCCCCTCCACCGTGCCGCTTCACGTCACGGTCCCCCTCCCCGCGGGCGGGGAGGAGCTTGAAGGTCAAACCAGCGCCTTGGCCTCGTCGTCCATGGTGCCCGATACCTCATTGGCCTGCAGGATCATGTCGGTATGCGCGGCACCGCTCGGGATCATCGGGAAGCAGTTGGCGAGCTTGGCCACGCGACAGTCGACGATCACCGGCCCGTCATGGTCGAGCATCGCGGCGATGCCGTCCTCCAGCTCGTCGCGGTGTTCGATCAATATGCCCTTCCAGCCATAAGCCTCGCCCAGCTTCACGAAGTCGGGCAGCGAGTCCGAATAGCTTTCGGCATAGCGGCTCTCATAGGTCAATTCCTGCCACTGCCGGACCATGCCCATATACTCGTTGTTCAGGATGAAGATCTTGACCGGCAGGCGATACTGCGTCGCCGTCGCCAGTTCCTGGATGTTCATCTGGATCGAGGCTTCACCGGCGATGTCGATCACCAGCGCGCCCGGATTGCCGAGCTGCGCACCGATCGCGGCGGGCAGGCCGTAACCCATGGTGCCGAGACCACCGCTGGTCAGCCACTTGTTCGGCTTTTCGAAGCCGAAATGCTGCGCGGCCCACATCTGGTGCTGGCCGACCTCGGTGGTGATGATCGGCTGGCGCGCCTTGGTCGCCTCGTACAAAGCCCGGATCGCCCGCTGCGGCATGATCGCGTCGCCCGCCTCGGGGAAGGAGAGGCAGCCGACCGCGCGCCAGCCCGCGATACGGCGCTGCCATTCGGCGGTGTCGGGCTTGGGATGCTGGCGCGACTTCCAGATGCGCACCGCATCCTCCAGCGCGTGGCCGACATCGGCGATGATCGCCAGGTCGACGCGGACATTCTTGTTCACGCTCGACCGGTCGATATCGACATGCACCTTGCGGCTGTTGGGGCTGAACGCGTCCAGCCGCCCGGTCACGCGGTCGTCGAACCGGCTGCCCAAGGCGACCACCAGATCGGCCTGGTTCATCGCCATATTGGCTTCATAGGTGCCGTGCATGCCCAGCATGCCCAGCCATTGCGGATCGCTGGCCGGGAAGGCACCCAGACCCATCAGGGTCGAGGTGACGGGCGCGCCGGTGATGCGGGCCAGTTCGCGCAGCAGCTGCGACGCGGCCGGACCCGAATTGATGATGCCGCCGCCGGTATAGAGGATCGGGCGTTCGGCGGCGGCCAGCATGTCGACCAGCTGCTCGACCTGCGTCTGGTCGGCCTTCACCTGCGGGCGATAGGTCTTGTGACGGATCGGGCCCGGCTTCTGATAGCGGGCGGTGGCGACCTGCACGTCCTTGGGGATGTCGATCACCACCGGACCGGGACGGCCCTGGGTCGCGATGTGGAACGCCTCGTGCACCACCTCGCCCAGCCGGGCGGGGTCCTTCACCAGGTAATTATGCTTGGAGCAGTGGCGCGTGATGCCGACCGTGTCGGCTTCCTGGAACGCGTCGGTGCCGATCAGCGCGGTCGGCACCTGGCCGGTGATGACCACCATCGGGATCGAATCGAGCAGCGCGTCGGTGATGCCGGTGACCGCATTGGTCGCGCCGGGGCCGGAGGTGACGAGCACCACGCCGGGCTTGCCGGTCGAGCGGGCATAGCCCTCCGCCGCATGGGTCGCCGCCTGTTCGTGGCGGACCAGAATGTGGCGGATGCGCACTCCGTTCTTGTTGGCGCGAAACAACGCGTCATAGATCGGCAGCACCGCACCACCCGGATAGCCGAAGACGACCTCCACGCCGAGATCGCACAGCGCCTCGACCAGGATATCGGCTCCGCTTTTCTCGGTCATCATTCCAGTCCTCATACGTCCGTGCTCCCCATGGAGCCTGTCAGGAACAGCGCGGCTACAGGTTTAAAAAGTGCGCGTCAACCGTCAACGGCGCAATAAAGTTTCTATTATGTTGCGCCGCACATCCGGCTCCGTCTCGGGAATCACCGTCCAGTCGGGGCCGGGTTGGTGGCGGAACCAGGTATATTGCCTTTTGGCGTAGCGCCGCGTCGCCAGTGCCCCCGCCGCTTCCGCCTCGCCACGGGTCATGCGGCCGTCGAGCAGCGCGGCGGCCTCGGGCACGCCGATCGCCCGGCGGATCGGTGCGTCGGGGGGCAGGTCGGTCCGTGCGAGCAGCGCGGCGGCCTCGTCCAGCCCGTCGTCCAGCATCTCGCCGAAACGCCGGTCGATACGGGCGTTCAACCAGTCGCGGTCGGGCAGCAGGATGATGGCGGACAGCGTGATGCGGTCGCCGATTCCGCCTTCTTTCCGTGCCTGCCATTCGTGCAGCGCACGGCCGGTGGAGCGCACCACCTCCAGCGCGCGGGCGACACGGGTGGTGTCGGCGGGGTTGAGCCGTGCGGCGGCCACCGGGTCTTCGCGCGACAGGGCGGCATGAGCCTCGGCGACGGGCAGCGCGCGGACCTCGGCGCGGATGACGGGATCGATCTCGGGCACCGGCGCGATGCCGTCGAGCAGGGTGCGCATATAAAGGCCGGTGCCGCCGACGAGGATCGGCAGCGATCCCGCCGTCACGCTATCCTCGATCGCCGCGCGGGCCTCCGCCGCCCAGCGCGCCGCGGAATAGCCGGTGTCGGCGCCATCAACTTGGCCGAACAGCCGGTGCGGCGCCTGTGCTTCTTCCTCGCGAGAGGGGCGGGCTGTCAGGATCGACAGGTCGCGGTACACCTGCGCCGAATCGGCATTGATGATCGTGCCGCCGGTCGCCCTTGCCAGATCGAGCGCCAATGCGGACTTGCCGCTGGCGGTCGGCCCTGCAATGAGCGCCACATTCGGGAGAGCCATTGTGTTCATTGCGACCTACATAGCGGATCAGACCTTCGACGCCTCGATGCTTTCTGACGTGGCCTTCGAATTCGACGGCGACTCGACGGCGGGACGGCTGGTTTCGGGGGAGTGGCTGGACGAAGGGCGCGCCTTCGACCTGACCTTCGAGCCCAGCGAGGGCTTCTTGCCGAGCGATTGTGCGGCGCTGGCCGACCGTTTGAAGGACGAGGCTCGTTCGATCGCCAAGGGCGGATACGGCCATGACCTGTCGCTCGACGTCATCGTGCAGCCGGCGGCGAACCGCGCAAAGCGGCTGCTGGTCGCCGACATGGACTCCACCATGATCACCGTCGAGTGCATCGACGAACTGGCCGATTATGCGGGAATCAAGGATCAGGTCGCGGAAGTGACCGAGCGGGCGATGCGCGGCGAACTCGACTTCGCCGCCGCGCTGGATGCGCGGGTGGCGCTGCTCGCAGGGCTGGATGAAACGGTCATCGCGCAGTGCCTGGCCGAGCGTGTCGTGCTGATGGCGGGCGCGCGGACGCTGGTGCAGACGATGAAGGCGCGTGGCGGCCATGCGATCCTGGTGTCGGGCGGCTTCACCCGCTTCGCCGAGCCGGTCGCGGCCCAGATCGGCTTCGACCGCGCCATCGCCAATGTGCTCGAGATCGCGGACGGCAAGCTGACCGGCACGGTGCGCAAGCCCATCGTGGGTTCGGACACCAAGGAAAAGACGCTGCTCGCCGCGCTCGGCGAACTCGGCATCGGTGCGGAAGAAAGCATGGCGGTGGGCGACGGCGCCAACGACCTGGCGATGATCCGCCGCGCGGGGTTGGGCGTCGCCTACCACGCCAAGCCGATCGTCGCGAGCGCGGCGGCGGCGCGGATCGATCACAACGACCTGACCGCGCTCCTCTATGCGCAGGGCATTCCAAGCGCGGAGTGGGTCACCGCCTGATCCAGGCCGGTGCCTGTCGCGTGGCACCGGCGCTTCTTTTCCTTCCCTCGCCCTTGTTTGAGGGGAGAGGGGTGTCGCCGGTCGCGAGGTTGGACCGTTTTCTCAAGGAGAGAATACCCCTCCGTCAGGCCTTCGGCCTGCCACCTCCCCTTACAGGGGAGGCATGAAGCCGCGCCGCAATGACGATCGTCGTTAGGGCGCGACCACGACGCAGGGCTGGCCCGAGCGGGTGCAGGCGGCCTGGGCCTCGGCGCGGTTGGCATAGCCGCCCGCCTGCAACCGGGTGACACCGCCCGCCGTGACATAGGAGGGCTGGGCACCACCCAGACGGCCCCGGACCCGCTGCCACAGCGTGGTCGCATTCTCCCGATCGCGAAAGGCACCCAGCTGGATGCGCCAGCCGCCGCCGCTGGCGCGGGGCGTCGTCGCCGGCTTGGCTGGACGCGGCGTGGCCATACGGACCGGTGCGGTGCGGGGCGCGGGCGGAGACGAGCGCATCGGCTGCGCGCCACCCGTCAGGTCCGAGGCTTCCTCGACGACCGGCTCGGCCGGGCGCGACGTTGCGGCGGTAGTGCCAGGGACCGGGCCTGGAACCGGATAGCTGGCACCATAGCCGGGCGTGGCGGGGCGCGACGGGACAACCGGCACCGACTGGACGCTGGAGCGTGGCCGTGCCGATGCGGGAGCAGCGGCGGTGCGCATGGGCTCGGCCCCCACCATCACCCGCGTCGGGCCGCTGGCGGTAAGGGTGGGAAGCGCGGCCAGACGGGCGCGATATTGCTGGACCAGGCGGGTGCCCTGCTCGCGATCGGGCGGGGTGATATACTGGTCCATCTGCGCCAGCGTCTGCGAGGCCGATTGCAGTCCGGCCTGCGAGGCCAGCGTCATCAGCGCATAGGCGCGCGGATAGTCGCGCGGCACACCGTCGCCGTTGAACAGCATCGTGCCGAGCACCAGCTGCGCGCGTGGCTCGCCATGCGCGACCGACTTTTCCAACCAGGGTGCGGCCTCGGCCTTCTTGCCCGACTGGAACAGCGCCAGCCCGTAATTGTCGGAGGCCGGGATATGACCCTGGATCGCGGCCTTGCGGAACCAGCTTTCGGCAAGCGCGGGGTCGAGCGGGACGCCGCGACCCAGCTTATAGGCCTGGGCCAGATTGAACTGCGCATCGGGGTCCCCCGCGATCGCAGGCCCGCGCCATTCCTCGACCGCCTTGCGGAAATCGCCCTGGGCCCAGGCATCGGTGCCTGCCTTCACATCGGCGAAAGCCGGGGCGGCGATCAGGCCGATGGCCAGGGCGATCATGCCCGCACCGACAATCGGGAAACTGCGCATCATCTTCGATCTTCCCCAACCTTCTGTCCGCCATCCATGCCCCGCCCCCGAGCGTGGGTAAAGCAGGCAGTTGGCGGGTTTAACCCTTCCTTAGACGCTTCGACCCTAGCGTCCGCCCCAATCGGAGACATGGGGTCATGCACGCACCGTCCTGTTCGTCGCAACGCGCCACGACCGTCCGCCACGGGGCGGCGGAGCGGGTGGCCATATGCGGACTCAGTGGTGGCGTGGCGATGGTCGCGCTCTCCCTATCGGCTGGCAACGGATGACCCGCATGACGACGCTCCGCACTTTCCTTACCTGCAGCATCGGCGCGCTGGTCGTCGGGGGCGGGCTCGGCGGCTGTACCGCAACGGGGCCCCGCACCGCGCGGCTGGGCGACGGCGCGGAGCAGGGGGGTACGACGCGCGCCACCGTCGCGCTCGCCGACCAGACGCGCCGCGTGCTGGCGCAGCGTGACGGCATCGGTGCGGTGGCGCTGGCCGAGCGGCTGGTGGCGGCGGAGCCGCACCAGGCGGCGTATCGGGCGCTTCTGGGGCAAAGCTATTTGCAGGCGGGGCGCTTCGCCTCGGCCCGGCAGGCCTTTACCGATGCGTTGCAACTCGATCCGGCGGATGGTCGCTCGGCGCTGAACCTGGCGCTGGCGATGGTCGCGGGCGGCAATGGGGCAGGGGCGCGTGCCCTGCTCAATCGGCACGCATCGGTGATCCCGGCGGCCGATCTGGGGCTTGCCCTGTCGCTGGCCGGTGATCCGGCGCAGGGCGTGCGCATCCTGACGGCGGCGGCGCGCGAGCAGGGGGCCAGCGTCAAGACGCGGCAGAACCTGGCCCTGTCGCTGGCGCTGGCCGGGCAATGGGATCTGGCGCGCATGGCCGCCTCGGCCGACATGGCCCCCTCCGACGTCGAGGTGCGGATGCAGGAATGGGCCGACTTCGCCGCAGCCGCCAATCCGGCCGACCAGGTCGCGTCGCTGCTGGGCATCCATCCGGTATCGGACGGCGGCCAGCCGGTGACGCTGGCGCTGAACGCCGCCCCGTCGGCGGCGGTGATGCAGGACATGGTGCAGGCGCTGCCCCAACCCCGATCCGATGTTCCGGCGACCGTCGATTCTTCCGCAGCCCGCATCGCCTTCGCCGCACGGCAGGACGTGGCTCAGCCCTTGCCGACGACGCAAACCGCGCTGGCCTCCACCGACACCATGTCGATGGCCCAGCCGTCGCCCGAAACGACGCCCGCCCCGGACCGAGAGGCGCGCGTTCGGCGGATGGCGGCGGGGCTCGTCTCGACGCCCACGTTGCTGCGCCGGGCCGAGGAGCGCCGCCAGACGATCCGCCCGCGTGGCGACTGGAACGTCCAGCTCGGCGCGTTCGGCCAGGAAGACGGCGCGCAGCGTGCCTGGGCCGCGCTGACCCGCCGCTATGCCGACTTGTCCGGCTATGTGCCGCAGAGCGGAACCGTGCGGCTGGCCAGTGGGCAGCTTCACCGTCTGTCGGTGGGCAGCCTGACCAGGGCGGACGCCGACCGCCTGTGCCAGCGCTATCGCGGTGCGGGGGGCGCGTGCTTCGTGCGGCGCCAGGCCGACGACCGCATGGCGCATTGGGCGCGACCGGGGATCGGCTCCGCGTCGATCTGATCGGCGATCAGACGGCCTCGCCCGCCGCGCGGCCGCTGGCCCATGCCCATTGGAAATTATAACCGCCCAGCCAGCCGGTGACGTCGACCGCCTCGCCGACGAAATGCAGGCCGGGCACCGCCTTGGCCTCCATCGTCCGCGACGACAGCCCGGCGGTCGACACGCCGCCGACCGTCACCTCGGCCTTGGCATAACCCTCGCTGCCATTGGGGTGGAAGGGCCAGTCGGCCAGCTTCGCCTGCGCTGCCGCCAGCGCTTTGTCGGTCGCGAGCCCCAGTTCGGCTGGCAGGGCCAGGCGCTCGGCCAGCGTTTCGGCCAACCGGTCGGGCAGGACTTGCGCCAGCACGCGCCGGGGGCTGGTTCGCGGTGCCGCTCGCTTGGCCGCCAGCAGCCAGTCGGGTTCCTGATCGGGCACGAAGTCGACGCCCACCGGCTCGCCGTGCCGCCAATAGGACGAGACTTGCAGTATCGCCGGGCCCGACAGGCCGCGATGGGTAAACAGCGCCGCCTCGCGAAAGCGTGTCTTGCCCGACCGGGCAACGACGTCCGACGCGACCCCCGATAGCGAGCGAAACAGCGTTTCCTCGCCGCCCAGCGTCAGGGGAACGAGCGCGGGGCGCGGCTCGATCACCTTCAAACCGAACTGGCGCGCCAGGTCATAGGCATAGCCGGTGGCCCCCATTTTCGGGATGCTGGGCCCGCCGGTCGCGACGATCAGGCGCGGGGCGGTGAAGGCTGCACCGCTTCTCTCGACGTGGAACGCGTTACCGTCATGGGTGACGCCGTCGACCGGCTTGCCCAGTGCGATGTCGACCAGCCCTCCCGAGCGCGTCGCCCGGTCGCATTCGTCGAGCAGCATCTCGACGATCTGCCGCGCCGATCCGTCGCAGAACAACTGGCCCAGCGTCTTTTCATGCCAGGCGATGCCGTGCGCCTCGACCAGCGCCAGGAAATCGGCGGGCGTGTAGCGGCCGAGCGCGGACTTCGCGAAATGCGGGTTGGCCGACAAGAAGCGGTCGGGCGTCGTCCCGTTATTGGTGAAGTTGCACCGACCGCCGCCGGAGATCAGGATCTTTTTGCCCGGCGCCTCGGCATGATCGACGACCAGCACCCGCCGCCCCCGCTGCCCGGCCGTCGCCGCCGCCATGAGCCCCGCCGCGCCCGCGCCCAGGATGATCGCGTCATAATGTTGCATGGATGGGCTTTTAGGGGGGAATGGGCGGCAGAGATAGGTCCGACGGTCGCCCCTTGGCACGCCCCGCCCGCTTACGGGAGGGGATGGTGGGGGCACCAGCGATGGTCTCTGTAAGACCCCTTGCCCTCCCCTCGGTCCCCTCCCGCCTGCGGGAGGGGAGGAAGAAGGGAGAGGGCCGGGTTTTGGCCTACCTCGACCGTCTTGATCCTCCTGCCGAACGGCACCGGTGCGGCGTAGGCGACACTGTCATGCTTGGGGGTGGATCAGTTATTACCAATGCTCGGGTCTCGCCACCCGGTGGGGTCGTGACACGCGACACGGCAGAGAAGGCGCCATCAGTAGCCCCTTGGCACGCCCCTCCCGCAGGCGGGAGGGGATGGGGGAGGGCGGGTGCCACCAGCGCTGGTCTCCGTGAGCCCCCTTGCCCTCCCCTCGGCCCTCTCCCGCCTGCGGGAGGGGAGGCAGAAAGGAGAGGGTCGCGCCTTACTTCACCTCGACCAGCTCCACCGCGTCCGCCTTGCCCGCGAACGGGACAGTTTCGCCCGCCATCGCGCCCATCAGGGCGCGCGCCAGTGGCGCGGCATAGGCGATGCGGTCATGCGCGGGGTCGGCTTCGTCGTGGCCGACGATGGTCAGCGTCCGCGTCTGGCCGTTGAGCCGGATCGTCACCACGCTGCCGATTCCCACCTCGTCCTCGGCGGGAGCGGGGGCGAGTTCGGCGGTGGCGGCGCGCGTGTGCCAGTAACGGAGTTCGCGCTGGAGCCTGGTGCGGTCCTCCTCCGTCTCCGCCGCCGCGACCGCCGCCTCGACTTCGGCCACCTTGGCGCGGGTCAGGTCCAGCCCCCTGGGCGTGACCAGATTGGGGCCGGACGGGATCGGCAGCTCGAACTTGGGTTCGAGATGTTCCTCATCGGATTCGCGGCGAAAGGCGACACTCATAGGGTATAAACGCTCAGGCTCATGGCGCGGCTCCATGACGGGGCGTTCGGTTCACCGCAAGCACGGGTTGAGTTTTCCGCCGATTGGTGTAAAGGGCCACGCTTTCACGGAACGCAAACATTCACCCGTGCCGCATGGGTGTATCCGCCAACCGAGAGGGATGGGTCCCTTGGTTCGGCGGTACGCGCTCCTTTTTCTGTTGGAGTCCCCATGCCTTTTTCTGCTTTGCCGCCGGTCCTGTCGGCTGCTCTCTCCGCGCGTGGCTATACCGCGCCGACCCCCGTCCAGGCCGCCGTCATCGAGGATGACGCCCAAGGCCGCGACCTCATCGTGTCCGCCCAGACCGGTTCGGGCAAGACCGTCGCCTTCGGCCTCGCCATGGCGAGCGAGCTGCTGAACGGCGGCGACCACCTGCCCCAGCCGGGCGCGCCGATGGCGCTGGTCATCGCGCCGACCCGCGAACTGGCGCTGCAGGTCAGCCGCGAGCTGGAATGGCTCTATGCCGGCGCCCGCGCCCGCATCGCCACCTGCGTCGGCGGCATGGATGCCTCGCGCGAGCGTCGGGCGCTCAGCCACGGCACGCACATCGTCGTCGGCACGCCGGGCCGTCTGCGCGACCATCTGGAGCGCGGTGCGCTCGACCTGTCGTCGCTGAAGTTCGTCGTCCTCGACGAGGCCGACGAGATGCTCGACATGGGCTTCCGCGAGGATCTGGAGCAGATCCTCGACGGCACGCCGTCCGAGCGGCGCACCTTGCTGTTCTCGGCGACCATGCCGCGCCCGATCGTGCAGCTCGCCAAGCGTTACCAGACCAATGCCAAGCGGATCGAGACGATCAGCGAGGACAAGGGCCATGCCGACATCGCCTATCAGGCGGTGACGGTCGCCCCCGCCGATATCGAAGCGGCGGTGGTCAACCTGCTGCGCCTGCACGAGGCGGAGGTCGCCATCCTGTTCTGCGCCACGCGCGACAATGTCCGCCATCTGCACGCCAGCCTGGTCGAGCGTGGCTTCTCGGCGGTCGCGCTGTCGGGCGAGCATTCGCAGAACGAGCGTAACCATGCGCTCCAGGCGCTGCGCGACGGCCGTGCCCGCGTCTGCGTCGCGACCGACGTCGCCGCGCGCGGTATCGACCTGCCCGGCCTGACGCTGGTCATCCACGTCGAAATCCCGCGCGATGCCGAGGCTTTGCAGCACCGTTCGGGCCGTACCGGCCGCGCGGGCCGCAAGGGCACCGCGATCCTGATCGTCCCCTATCCGCGCCGTCGCCGGGTCGAGGGCATGCTGCGCGGTGCACGCATCGACGCCGAGTGGCGTCGTGCACCCACGCTCGAGGAAATTCGCGAGCAGGACCGCGAGCGTCTGCTGTCGGCGCTGCTGGCACCGGTCGAGGTCGATGACGCCGATCGCGAACTGGCGACCCGCCTGCTCGCCGAGAAGTCGGCCGAGGAAATCGCGGCGGCGCTCGTCCGGGCGCACCGCGCGGCACTGCCGCAGGCCGAGGAACTGGTCGAGGGCGACACGCCTGCGCCGCGCGAGCGTCGCGAAGGTTTCGACGACACCGTCTGGTTCCGCATGAGCGTGGGCCGCAGCCAGAATGCCGATCCGCGCTGGCTGCTGCCGTTGATTTGCCGTCGCGGGCACATTACCCGCAACGAGATCGGTGCGATCCGCATCCAGCCCGACGAGACGATGTTCGAAATCCCCAGCGCCCTGGCTTCGCGCTTCGTCGCCGCGTTGAAGCGGACCGAGGCGGACCATGCCGAGGATGATATCGCGATCGAGCAGGCCGACGGCCCGCCCGCCGGCGGTTCGAGCCATGGCGGCCCGCGTCGCAACGGTCCGGGTGGCGGTGGTCGTCCCGGCGGTCGCCCGAACGGTGCGGGCGGCCCCGGCGGTCCGCGTCGCTACTCGCCGCGTCCCACCCAGGGCGGCCCGCGCGGTCCCCGTCGCGGCTAAGCCCTTCGCGGTGTAACGAAAAGCCCTCCCCGAGACGTCTCGGGGAGGGCTTTTCGTTTGGGGCGGCGCCCATCATCGATGGTGGGCATAGTCCGGTGGTGAAGGAGCAGGCCCCTCGCTGGCGGTGCCAGCCCCACCACCATCGCCGACGCGACGGTCCCCCCTCCCCATCGGAAATGGGGAGGATTGGGTTTCCCGAACGTCGCCGCCAGCAATTCCTCCCCAAGCCGTGCTTGGGGAGGGGGAACGCCGGGCGTCAGCTCGGTGGTGGTAGGGCGGGGTCCTCCGCTATCGCCGATGGAGAGGCGTTTTCAGGCGATTTCCCGTCCGGCCTTCCACAGCCGCAGCGCGCGGCCCTGAACCGGGAAGCCATCGAACGGCGTATTCCCCGCCGAGGCGAAGGCGTCGCCCGACACCATCCACGGCGTATCAGCATCGAACAGCATCAGGTCGGCGGGCTTGCCGGCTTCCAGCGTGCCGGTGTCGAGGCCAAGCACCCTGGCCGGATTGCGCGCCAGCAGCGTGAACAGCCGGGGCAGGGTGATGCGCTCGTCGCGCACCAGCATCAGCGCGAGCGGCAAGAGTGTCTCCGCCCCCGCCATGCCTGCCTCCGCATCGACGAAGGGCAGGCGCTTGGCCTCGGGCCCGTGCGGGTCGTGGCCCGAGCCGATGACGTCGACCGTGCCGTCCGCGACCGCCGCCAGCGCCGCCTGCCGGTCGCTCTCGTCGCGCAAGGGCGGCGAGAGGCGGGCATAGGTCCGGAAATCGGTGACCGCGATGTCAGACAGGTGGAGATGCGCAGGTGTGATGCCGCACGTCACCTTCACCCCGCGCCGCTTGGCCGCGCGGATCAGGTCGAAGCCCGAGGCGGTCGTGACCTGGCGGATATGCAGCTTCGCGCCCGTTTCCTCAGCCAGCATCAGGTCGCGCGCGATGGCGAGCGATTCGGCGATGGCGGGGGCGGAGGGCAGGCCCAGGCGGCTTGCCGTCTCGCCCTCGGTCGCGACGGCACCGGCGGCCAGGCGACCATCCTCGGCATGGGAGATGACGGTCAGGCCCAGGTCGCCCGCATAGGCGAGCACCCGGTGCATCACGCCCGAATCGGCGACCCAGCCGCGTCCGGTGCCGACCGCCTTCGCGCCTGCCGAGATACACACCGCCATTTCCGCCAGGTCGGTCCCCGCCAGCGAGCGGGTCGCCGCCGCGATGGGGTGGATCCACAGGTCCGGCCGCCCGATCAGCGCGGCACGCTGCACCACACCCGGATCGTCCAGCACCGGCGACTGGTCGGGCATCAGGCCGACGCGCACGATCCCGCCCGCACGGCAGGCGGCGCGGTCCACCTTGAACACGCCAAGATCGACGATGCCGGGGGCGAGCATCTTGCCGCCGCAGTCGATGACGGTCGCACCCTCGGGCGCGTCACCGGTTCCGGTGATGACGCCGTCCTCGACCAACAGGGTCTGGCCGCGTATCTCGCCGCCGACGGGGCAGACCAGCGTGGCATTGGTGAAGGCCGTGACGCTCATGCCCAGCCTTCCAGCTTGCGGGCGCGGCGGGTCAGCACGTCCAGGCACGCCATGCGCACCGCGACGCCCATCGCCACCTGCTCGGTGATCGCCGATTGCGGGCCGTCGGCCACCTCCGAATCGATCTCGACCCCCCGGTTCATCGGGCCGGGATGCATGACCAGCGCGCCGGGCCTGGCCCGCTTCAGCCGCTCCGCCGTCAGGCCGTAGCGCATCCGGTATTCGCGGGTGGAGGGGATATAGCCGCCCGCCATCCGCTCGTTCTGGACACGCAGCATCATGACGACATCGGCATCCTCGATCGCTTCGTCGAAATCGGTGAAGGGCGTCACGAACATCTGCTCGATCCCCTTGGGCATCAGCGTCGATGGCGCGCAGACCCGCACCTCGGCCGCCAGTGCGGTGAGCGCGAGAATGTCCGAGCGTGCGACCCGGCTGTGGAGAATGTCGCCGCAGATCACGACCTTCTGCCCGGCCACGCTGCCCCGGCGGCGGCGGATGGTCAGCATGTCGAGCAGAGCCTGCGTCGGATGTTCGTGCCGCCCGTCGCCCGCGTTCAGCACCGGGCAGTCGACCTTGTCGGCGATCAGGCGGACCGCGCCCGACGCCATGTGGCGGATCACGATGACGTCGGCGCGCATCGCGTTCAGCGTCATCGCCGTGTCGATCAGCGTCTCGCCCTTCTTCACGCTCGACTGCGCCGCGTGCATGTTGACGACGTCCGCGCCCAGCCGCTTGCCCGCGATCTCGAAGGACAGGAGCGTCCGGGTCGAGTTCTCGAAGAAGGCGTTGATCTGGGTCAGGCCCGCCAGCCTTGTGTCGGGCGTGTCGGTCGCGCCGCGATCGAGCCAATGTTCCGCTTCGTCGAGCAGGAACATGATCTCATGCGGTTGAAGGCCGTCGATGCCGGTCAGATGCCGGTGCGGGAAAACGGCGCCACCCTGAATGAGCGTGCCGGGGCGATGATCCGATGTCTGCATTAAAGCCGCCGGGTAGCGGCGCGCGCGACGTTCGGCAAGGCTCGATGACGAAAGACCGCTGGTTCAGCGGGCGGGCCACGCCTCCAGCACATGACCGTCGCCTACCCGGATCAGTCGGGTGCGACCGATCGGAAAGCTGTCGGCGCGGAGCTGAGCGGCCAATCCCTCCTCCGTTACATTCTCCCCCGCAACATGCTCGGTCCAGAACAGCGTCGGGCAATCGCGCGCCATGCTTCGGTCGCCATCGGGCGCCAGCGCAAAGCCATAGTGCGCCGCGACGAGGCGATACGCATGGGGAAAGACGGCATAATTTTCGGTTGGTGGGGCGGCGATGGCGCGGCGGTTGCCGTTCCAGTCGACATGGACCAGCGTCGACGGACAGCCACGGCGGATCGCGGCGATGGTCCGGCCCGTGTCGTACCAACTGGCCCGAGACACAGTGCGGATCATATTGGCCTGGATTGCCAACAGCGCGGCAAGGGTCATGACGGCGGACAGCAGGACCGCGAACAGCGGGCGTATACGCTTGAGCAGCGCCGACGCGCCCAGGGCCAGGATCATGGCGATCGCCGGGTGCAGCGTGACCAGATAGCGGTCGATGATGAAGGGCCGCCACAGGTGGATCGCGACCATCAGCACGCAGGCGATGACCAGTCCGACGCCAAGCGTCATCGCCCGGTCGAGCGCGGCGGCGAGGCGACGGTCCTGCCAGCTGCGATAGGCAAGCACGAGGAAACCCGCGACCGCCAGGATCGTGACCGGCAGGTTCGCGGTCAGGATGCGCTCCACCTCGAACGTGATCGCCCAGCGCGCGGCGTCGAAACCGCCCTTGATCCAGAAGTCGCGGGTATTGGCCTCGATCCGCCCGAACGACAAAGCGAGATGAAGCAGCATCGGGGCGGCCGCCAGCGTCGCGGCGGCGGTCAGCCGGACGGCGCTTTGCCCGTCGCGGGCGAGCAGGCGACGCAGGATCGTCGCGGTGACCAATCCGCCGCCGACGATGCTGGCCGCCAGATGGACGTTGAGCGCGATCAGCAGCGCCAATGTCAGCATCGCCCATTCGATCCGGGGATGGGCGCGCTGCCCCCGCTCATATCCCACCAGCGCGGCCAGCGCGACGGCGGCGGCGGCGAAGGCGAGATAGTTGGAACGCAACTCCGCCGCGCGGTCGATCGCAGGCCAGGCGCTGGCCAGCGCGACGGCGAAGACCCAGCCGATGCGACGCAGCCCCGGCGGGATCAACCACCAGGCGATCTGGATACAGGCACCGACCAGCAGGAACAGATTGAGGATGCGCCGCTCCTCGATCGTCGCACCGGCCCAGGCGGTCGCACGGGCCAGCGCATAGAAGATCGGGGGGTGATTGTCGGCAAGCCAGAGCCCGACCGCCTGGTGCAGCGGGATGTCGGGGCGGGCGACGTAAAGTGTATAGAATTCGTCATACCAGGGCCCGCGCATCCGCATCGCGGTGACGATGGCGAAGACGAGCGCGATGTAGACGATGCCCAGCATCGCGCCCGTCCAGACCGACCGCGCGGTCGGCAACCGGTATCGGGCGGGGGCGCGGGCAGGGCGGTCCGGGATCATGGGGACGATGGTCTGCCCCGCCGTCCGGCGTCCGGCAAGCGGCCGTGCCGGACCGGAAGGCCGAGGCCTCCCGATCTGGCACGGCACGACATCGCAAGGCGGATCAGAATGCGCCGGACAGGGTGATGAAGCCCATGCGCGGCGGCTGGGCATAGCTGTTCCAGGTCCGGGCGGCGGCACCGACGACCAGTTCGTAGATGCCCTTGCGATTGGTCACGTTGGTGACGTTGACCGACAGCTGCAGGTCCTTGACGCCGAACCCCTCGATCTGCGGCAGGCTGTAGCTGGCCTGGAGGTTCAGCAGATAACGCCCGCCGATACCTTGGTCGTTGGTATAGGTGGCGAAGCGCGGGCCGACATAGTCGCCGATCGCCTGGATCTCGAACGGACCGTCATTGATCGACACCACCGTCTTGTTCAGCCACTTGGCGGTGTTGGGCACATATTTGCCTGCGGTCGCGATGGTGGTGGTGCCGCTGACATAATTGTCGCGGTATTTCGAGCTGTTGTACGACAGCGCGTTATACACCGACAGATGCGGACCGAAGCGCAGGGTTGCCGCCGCATCGACGCCGTTGGTCTGCACGCGACCGACATTCTGCAGGATCGACACACCGCCGATGACCGACGCGATGACCGGCGTCGCGCTGATCTGGAGCAGGCGGTTGTCGAAATCGACATGATAGGCGCTGACCTGCCCCTCGATCGCGGTCAATGGGCCCAGGTCCAGTGCGTGGTGCGAGCGCACACCGGCTTCATAGGTCCAGGAGGTTTCGGGCGAGGTGTTCGCCTTGATCTGGTCGAACGCCTGCTGGCTGCCCACCGCGAAGGGCGACAGGCCCGCCGCGACCGAGGCCTGGAACTGGCGCACATTCTTCTGGATATGGCCGAACAGCTGGTCGTTGTCGGTCATGTCCCAGA
This sequence comes from Sphingomonas flavida, assembly GCF_036663655.1. Taxonomy (NCBI): domain Bacteria; kingdom Pseudomonadati; phylum Pseudomonadota; class Alphaproteobacteria; order Sphingomonadales; family Sphingomonadaceae; genus Sphingomonas; species Sphingomonas flavida. The sequence continues at coordinate 42,571 of NZ_JAXOJH010000007.1, forward strand.
TCGCGCCGATGGCGGGCAGGAACCACTTCTTCGTGTTCAGCCGCCCTTCGGGATAGCCGGTCGAGGTGCCGGGCAACGCGCCGGGCAGCGGCTGGGTCGGCACGCGGCCATCGGCGAATTGCAGGCTGGACTTGAAGCCCGCCTCGACCGTCACGGTCGGGCTGACGTGCCAGCGATCCTGGATATGCGTCTGGACCAGGTCGTACTTCGTGATCGCGGCATATTGGGTCAGGCGGCGCTTGGCGGGATCGGCCCATTCATAGGGTGAGGGGGGATTGTCGATCGGCGCGGCATACCAGCGGCGGAAGATCGTGTTGCGATTATGCTCGTACCAGCCGCCCAGCTCGATCTCATGGTCGCCCGCGTGGATCGCCAGCGTCGAGATACCGCCCTTGCGGTCGATCCCATATTCGGTGGTGCGCAGTGCATAGCCCGAGCCGCCGAAGACGTCCTTCAGATTCTGCCCCGGATAATAGATGCGGAACAGGCCCGGCAGGCCCGCCGCCGCGATCGGGCCGGTGATCTGCCCCTGGCCCTCGTCATGATGGTAATAGACCTGGTTCGACCAGGTCACCGCATCGCCGAAGCGGTGTTCGTACTTGATATAGCCCAGATAGTCGGTGCGCTGCGCGTCGCCGAAATAGTTCATGTAGTTGTTCGGGTTGTTCGACGGCGGCGCGCCGTTGGCGTCGACATAGGCGAGGGCGGCCTGCCAGTTCGGATAGAGCAGCGAGCGGTAATAGGGCTCGATCCCGCCCGCATTGTGGGCGACCGAATCCTGGTTCGGCTCGGCCTTGTCCGAGATGTTAAAATAGCCGGTCAGCGTGCCGTTTTCGCCCTTGTGGACGAACTTGGCATTGCCCTGCCACCCGCCCTGGCGCGCATCGAATTCCCAGGCGCGGGCCTTTTGCCGGACGACCGAGAGATAGCCGCTGTTGGTGCCGCCCATCCCCTCGACCTCGCCGCTGTCGATGCGCAGGAAGGTGCGGCTGGCGTCATAGCTGCCCAGCGTCTGGGCGAAGCGGACCCCCATGGTCGCGGCCGGATCACTCGAATAGGTCTCGATCCCGCCGCCCAGGTTGCTGGCCGAGGCAGTGCCCAGGTCGGCGGCCCCGGCGGTCAGGCGGACGCGCGACACGTTTTCGCTGATGACCGCGCGCTGCGGGCTGAGGCCGTTGTAATTGCCATAGGATTGGTCGCCCAGCGGCACGCCGTCGAGCGTGAAGCCGAGCTGGTTCTGGTTGAAGCCGTGGACGAACAGCGAGATATTCTGTTCGTTATTGCCCCAGGGATCGGCGGTCTCGAACTGTACGCCGGGCAGCGTCTGGATCGCCTTCACCGGGTTCGCGCCGGGCAGCACCTTCTGGATTTCCGCCGCGCCCAGTTCGACCGACGAGCGGGTGGTGCGGGTCGCGGTGACGACGATCTGGTCGCCATTGGTCGCGGACTCGCTCGACGGCGTATCGGCCTGCTGCTGCGCCCAGGCGGGCACGGCGATGACGGCGGCCCCGATCATCAGCATCGAACGGGACAGAATGGAAAAACGGCTCACGACTGGGCCCCCCAAAGGCTTCGAAGAAGCGGCGCAGCTAGGGGGCTCGAATGACGGCTTGGAGACCGGGCCAAGTCCAATTGATGACATATTGGCCGGATTTGGTGGATTTGCGATCAATGGCGGCAGGCAGCCATTCCTCCCCTGCAAGGGGAGGTGGCAGGCCGGAGGCCTGACGGAGGGGTGTACCCCTCTCGATAGCGCGACACCCCTCCGACGCGCTTAGCGCGCCACCTCCCCTTGCAGGGGAGGAATGGTTCTTACGCCATTACAAGCGCGTCGATCGCGGCCTGGAGGATGTGCGCGGCCGCCAGATTGTCGATCCGCTCGGCACGCTTGGCGCGGCTCATATCCTGTTCGATCATCGTACGTTCGACCGCGACGGTCGACCAGCGTTCGTCCCACAGCAGGATCGGGCCCAGGTCCGCACAGTTGCGGGCGAAGGACCGGGTCGATTGCGACCTTGGACTCTCGCTGCCGTCCAAGTTGAGCGGCAGGCCGATGACCAGACCCTTCACCCCCTGTTGCGCGATCATCGCGACCAGCAACTCCTTGTCCTTGGTGAACTTGGTCCGGCGGATCAGGGTCGCGGGGCTGGCGAAGCTCCATCCGGCATCGCACAGCGCGGTGCCCACGGTCTTGGTGCCGACGTCCAGCCCGATCAGCCGCCCGCCCGAGGGGAGGACGGCGCGGAATTCGCTACGGTCGGTGGTGATCAGGCTCATCGAAAGGCTTTCAAACGGCGCTCCGCATCGGCGCGGACATTCGCCCAGAACAGGCTGTAGTCATAGACGTGGTAGTTGTTGCCGGGCAGCACATAGGGCCCGACGCTCGGCCCCTCGCCGATGGTCAGGAAACCGCGCCCCTCGCATCTGGCGGGCACCTTGCCCGCCGCGATGGCCGCGGTCGTCAGGTCGGCGGAGGGATAGAGCGTGCCCAGATTGGCGGTCGCTGGCGCGGCGACGTCGGGGGTGCCGGTCAGCGGGTTCGTGCACAGCATCGCCGTGCCCTTTCGCGACGCGCCGGTATAGCCGTTGGTCTGGTCGAACACATCGAGGATCAGCGACGGATCGGCAGGCTCGCCGAAGCTCTGCCAGCTCAGGACGCAGCCGGTCTGGTCCGCCCGCTCGCAGGCGGGCAGGCCCATGGCGGGAAGGTCGGCGGTCATCGAGATCGGCCAGCCGACGACATAGGCCGCGACGATCCGGCGCTTCAGCGCAGGGTCCTTGGCCACCCGGTCGGTCAGCAGGCGCGACAAATGCAGCGCGCCCTGGCTGTGTCCGGCCAGGATCAGCGGGCGCTTGGGATCGACCTGTTCCAGAAAGGCGGTGAAGGCCGCATCCACGTCGCGATACGCCAGATCGAGCGCGCGCTCCGCATCCGAAACGCTGGTCAGGAACGCGCCGAAGGTCGCCTGGCGATAGCGCGGCGCCCAGATGTCGCCCGCTCCGTTGAACGCGCTGGCCTGGCCGCGCAGGAACAGTTCGGCACGGGCATTGGTATCGGGATCGTCGATCGGCGCGTTCCAGTGCGCCTTGTTGATGTAGGAGGTGGGGTGGATGAAGAACACCGCCGCCCCCTGACCCGGCTGGCTGGGGGTGTAGCCGGTCGGCGTCCACAGCGCCGGGTTGCCCGGAATATCGGGCCGCGCCAGCCACATCACGCGCCGCTTGTACAGTTCGCTCGGCGGGGCGGCCTGTTCGCGGAACGACTCGGAGGGGACGGTCGACCAGCGGAGCAGCTGGTTGCCGAACAGGCGATAGGCAAAGGCCGCTGCGATCGTCAGCACGATGAGCGCCGCCACGACATAGAGGAATTTGCGCGCCAAATCATCACTCCGTTGTGCGGTGCGGCAAAACTGGATCGCCTGCAATTGCTATCCATGATGCCCCGCTTGCCCCCATTGCAATCGCTCTTGCGGCAAAAGCGTTGCGCGAAGCCGCGCGGCGATGCTAGCCGCAAATCCATGTCCGTAGATACCGCAACCGTGAAGAAGATCGCGAGCCTTGCCCGCATCGCGATCACCGAGGAGGACGCGACGCGCCTCGCCCCCGAGCTCGGGAACATCCTGGGCTGGATCGAGCAACTGGGCGAGGTCGACACCCAAGGGGTCGAGCCGATGACCGCGGTGATCCCGAACCAGCTTCGCCTGCGCGACGACGTCGTCAATGACGGCGGCATCCGCGACCTCCTCATGCAGAATGCGCCGCAGGCCGAACACGGCTTCTTCACGGTGCCCAAGGTGATCGAATAATGACTGATCTCACCACACTCGGCATTGCCGCCATCCGCGACGGCGTGCGCGACGGCCAGTTCAAGGCGCGCGAAGTCGCCGAGGCGTTCAACGCCAAGGTTGCGGCTGCAAAGGCGCTCAACGCCTTCCTGGTCGAGACGCCAGACCATGCGCTCGCCGCTGCCGATGCCGCCGATGCCGCGCGCGCGGCGGGCGAGACGCTCAAGCCGCTGGCCGGCGTGCCGATCGGCATGAAGGACCTGTTCGCGACCAAGGGCGTCGCGACCACCGCCGCCAGCAAGATCCTGGAAGGCTTCGTGCCTCCTTATGAATCGACGGTTTCGCAGAATCTGTGGAACGCCGGTGCAGGGATGCTTGGCAAGCTGAACCTCGACCAGTTCGCCATGGGCTCGTCCAACGAAACCAGCGCGTTCGGCAACGTCATCTCGCCCTGGCGTCGTCCGAACGACACCGCGCCGCTCGCTCCCGGCGGGTCGTCGGGCGGTTCGTCGACGGCGGTGTCGGCAGGTCTGGCGCCGGGTGCGACCGGCACCGATACCGGCGGCTCGATCCGCCAGCCGGCCGCCTTTACCGGCATTTCGGGCATCAAGCCGACCTATGGCCGCTGCTCGCGCTGGGGCACGATCGCCTTCGCTTCCTCTCTCGACCAGGCGGGGCCGATGGCGCGCGACGTGCGCGACTGCGCGATCATGCTGGAGGCGATGGCGGGCTTCGACGCCAAGGACGCGACCTCGCTGAAGCTCGACGTGCCGAACTGGGAAGCCGCGCTGTCGGCGGATCTGAAGGGCAAGCGCGTTGGCGTGCCCAAGGAATACCGCGTCGACGGTATGCCCGCCGAGATCGAGGCCTTGTGGCAGCAGGGTATCGACTGGATGCGCGATGCGGGCGCCGAGATCGTCGAGGTCTCGCTGCCGCATACGAAATACGCGTTGCCCTCTTACTATATCATCGCGCCCGCCGAGGCGTCGTCCAACCTCGCCCGCTATGACGGCGTGCGTTATGGCCTGCGCGACCTGCCCGAAGGGGCGGGGTTGCAGGACATGTACGCCGCGACCCGCGCCGCCGGCTTCGGCGACGAGGTGAAGCGCCGTATCCTGATCGGCACCTATGTCCTGTCGGCGGGCTTCTACGATGCCTATTACACCCAGGCGCAGAAGGTCCGCACGCTGATCGCCCGCGATTTCGAGCGGGCGTTCGAGCAGTGCGACGTGCTGCTCACCCCGACCGCGCCGTCGGCGGCGTTCGCGCTGGGCGAGAAGCAGGCCGATCCGCTGGCCATGTACCTCAACGACGTGTTCACAGTGCCTGCTTCGCTGGCCGGGCTGCCCGCCATGTCGGTGCCGGGCGGTCTGGACAAGGACGGGCTGCCGCTTGGCCTCCAGATCATCGGCAAGGCGCTGGACGAGCAGGGCGTGCTGAACGCCAGCCTGGCCATCGAGCAGCGCGCGGGCTTCACCGCCCGTCCGCAGGCCTGGTGGTAAGCGACCGAGCCTTTTCGGCCCGCAACATCGCCGTGTTGCGGGAGGCGCAGGGCGCCCTGAACGTCGCGTTCGGGGCGATCCTCAGCGCCTATGTCGGCGTATCCTTAAGCAATATCGACAACCACCCCTTCGACCACCACACGCTGGCGCGCTTCTTTCTGGGCGTGGCGGGCTTCATCCTGTGCCTGTGCGTGGGCAACAGCGTGATCCTGCGTGGTGAGGTGCGGCTGGGTATCCTGTTCCTGCTGCTGGGGGCGGGCGCGGCCTTTATCGGGTTGCGCGAGGCGCGGAACCTAGGTTTCGAGACCGCGATCCTGCGCATCCTGTCGACTTGCTGGATCGTCGCGCTGCTGGGCAGCAACGCCGTCCTGACGGCGATCAACTATCTTCATCATCGAGATCGAACATGAGCGAATATCGCATCCAGGGCGCGACGGGGGAATGGGAGGTCGTGATCGGCCTGGAAGTCCATGCCCAGGTCACCACCAATGCCAAGCTGTTCTCCGGCGCGGCAACCGCGTTCGGTGCGGAGCCCAACACCCAGGTCTCGCTGGTCGACGCCGCGATGCCGGGGATGCTGCCGGTGCCGAACATGGAGTGCATCCGCCAGGCGGTGCGCACCGGCATGGCGATCGATGCGCAGATCAACACATGGTCGCGCTTCGACCGGAAGAATTATTTCTACGCCGATCTGCCGCAGGGTTATCAGATCAGCCAGCTCTACCACCCGCTGGTGGGTGAGGGCGCGATCGAGATCAGCCTGGACGAAAAGAACCCCGATGGCCCGACCAAGCGGATCGGCGTCGAGCGTATCCATGTCGAGCAGGACGCCGGCAAGCTGATGCACGACCAGCATCCGACGCGCTCCTATGTCGACCTCAACCGTTCGGGCGTCGCGCTGATGGAAATCGTCAGCCGTCCCGACATGGCTTCGCCAGCGGAGGCAGGGGCGTATCTGCGCAAGCTGCGCGCCATTCTCCGCTATGTCGGCAGCTGCGACGGCAACATGGAGGAAGGCTCGATGCGCGCCGACGTCAACGTGTCGGTGCGTAAGGTCGGCGACGAGCTCGGCACCCGGACCGAGACGAAGAACGTCAACTCGGTCCGCTTCGTGATGGCCTCGATCGAATATGAGGCCAAACGTCAGGTCGCGGTGCTGGAGGACGGTGGCAAGATCGTCCAGGAAACGCGCCTCTTCAACGTCGAGAGCGGCACCACCCGCTCGATGCGGTCGAAGGAAGACGCGCATGATTACCGCTACTTCCCCGATCCCGACCTGCTGCCGCTGGAGCTGACCGACGCCTTCCTCGAGGAATGCCGCGCCAGCCTGCCCGAGCTGCCCGATGCCAAGCGCCGCCGTTACGAGGCGCTGGGCCTGACCCCGTATAATGCTGGCGTCCTGACTGCCGAGGTCGAGACGGCGCGCTGGTTCGATACCCTGCTGGAGGCGCTGGAGGGCTCGCAGGCCAAGCCCGCGCAGGCGGCGAACTGGGTCGCGGCCGAGCTGTTCGGCGCGCTCAACCGGCTGGGCAAGGACATCACCGAGAGCCCGGTATCGCCCACCCAGGCCGCCGAGCTGCTGGCCTTGGTCGCCGACGGTACGCTGTCGGGTAGCCTGTCGAAGCAGGTGTTCGAGATCATGCTGGAGACGGGTGACGGTCCGTCCAAGATCGTCGAGGAGCGCGGGCTCAAGCAGACCAGCGACACCGGCGCGATCGAGGCGGTGATCGCCGAGGTTCTGGAGAAGAATCCGAACCAGTTGGGTCAGTATCGTGGAGGCAAGGAGGCGCTGTTCGGCTTCTTCGTCGGTCAGACGATGAAGGCGATGGGCGGCAAGGCCAACCCGGCAGTGGTCAATGACCTGTTGAAGAAGGTGTTGGCGGGCTAACAGCGCGAGTTCTCCCCCTTCTTCTCCCCTTCCGCAGGCGGGAGGGGCCGGGGGAGGCAGAGAGCCTCGCAGAGGCTACGACTTGCGGCTTTCCCTCCCCCATTCCCTCCCGCTTGCGGGAGGGGCGTGCTTGGGGTGAGCGTTGTGCATTATCGAAAGTTCAGGCTTGCGATAATCCTCTCGCCTCATCACGCGCCTCTCCCCTCCCGCAGGCGGGAGGGGCTGGGGGAGGGCAACGGTGTCTCACCGAGCCCACCCCTTAGTTACTGCGCATCCAGATCCTGATTGCGCACCACGCCACCGGTCCCGCCGACACCGTCATGCTCGCCGGTATCGGTAAACGTCGCCGGTTCCTCGCCGCCCTCGCCACGCTCCACCGCGTCCGAACGCGCCTCGACCGCCTGTTCGATGTCGCTGCGCTCATCCTCACGCGGCGGGCTGTCCGGGTTGTTCTCGGGCACCTCGCTGGGCGGGCTGTCGGGATGGTTTACGGGGTTGGTCGCCATCATCTGCCTCAAATCTGCAAGGGCTGCTGGGTGCCGGGATCGCTCGGGCCGACGCCGGGGGAGGGCTGGTCGATATCGGGGCCGGGCGGCACGATTTCGGGCGGCGGGGTATCGGGCTGCGCCGGCTGGGTCGGCTGCGGGCTCTCGGGCGGGGGTTGGGTCGCCATTCTCGCTCTCCGTTTCATGCCATATTTCGGGCTGGGGACGGTTTAAACGCATGTCCCGCGCACATGTTGCCTGTTGTCCCTTGCCGAAGCGGCCCAGGGTGATATAGACGCGCGCCCATCGGCGGTGTCCTCGTGCGGGCGTGGCGGAACTGGTAGACGCGCTGGATTTAGGTTCCAGTATCGTAAGATGTGGGGGTTCGAGTCCCTTCGCCCGCACCAGTCCCCGGTCAAGAACGGGGCGACAGCCACACGGAATTTCTCCAGATTGAAGGCCTTTAGATGCAGACTGTCGAGACGCTGAACGAGGGGCTGAAGCGCGCCTACACGCTCACCATCACTGCCAAGGATATCGAGGGCAAGGTCGATGCCGAGCTGAAGCGGATCGCTCCGCAGATGAAGATGCCCGGCTTCCGCCCCGGCAAGGTGCCGACCAACCTCGTCCGCAAGATGCACGGCCCGGCCCTGCTGCAGGACGCGCTGAACACCGCGCTGCAGGAAGGCGTGCAGTCGCTGATCGCCGAGCAGAATCTGCGTCCCGCGATGCAGCCGCAGGTCGAGCTGGCCGAGGGTTATGAGCCCGGCCAGGACGCCAAGCTGACCGTCACGCTGGAGGTCCTGCCCCAGGTTCCGACCCCCGCGATCGACGCGCTGAAGCTGGAGCGCCTGACCGTGCCGGTCGCCGACGAGGCGGTGGACGAGCAGCTGCAGAAGTTCGCCGACCAGCAGAAGCGCTGGGACGATGCGGGCGACAAGGCCGCCGAGCAGGGTGATCAGGTCACCGTCGACTTCGTCGGCAAGACCACCGACGGCGTCGCCTTCGAGGGCGGCTCGGGCGAGGACATGGCCGTCGAGATCGGCGGCGGTCGCCTGATCCCCGGTTTCGAAGACCAGCTGGTCGGCGTGAAGGCCGGTGAAGAGAAGCAGATCTCGGTCACCTTCCCCGAGGACTATCCCGCCAAGGACCTGGCCGGTCAGCCCGCGACCTTCGACCTGACGATCAAGTCGGTGAAGACCGCCGGCGAAGCCAAGATCGACGACGAGATGGCCAAGAATCTGGGCCTCGAGAGCCTGGAGCAGCTGCGCGGCCTGCTGAAGGGGCAGATCGAGCAGGAGCATAACGGCCTGACCCGCACGTACATGAAGCGCAAGCTGCTCGACCAGCTGGCCGACGGTCACGACTTCGAAGTGCCGCCGTCGATGGTCGAGGCCGAGTTCTCGCAGATCTGGGCGCAGCTCGAGCATGAAGCCACGCACGAGGAAGACCCCGAGGCCGCCAAGGCCGAGATGGAGAAGGAGCGCGACGATTATAAGAAGATCGCCGAGCGCCGCGTCCGTCTGGGCCTGCTCCTCTCGGAGATCGGTCAGGCCAATGGCGTCGAAGTGACCGCGCAGGAATTGAATCGCCTGATCGCCCAGGCCGCACAGCAGTACGGCCCGGAAGATCGCCAGCGCTTCATCCAGTATGTCCAGCAGGAGCCGATGGCCGCCGCCCAGCTGCGCGCCCCGCTCTATGAGGACAAGGTCGTCGACTTCCTGTTCGGCAAGGCCGAGATCGCCGACCGCGAAACCACCCGCGAGGAGCTGGAAGCCGCGATCGAGAGCGAAGACGGTTTCGCGACCGGCACCCATGTCCACAATCATGACGACCATGATCATGACCACGGCCATGACCACGGTGCCAAGAAGTCGAAGGCGAAGGCCAAGAAGGCGGACGTGACCGAGGAAGCGGCGTCGGACGACGCGGCGGCCGAGGAATCCCCGAAGAAGGCGACCCGCGCCAAGAAGGCGGCGACCGAAGACGAGGCGGAAGCCACGACCGAGGACGCGCCCAAGAAGGCCGCACGTGCCAAGAAGGCCGCTCCGGCCGAAGGCGAAGCGGAAGCCGCCGAGGCGCCTGCCAAGAAGCCGCGCGCCAAGAAGGCCGCGCCGACCGAATAAGGTCGACGCCGGACTTCGCGTTCGTGACGAACAGGCAAGGGCGGTCGCGCAAGCGGTCGCCCTTCCTGCGTTCATACGATCCTCCCCGGCACGGGGAGGGGAACCATCCGCAGGATGGTGGAGGGGGGCGCCTCAAGGGATGTCCGTCGTGGTACGCCCCCTCCACCCCCGCTTCGCGGCGGTCCCCCTCCCCTTGCAGGGGAGGATCGTCTAACGGGCTGTCCCGCCCGGCCGTCATGGCGCATAGGGATGTCGGGACGTGACGGGGGGCCGGATCGCCCGACCATGCACGAGGATAGGTTGTGAACGAACCCCGGATCGCGGTGCTGTTGCCCTGCTATAATGAAGAGGCGGCGATCGCCCAGACGATTGCGGGTTTCCGCGCGGCGCTGCCGATGGCGGCCATCTATGTCTATGACAATAACAGCCGCGACCGCACGATCGAGGTCGCCCGCGCGGCGGGTGCGATCGTCCGGTCGGAGCGTATCCAGGGCAAAGGCGCGGTCGTGCGCCGCATGTTCGCCGATATCGACGCCGACATCTATGTGATGGCGGACGGCGATGCGACCTATGACGCCGCCTCCGCCCCCGACCTGGTGCGCCGGATGGTCGAGGAACAGCTCGACATGGTCGTCGGCCAGCGGGTGAGCGAGGCCGAGCTCGCCTATCGTCGCGGGCACCGGTTCGGCAATGCGATGCTGACCGGCATGCTGGCGCAGCTGTTCGGGCGGAGTTTCACCGATATCCTGTCGGGTTACCGCGTCTTCTCGCGTCGTTTCGTCAAGAGTTTCCCGGTCCTGTCGGTCGGCTTCGAGATCGAGACCGAGATCAGCGTCCATGCGCTGGAACTGAAGATGCCGTGCGCCGAAATCGCGACGCCCTATTATGCGCGCCCCGAAGGCTCGGCGTCGAAGCTGAGCACCTATTCGGACGGCTGGCGCATCCTGCGCACGATCATCAAGCTGTACCGTATCGAACGGCCGATGTGGTTCTTCGGCGCGATCGCCGCGCTGTTCGCCGCGCTGGCCGTGCTGCTCGCGATTCCGCTCGCCCTGACCTATCTCGACACCCATCAGGTGCCGCGCTTCCCCACCGCCATCCTGTCGACCGGGCTGATGCTGCTGGCCGGGCTGAATCTGTTCACCGGATTGATCCTCGATACCGTGGTGCGCGGGCGGCAGGAAGTGCGGCGGCTGGCCTATCTGGCACTGCCCGCGCCGGGTTCGGCGGGGTGATCGCGTTCTGTCCGGTACCCAAAAAGGGTAAACGCTGCATCGCGGCACGGCGGACCAACGACGGGGCTTGAATATGGGCAGCCGTCACGCGACATAGGGGCTCTTCTGGGCATAAGAGAGAATTTCATGCACAATCCGTTCGAGACCGGCGATTTCGCGAGCCCGCTGGCGCAGGCTGGCGTCGGGCTCCGGCAGACGCAGGCCGGTCTGGTTCCGATCGTCATCGAGCAGTCGAACCGCGGCGAACGGTCGTTCGATATCTTCAGCCGCCTGCTTCGCGAGCGCATCATCTTCGTCACCGGCGGTGTCGAGGACGGCATGGCCTCGCTGATCTGCGCGCAGCTGCTGTTCCTTGAGTCGGAGAATCCGAAGAAGGACATCTACATGTACATCAACTCGCCGGGCGGTGTCGTCACGGCGGGCATGGCGATCCATGACACGATGCAGTATATCCGCCCGCGCGTCGGCACGCTGTGCATCGGCCAGGCCGCCTCGATGGGCAGCTTCCTGTTGTCGGCCGGTGAGCCGGGCATGCGCGTGGCGACCACGAACAGCCGCATCATGATCCACCAGCCTTCGGGCGGGGCGCAGGGCATGGCGGCCGACATCGAGATCCAGGCGCGCGAAATCCTTCGCATGCGGCATTTCCTGAACTCGCTGTACGCCAAGTACACCGGCAAGCCGCTCGAGGAGATCGAGCGCGCGATGGACCGCGACAAGTTCATGAGCGCCGAGGAAGCCAAGGAATTCGGCCTGCTCGACCAGGTGTTCGACAAGCGTCCGGCCCCGACCGACGATATGTCGGCCTCGGCGTAAGATGGTCCGTTCGTTGTGAACGGTTTATTTCGATTGTGACTTTATCGGGGTGCGGTACGATGCGCACCCCGGCAACGGTAGCGCACCGGTATCGCGTGCGAGAGGTGATTGATGGACAAGGTGAGCGGTGGCAACTCGAAAAGCACCCTCTATTGCTCGTTCTGCGGAAAGTCGCAGCACGAGGTGCGCAAGCTGATCGCGGGGCCGACCGTCTTCATTTGCGACGAGTGCGTGGAGCTGTGCAACGACATCATCCGTGAGGAGACCAAGTCCGCGCTTGTCTCCAAGAAGGATGGTGGCGTGCCGACGCCGCAGGAAATCTGCAACGTGCTCGACGATTACGTCATCGGGCAGAAGCAGGCCAAGCGTGTCCTGTCGGTCGCGGTGCATAACCATTACAAGCGGTTGAACCACGGCGCCAAGGGTGCCGATGTCGAGCTTGCCAAGTCCAACATCCTGCTCGTCGGGCCGACCGGCTGCGGCAAGACGTTGCTGGCGCAGACGCTGGCGCGCATCCTGGACGTGCCGTTCACCATGGCGGACGCGACGACGCTGACCGAGGCCGGTTATGTCGGCGAGGACGTCGAGAACATCATCCTGAAGCTGCTCCAGGCGTCGGACTATAATGTCGAGCGGGCGCAGCGCGGCATCGTCTATATCGACGAGATCGACAAGATCAGCCGCAAGGCCGAGAATCCCTCGATCACCCGCGACGTGTCGGGTGAGGGCGTTCAGCAGGCGCTGCTCAAGCTGATGGAAGGCACGACCGCCAGCGTTCCGCCGCAGGGCGGGCGCAAGCATCCGCAGCAGGAATTCCTGCAGGTCGACACGACGAACATCCTGTTCATCTGCGGCGGCGCATTCGCGGGTCTCGAAAAGATCATCGGCGACCGTCTGCAGGGCAAATCGATCGGCTTCGGTGCCTATGTCGCCGCTCCGGAAGAGAAGCGGACCGGCGAATATCTGCGCCAGACCGAGCCCGAGGATCTGCTGAAGTTCGGCCTGATCCCCGAGTTCGTCGGCCGTCTGCCGGTCATTGCGACGCTCGAGGACCTCGACATCGCGGCGCTGGTCAAGATCCTGTCCGAACCGAAGAACGCGCTGGTCAAGCAGTACCAGAAGCTGTTCGAGATGGAGAGCGTCGAGCTCGACTTCACCGACGATGCGCTGACCACGGTCGCCAAGAAGGCGATCGACCGCAAGACCGGCGCGCGCGGGCTTCGCTCGATCCTGGAGGGCATCCTGCTCGACACCATGTTCGACCTGCCCGGCATGGACGGCGTCGACGAGGTTATGGTCGACAAGGACGTGGTCGAGGGTCGCAAGGAACCGATCCGCGTCTATGCCGAAAAGGCCAAGAAGAAGGACGACGCGGCGGCCTGATGGCGTTGTGACGTTCGGAATGTGATGGCGGGCGCTTCCCTGTGGGAGGCGCCCGTTTTCCTTTGAGGGAATGCCATGGTGACGATCCGAGAAGCCGGGGCTGACGACCGGGCGGCGGTGGCGACGATGCTGGCGCGCGCCTTCGCGGACGATCCGGCCATGTCCTATATCTTCCCCGATGCGGCCGACCGGGCCAGGCGCCTGCCGCGCCTGTTCGCACTGCTGTTCGACAGCGACGCGGTGGGGATGCGGCTGATCAGCGAGGCGGCGGACGCCGGGACCTTCTGGCGACCGCCGGGGCAGGCGCATGTGCCGATGATGGCCTATGTCCGGCGACTGGTCCCGGTGCTCCATGCGCTGGGGCCGTCTCTGCCCCGCGCGATGCGGCTGGGCGATGCGATCGAGGCGCATTTCCCGGCCGAGCCGTTCTGGTATCTCCACATTGCGGGTGTCGATCCGGCACGGCAGGGGCGCGGGCTGGGCGGCGCGTCGATCCGGGCGGGGCTGGCGCGGTGTGACGCATCGGGCGTGCCCGCCTATCTCGAGACGGCGACCGAGAGCAATGTGGGGCTCTATGCGCGGCTGGGGTTCGAACTGGTCGAGCAATGGTCGGCGCCGAAAGGCGGCCCGCGTTTCTGGTCGATGATGCGGCCCGTCGGGGGGCGCTAGACCTTTCTCCCCTGCACGGGAGGAATGAGACAGGCCTCCGAACCCCTCTGCTTCATTGCGCGTTGCCGCTCCGAACAGGAGATGTGTCGATGAAGCCCCATATGATCTGCCACATGATTTGCAGCCTGGACGGGCGCATCCTGCAAAGTCGCTGGCGGCCCGAAAGCTACAAGCCCGGCGACCTGTTCGAGGATCTGCACGACCGGATCGGCGGCGACGCGTGGATCGTCGGTCGCGTGACGGGGCAGGAGTTCGCCAAGGGCAACCGCTATCCCGACACGGACGAAAGCTTCCCCCGCGAACACTGGTTCGCTCGCCGCGAGGCCGATGCATTCGGCGTCGTGCTGGACGAACGGGGCAAGATCGTCTGGGGACGCGGCGATATTGGCGGTGATCCGATCGTCGTCGTGCTGACCGAAGCGGTGTCCGACGCGCATCTGGCCGGGCTGCGTGCGGATGGTGTCTCCTACATCTTTGCCGGGGCGGAGACGATCGACCTGCACGCGGTGCCCGAAATCCTGAATCGCGAACTGGGCGTGAAGACTTTGCTGGTCGAGGGCGGGGGCACCGCCAATGGCGAATTCCTGCGCGCCGGACTGATCGACGAGATCAGCATGGCGCTCTGCCCCGCGATCGACGGCGCGGCGGGCGCGCCCAGCCTGTTTCATTCGGGCAAGACGGATGCCGACACCCCCGCGCCGCTGACGGGCCTGACATTGACGCATCACGAGGTCTTGCCGGGTGGTGAGATTTGGTTGCGCTATCGGGTGGTAAACGAGGCATACTGAGGACCAAGCCATCCTCACCCTTCCCACCCGCTGTCGCGGGAGGAAGGCGCGAAGCGCCGGAAGGGTGAGGAAGTTGGTTGCAGATTCGCAACGAATCTCGTTCGAGAAGGGAGCCAATAGGGCGCTTTGCGCATTGGCATGACAGACACGTCATCATTTCCGTCCTGTTACGAAAGGCCTCTCCAGAATGAGCGAACCCGACGCCATCGTCACCGCCGGTCAGAAGCGCGCGCTGCTTCAGCGTCTGCTGATGCCGTGGTGGACCGTGGTGTTTCCGGCTCTCGGCCTGATCGCCATCGCGGTGTCGCTCTACAAGATGGGCACGGCGGGGGTGATCGTCGCGGCCGTCATCCTGATCGGATGCGTGCTGTCGGCGGTCCATCAGGCGGAGGTCGTCGCGCACCGGGTCGGCGAACCCTTTGGCACGCTGGTGCTCGCGGTCGCGGTGACGGTGATCGAGGTGTCGCTGATCGTCAGCCTGATGCTGTCGGACGCGGGTGACGCCTCCAGCCTGGCGCGCGATACGGTGTTCGCGGCGATCATGATCATCCTGAACGGCATTGTCGGCCTATGCCTGCTGGCCGGGGGCGTGCAGCATGGCGAGCAGCGTTTCTCGCTGCGCGGGGCGAGTGCGTCGCTCAACGTGCTGACCGCGATGGTCGTGCTGTCGCTCGTCCTGCCCAACTATGTATCGTCGGCACCGGGGCCGACCTATGCGCCGTCGCAACTGATCTTCGTCGCGCTGGTCAGCGTGATCCTCTACGGCACCTTCGTGATGGTGCAGACGGTTCGCCACCGCGACTATTTCCTGCCCGCCGACGAGGATATGCCAGCCGACGCCCATGCCGAGCCGCCAACCAACGCCGCGGCCTGGGCGGCGCTGGGGATGCTGCTGGTCGCGCTGGTCGGCGTGGTGTTGCTGGCCAAGGGGCTGTCGGGAATTGTCGAGGCGGCGATCCTGGGCGCGGGCCTGCCGCTCGCCATCGTCGGTGTGGTGATCGCCGCGCTGGTCCTCGCGCCCGAAAGCCTGGCGGCGTACCGCGCGGCCAAGCGTAACCGGCTCCAGACCAGCCTCAACCTGGCGCTGGGGTCGGCACTGGCGACGATCGGGCTGACCATCCCGGCGGTGGCGATCGTGTCGCTGATGCTCGGCTTGCCGCTGGCGTTGGGGATCGGCGCGAAGGAGATGATCCTGCTGGTGCTGTCGCTGTTCACCATCACGCTGACGCTGGGCAATGGGCGCACCACCATACTCGGTGGGGCGGTGCATCTGGTGATCTTCGCGGCGTATCTGTTCGTGACCGTGGTGCCGTAAACCAATCGACGCCGCCGTTCAGCTGAGCGAAGTCGAAGGCCACGGGTCGAATGCCACCAGGAACGGGGGCTCGGTGCGTGCATTTCGACGTCGCTCAATGCGAACGGGGGGTGGGGAGTGGAAGGGCGCTCAGTTCGCCTTCTTCCTCTTCGCGGCATGCTCGTCCCTCCATGCCCGGAACTGCTCGATCGCGACCGAGCGCTTCAGGATCTTGGCCCAGGGATCGACCACCACATGCGCGCCCTCGGGCACGGTCAGCGTGCCGGTCCCGGCGGTCATCGGCAGCGTCTGGGTCTTGTCCCCGACCTGCACCTCGACCGGCAGCGGGAAGGGGCCGTTGCCCGGCACCTTCCATGTCAGCGTCAGGCGGTCGCCCACCCGCGTCTCGACGATCTCGGGTAGGGCGGCCTGGCGGAGATAGACGTCGAAGAACCAGCCATAATCCTTGCCCGTCACCTGCCGGACGAACCCCTCATATTCCTTCGTCGAGCCATAGCGCGGGCTGAAATTCCCCGGCTTCGGATCGGTCCGGCCATAGACGGCGAGCCGCGTCACGTCCCAGAACGCCTTGTCGCCGATCAGGTTGTGGAGCGTGTGCAGCATCCACGATCCCTTCATATAGATGTCCAGGCCGGGCCCGCCCTTGGCGTCTTCATAGACATCCTGCTCGGTCATGCTGTGGTCGTGGACGATGGGCGCCTTGTTGGCGATCTGCCCGCGCTGGGCATCCATCATCACCGCATAGCGCGCCTCGCCCTCGCGCCAGCGGCCATAGGATGGCTGCATGTAGCTGCCATAGCCTTCGTGCAGCCAGAAATCGTCCCAGTCGACATTGGTCAGCTGGTTGCCGAACCATTCATGGCTGAACTCGTGCTGGAACAGCCAGTCGAAGCCCTCCGGCGCCTTGGCATATTCATTGCCGTAAGCGTTGATCGTCTGGTGCTCCATGCCCTTGTGCGGGGTTTCGACCACGCCCAGCTTCTCGTCGCCGAAGGGGAAGGGGCCGATGGTCGATTCGAAGAAATCCAGCGTCGGCGCGAATTCGGCGAACAGGCCTTCGGCCTTGGCCTTCTCGCCCGGCAGATACCAGTAGAACATCGGGATCGTGTTGCCGAAGCGGCTCTTGTAGCGTCCCTCGACGACTTCATAGGGCCCGACGTTCAGCGCGATGGCATAGGTATTGGGGTGCTTCGTCCGCCAATTCCACCGCGTACGACCATCGGCCAGCGTATCGACGCCCAGCAGCACGCCGTTGGACGGTGCCTTCAACCCCTTGGGCACGGTGATGTGCAGTGTGACCACGCCCGGTTCGCCCATCGGATAGTCGAGGCATGGCCAGAACAGGTCGCAGCCATAACCCTGCGCCGTGGTCGCGAACCAGGGCCGTCCGTCCGGCGTCTTCGCCCAGACGACACCGGTATCCCACGGCGCGCGGACCGCGACGTGCGGTGTTCCGCCATAGGTGATCTTCGCGCTGACCTTTTGGCCGGTGCGGAGCGGGCGGGGCAGGGTGACGACAAGCTGTCCCTCCGGATTCGACCATTGGCCAGGCCTTAGCGGCTTGCCGTCGATCGCGATGGCGCGGACCGGCAGGTTCTTGTCCAGGTCGATGACCAATCGGGCAAGCGGGGCCTTGGCGGTGAAGACCAGCACGGCGACGCCGTTCAACTCCCGCGTGTCGGGCAGCACCTCGAACGACAGGTCGGCACTGTCGAAGCGCATGGCGAGCTGTTCGGCCGGGCGGACCCCGCCCGATATCTGCGTCTGGGCGGTCAGCGGCGGCTCACCCTTGCCGGGAAGCAGGTGGGACGTCTGCGCCGCCACGGGAAAAGCCGACAGCAACGAGGAGGCTAGAAGCGCGCGGGCGCCATTCCGTATACGATTCATGGGGCATGGTGTCGCGCAAGACAGCCGCCTTGGCAAGCACCCGACCGCGTGTCACCGCGTCACCTTGTCGCAACGGGAATTGATGGATCGGCAACCCTCCCCATATAGTAAGGTGAAGAGGCCCCGGTGAGGGCCGACCGGAGTTTGCATGAACCAGTCCTATCCCGTCCTTCCGCTGCGTGACATCGTCGTCTTCCCGCACATGATCGTGCCCCTGTTCGTCGGCCGTGACAAATCGGTCGCGGCGCTGGAAGCGGCGATGGCGGCGGACAAGGAAATCTTCCTCGTGGCACAGCTCGATCCGGCCGAGGACGATCCCTCGCGCGAGGATCTGTACGAGATCGGCGTGACCGCCACCGTCCTGCAGTTGCTGAAGCTGCCCGATGGCACGGTGCGCGTGCTGGTCGAGGGCAAGACGCGCGGCCGCCTGTCCGAGCTCGACGAGTCGGGCGCGTTCCTGACCGCGACGATCGACCTGACCGAGGTCGAAGCCGATGCCGCCGTGCTGGAAGAGCAGGAGGTCGAGGTCGATGCCAGCGTCAAGGCGCAGATCGCGGCGCTGATGCGCTCGGTCGTCGACCAGTTCGAGAATTACGCGAAGCTTAACCGCAAGCTGCCCGCCGAAACCGCGGTTCAGCTGGGCGAGATCGAGGATGCCTCGCAACTCGCCGATGCGGTCGCCGCGAACATCTCGGTCAAGGTCGCCGACAAGCAGGCGCTTCTGGTCGAGACCGATCCGGCCAAGCGGCTGGAAATGGCCTATGCCCTGATGGAGGGCGAACTGGGCGTCCTGCAGGTCGAGAAGAAGATCAAGAGCCGCGTCAAGCGCCAGATGGAGAAGACGCAGCGCGAATATTATCTCAACGAACAGCTGAAGGCGATCCAGCGCGAGTTGGGCAATGAGAGCGAGGACGGCGATGGCGACGAGATCGCCGAGCTGACCCAGAAGATCGCGACGCTCAAGCTGTCGAAGGAAGCGCGGACCAAGGCGACTGCTGAGCTGAAGAAGTTGAAGACCATGGCGCCGATGAGCGCCGAGGCGACGGTCGTGCGCAATTACCTGGACGTGCTGCTGGGCCTGCCCTGGGGCAAGAAGTCCAAGGTGAAGAAGGACATCGCCGCGGCGCAGGCGATCCTGGACCAGGATCATTATGCGCTGGAAAAGGTGAAGGACCGGATCGTCGAGTATCTGGGCGTCCAGGCGCGCACCAACAAGCTGAAGGGGCCGATCCTGTGCCTCGTCGGGCCGCCGGGCGTCGGCAAGACGTCGCTCGGCCAGTCGATCGCCAAGGCGTGCGGGCGCGAGTTCATTCGCCAGTCGCTGGGCGGCGTGCGTGACGAGGCCGAGATTCGGGGCCACCGCCGCACCTATATCGGCTCGCTGCCGGGCAAGATCGTGACGAACCTGAAAAAGGCCGGCACCTCCAACCCGCTGTTCCTGCTCGACGAGATCGACAAGCTGGGCCAGGATTTCCGGGGCGATCCCGCCTCGGCGCTGCTCGAGGTGCTCGATCCGGAGCAGAACGCCAAGTTCAACGATCACTATCTGGAGATCGACATCGATCTGTCGGACGTGATGTTCGTGTGCACCGCGAACACGCTGAACCTGCCGCAGCCGCTGCTCGACCGCATGGAGATCATCCGTCTGGAAGGCTATACCGAGGACGAGAAGGTCGAGATCGCCGAGCGGCACCTGGTTGCGAAGCAGGTCGAGACGCACGGCCTGAAGGACAGCGAGTTCACCCTTACCCAGGAAGGTCTGCGCGCGCTGATCCAGCGCTATACCCGCGAGGCGGGCGTGCGGACGCTGGAGCGTGAGATTGCGCGTCTGGCGCGCAAGGCGCTGCGTCAGATCCTGGAGGGCAAGGTGACGTCGGTGACGATCACGCCGGAGAATCTCCACGAGTTCGCGGGCGTCCAGAAATATCGCCACGGCCTGTCCGAGCAGGAGGACCAGATCGGTGCGGTCACGGGCCTCGCCTGGACTGAGGTGGGCGGCGAGCTGCTGACCATCGAATCGGTGACGGTGCCCGGCAAGGGCCAGGTGAAGACGACCGGCACGCTGGGCGATGTGATGAAGGAATCGGTGCAGGCCGCCTTCAGCTTCGTCCAGGCGCGCAGCCCCAGCTTCGGGATCAAGCCGTCGCTGTTCCACCGCAAGGACATCCATATCCACCTGCCCGAGGGCGCGGTGCCCAAGGATGGTCCGTCGGCGGGTATCGGTCTCGTCACCTCGATCGTCTCGACGCTGACCGGCATTGCGGTGCGCAAGGACGTGGCGATGACCGGCGAGGTCACGTTGCGCGGGCGCGTGCTGCCGATCGGCGGATTGAAGGAGAAACTGCTGGCGGCGCTGCGCGGTGGCATCACCACCGTGCTCATTCCGCAGGAGAATGAGAAGGATCTGGCGGACATCCCCGCCAACATCCTGAACGGCCTGAAGATCGTGCCCGTCGCGCATGTCGACGAGGTGCTGCGCCTGACGCTGGTCGAGCCGCTGGAGGCGATCGACTGGACCGATGCGGACGAGCTGGCGGCGCTGCCGCCCGCGCCGATCCCGGCGGTCGGGGGCGAGCGTCACCACTGACCGTCGTGAGAAGGGGGCCGCTGGTCTTATGATCGGCGGCCCTTTTCAAACGATGTCATGGGGATGACATGCTCTTCTGTTTGCGTCATCGTTCGCCATGGACATGACGGCGAGGTTTGACAGCCCCATCCGTCGCGTCATTATCGTTGCCTTAATATTTGGACGGCACCGAGTCCTGTGTCGTTTATCGTCGAAATCATAGGGGGTTATGGAATGAACAAGCAGGAGTTGATCGCTACCGTCGCCGATTCCTCGGGCCTTGCGCGCGGCGATGCGGTCAAGGCGGTGGATGCGGTGTTCGAATCGATCTCCGCCGCGCTCAAGAAGGGCGATGAAGTCCGCCTCGTCGGCTTCGGCACCTTTTCGGTTTCCAAGCGCAAGGCGTCGACCGGCCGCAACCCCCGCACCGGCGAGCCGATGACGATCAAGGCCTCGTCGCAGCCCAAGTTCAAGCCGGGCAAGCTGCTGAAGGACTCGGTCAACTAAATTGGTGATTTTGGGGCTGGACAGGCGGCGGACCGCCGCCTAAAGGCCCGTCCTCCGGTTCACCGGGCGCGTAGCTCAGCGGTAGAGCACACCCTTCACACGGGTGGGGTCACAGGTTCAATCCCTGTCGCGCCCACCATTCCCCAGAGGCTACAGGCCAGGCGGGAATGGTCCGAGAATGACCGGCTCCCGACATTTGGATCTTACCCTAGTCCTCGCATCGGCCATGTTCCATGCGCTTGGCTGGTGTAAATGGGCGTGACCTCGACGTTCAGGATCCGTCACGGAACCTGTCTTCAGTCGCAATCTTCAGAGAAGCGCAGCGGCATCCCGAAGCACAGGCTGACTGACGCAATCGACCGTTTGGCCCGATCCGTCAGCGAAGAATCGAACGTCGTCATCGGCCACGGGCAGGCAATACGGGCGGCGATCATTCGGCCGCCTGGACCGTAATGACATCGTATTGAACCAAGGCGAGCCCTACCCATCAGGGGAGGGGTTGGGGTGGGGCCTCGCCAAAGGTGCGGCACTCGCGGAAGCGCCCCACCCCCGGCCCCTCTCCTGAAGGGGACGGGGAGTCCACCTCATGTCATCCTGCTATAAATCTTGCAAAACAGCCGCGACACATCCAGCAAATGCAGGAAATGCCGGTCGCCTTTCCGTCTCCGATCCGACTGACCTGAGCTATTGTCCCACCACCCCGACGAAGGCCGGGGTGGTGTGCGACGCTCAAGGCCGAGCGGCCGTTTCCCCGGCAAGATAATGGGCGATCGGGTCGATCATGTCCTTGGGGATACGGCGCGCGATGACGGGCATCGTCGCGTGGCTCTTGCGCGCGTCGACAATGTTCTTGTCGCCCTGCCAGTGGCGCAGGCGCTCCGCGATGTAGCTGGCGCGCTGGCCCGCAAGGACCGGATAGGGCTTGCCGGGGGCGTGACAGCTGGCGCAGGCGGGCAGCTGGCGTTCGGGCAGGCCGCGTTCGACGATGCGGGCGGCGGCGGGATCGCCGGCTGGCGTCGCACCGAGCCCAGCCATGGCGGCAAAGCGACGTGCCGCAGCCTCCATGGCGGCGGGCTCCATCCGCATCGCGACCTGCTGCATCACCGCGCTCGACCGGGTGCCGTTGGCATAGCCCTTCAGCGCGGCGAGCAGATATTCGGGGCTCTGGCCGCCCAGGATCGGAATGTCGGGGCTGCCGCGTCCCCGACCGTCGGTGCCGTGGCAACCGGTGCAATTATCCGGGTCGACGGTGGGCGAGGCCTTGGCGACCAGTGCCTCATATTGGGCGGGCGTCATGCCGGGCAGGCGGCGGACAAAGGCGACCATGCGCCGCACCTCGTCCTTGCGGTCCTGTACGGCCCAGGCGGGCATGCCGGTATATTTGACGCCGTGCTGGAGGATCCAGAACAGCTGCTTGTCGGTCCACTCACGCGCGTTGATCGCCAAGTCGGGTGCGGGCGGGGTAGCGGCCTGCATGACGGGGGCGGGTTTGTGGCCGGGCGCGCCGTGGCAGACCGCGCAGGAATTGCTGAAATGCCCCGCCGCGCTGACCAGACCGGTGGCGTCAGCCGGGTCGTTCGGCGCGGTCAGGGCGGCATGGGTGCGCACCGAGTTGCGCATTGCCCAGTGCAGGAACCAGTCGGTGATCGCCCAGTGCCCACTGGAGGCGGCGAGACTGATGACGCCCGACCAGGCGACGGCCATGCCCAGCGCGGCCAGGCCGATCAGGGTCGCGAGCACCCGCTTCCAGGTGATGCGGATCGTCATGCGTGCGCCTCCTTGGGCATCTGAAGCAGGCGGCCGAGCATTGCGAGCCCCCCGCACAGATAGGCGACGCCACCGACCAGCAGCATGACGACACCCGCCATCTGCTGGTCATCCAGCGCGCCCGCGCCGTGATGGCTGTAGAGCGGCCGCGGCGCCAGGCCGATGAGCGCGCCGAGCAGGGTCATGTGCATCGAGGTGACGAGCAGCGCCGCGATCCCCGCCGCGCGGTGGCGGGGGGTGAGGACCGCCGCCCAGAGCAACAGCCCGGCGGCCAGGAAGCTGATCTGCTCGGCGGCCAGCCACAGGGGTGCATGGTCGGCCAGACGACGCAGCGACGGCACGTGCCAGCCCCAGACGATCACCGCCTCGATCAGGGCGGCCACCAGCGGAGTGGTCAAAAGCGGCCAGCGTTCGGCGGGGTCGAACCGCGAGCCTTGCAGGCCCAGCGCCAGGAACGGTGCTGCGACCGCGACCGCGATCATATGCGCGATCATATGGCCGGTCATGCCCCAGCCGCTGAACGCCCAGCCAAAGGGCAGCAGCGCCAAGCCCGCGATCAGGAAGGCGCGCTTCATCGGCAATCGTTGAGCATGAGGACGGGCAAAGCGGTAAAGATCACCGCAATGAAACTGAGAGCGGCCAGCAACATGGTCGAATAGGCCAGGAAGCGGAGGCGGTCGATATCGGTGCCTTCGTTATGGGGCGGCGGATCTCCCGGCGTGCGCGACTGCTGCCACGCGATCACGCCCGATGCGGCGATGATGGCGAGGGCGACGACCGTCCCGATCGCGAAGGCGGTGGGGAACAGCGCCCACTCGCCGATCTTCTCGCAACTGATCGCCGCCCATATGTACGAAAACAGGAAATGCACCGCCCAGGCGGTCGGCGGGACGATCAGGGTCCACAGGGTGACGCGCAGCCGGTGCGCCCCCTTCAGCCAGCGCTTCATAGCCCGGTCTCCGGAAACAGGCCGATGGTCAGATAGGTGACGATCGCGGTCAGCGCGAAGAAATGCGCATAGACCGTGATGTTGCGGATATCCGCATCATAGGTCGGCGTCATCCTGCCCGCGATGCTGCGCGCCAGCGTGTAAAGCTGCATGATCGCCGCGACGGCGCCATGGACGACGGTCCAGACGACCAGCACCCAGACGATGGCGGGATAGACATTGGCGGTCGGGTCGAGCCCGTTGAGGCAGGCGATCCCGGCGAACAGGCTGGCAATGGCGGTCGCGGCCCCGGCGATCAGCAGGCCGCGTGCGGCGGTCACCCCGCCGCGCGCATGGACCTCGCGTGCGGCCAGCGTCGCCGCCCAGCTGGCCAGCGACAGGGCCAGCGCGGTCATCGGCCCGCCGACGCCGGGGCCCGCAAAGCCGGACCCGAAATCCGGATGCACCGTCCAGTAGAAATAATAGCCAAAGACCAGGCCCGAGAACGCCGTCGCGTCCGCCATCATCGTGATGAACATCGCCCACCAGCCGGGCGCGGCGGGCCCGGAAATATACAGCGGCAGGCGCATGCCATGGCCGATCGGCTTTTCGGGCTTCTCCGGGATTTCCGCGGTATCCCACAGCCACCATAGGATGCAGCCCAGCGTAACCACGCCGCCCAGCGCCGCGATCAGATACAGGTGATAGGTGGTCAGGATGAACACGCTGCCCAGCGCGACGGCGGTCGCCATCGGCTTGACGCTGGGGGTGCCCAGGCGGATCACCGACACGGGCTTGGCATCCAGGACCGAGGTGATGATCGTCTCACGACGACCTTCCTCGGCATCGGGCAGGAAGAAGCGGCCTTCATCGACCTTGGCGACGAAATTCTTCTGGTCCCAGATCGGATAGCGGCTTTCGACCAGCGGCACCGAACGGATGCCCCAATCCTCGTCATCCGGATGCGCCAGCCATTCCAGCGTGCCCGCATTCCACGGGTTGCGCGGCGACTTGGCCCGCGTCGGCGACAAGGCGAGGTCGATAACCAGCACCAGCACGCCGGCCGCGAACAGATAGGACCCGGCGGTCGAGGCCAGGTTCAGCCAGCCGATGCCCAGTTCCTCCGGGTAGGTGAAGACGCGGCGCGGCATCCCCTCCAGCCCCGACAGATGCATCGGGAAGAAGGTCAGGTTGATGCCGACGAACATGATCCAGAAGGCGATTCGGCCCAGCCGGTCCGACAGCTTCTTGCCGGTGATCAGCGGCCAGTAATAATAGAGCCCGCCGAACAGCGGCAGCAGCGTTCCGCCGATCAGCACGTAATGAAGGTGCGCGACGATGAAATAGGTATCGTGCGCCTGCCAGTCGAACGGCGCGATCGCGACCATCACGCCGGTCAGGCCGCCGATGACGAACACCGCCAGGCTGCCCGATGCGTAGAGCAAAGGCGTCGACCACTTAACCTTGCCCGCCCACAGCGTGGCGATGAAGGCGAAGATCTGCACGCCGGTCGGGATGGCGACGGCCTCGGAGGCGGCCGAGAAGAAGGCCAGGCTGATCTTGGGCAGGCCGGTCGCGAACATGTGATGGACCCACAGGCCGAACGACAGGAAGGCGGTGCCGACGGCGGCCAGCACGATCCACGGATAACCGAGCAGATGGCGCTGCGCGAAGGTCGGGATCATCATCGCGAACAGCGCGATCGAGGGCAGGAAGACGATATAGACTTCCGGATGGCCGAAGATCCAGAACAGGTGCTGCCACAGCAGGGGATCGCCGCCACGCGCCGCATCGAAGAAGGGCCAGTTGAGCAGTCGCTCCATCTCGAACAACAGGTCGCCGGCGATCAGCGGCGGGAAGGCGAACAGGATCATCACCGCCACGACCAGAATGTACCAGGCATAGAGCGGCATCAGGTTCAGCCGCATCCCCGGCGGACGGCATTTCAGCACACCGACGATCAGCTCGACCGCCGCCGCGACCGACGACACCTCGATGAAGGACAGGCCCAGCATCCAGATATCGGCGCCCAGGCCCGACAGGTCGGTCCGGGTCGTCAGCGGCGGATACATGAACCAGCCGCCATCGGGCGCGGCGTTGAAAAAGATCGAGCCGCCGACGAACACGCCGCCGAGCAGGAAGCTCCAGTAACCAAAGGCCGAGAGGCGGGGGAACGGCAAGTCGCGCGCGCCCAGCAACTGGGGCAGCAGGATGATCGACACCGCCTCGAACATCGGCACGGCGAACAGGAACATCATCATCGAGCCGTGCAGCGTGAACAGCTGGTTGAAGGTGTTCGCCGAGACGAGATCGTTGTCGGGCACCGCCAGCTGGGTGCGCATGATCAGCGCCAGCACGCCCGCGAACAGCATGAAGCCGAACGCGGTCAGCGTGTACCAGATGCCGACGCGGTTGTTGTTGGTGTCGGTCCAGCGAAGGAACAAGCCGGAGGGTGGTTTCCACACCTCGCGCAGCCGGTCTTCCTGGGCGGCGCGAAGCTGGGGATCGTCCTGCGCGTGGAGGCTCATTTCAGGCCCTGAAGATAGCGGGAGAGGGCCATGGCCTCGTCATCCGACAATTGGGGGAAGGACGGCATCCGGACGCCGGGCTTGGTCTTTTCGGGGTGGCGAATGAAGCCTGCGACATTGGCCGGGGTCATCGGCAGGATACCCGCCGCCAGCGTGCGACGCGCACCGAAATGGGTCAGGTCGGGGCCGATCCGGCTGGGCGCCGTGACGCCTGCCACGGTGTGGCAACCGCCGCACCCATTGTCGGCAAACAGCTTGGCACCCGCCGCATCGCCGCCGGTGCGGGCGGGCCGCGCTTCGTTGGCCAACCAGGCATCGAAGGCGGCGGGCGGCATGGCGATGACGTCGAACGCCATCAACGCATGGCTAAGCCCGCAAAACTCGGCACATTGCCCGCGATAGCGGCCGGGCTTTTCGGCGCGGACGACCAGCGTGTTGATGCGGCCGGGGATCATGTCCATCTTGCCCGCGAGGCCGGGAATCCAGAAGCTGTGGACGACGTCGCCCGCGCTGAGTTTGAAGGCGACGTTGCGGCCGGTGGGGATGCGGATCTCGTTCGCGCTGGCGACGGGCGTACCCCCGGCGGGGCGATAGGCGACTCGCCACCAGAATTGCTCGCCATCGACCGCGATGGTCAGGTCGGCGGGCGAAACCGGGCGCGGCTTCATATAGGGCAGCGAATAGGCGAGCAGCCCGAGCAGCACGATCGTCGGAATGACACCGCCCAGCCACAGCACGACGCGCATGCCCCGACGATGGTCGATCGCGCCTTCGGGTGCGCGGACCGCGTGGCGCATCAGCAGCGCGACACCGCCCGCGATGATCACCGCCCCGACCAGCATGATGATGAAAAGATGCCGAATATCGGCCGCGTCCGCGCCGAATGGGGCCAATGTGGACTGATGCGTGTTGCATCCTGCCAGCAAAAAGGCCGTGACGGCTAAGGTGGTAATGCTTGTCCCCCGCATCGCCCCCGAACGTTTCCCAGGTGGAATAGTTCATGAAGAGTTCATGCAAATTTCACGTTCGGGGGCGTTTCTGTCATCGATTGTTGTTGCGCCGCCACACCTCCTCGGCGAGCAGCGTCGCAAAGCCTAGCCAGGCGGCCAGCGGCACCACGCTGGCCGCCGCCGGGCGATCGACCTTCCACGCGGTGGCGACGAGCGCCCCGGCGCCGACCGCCATCGCTCCCGCCGCCGCCGTGCTGGCGCCGGTGCGACGCTCGCGGAAGAACAATTCGGTCCAGCCGCCGATCATCGCGCTGTTGCCCAGCCACAGGGCGACCGCCGCATTGCGCCGGGGCGAGGGTTCCGCACGAAGCAGGCGATAGCCCCCGACCGCCGCCAGCGTCTCCAGCACCGGCCATACCGCGCCGAACACCTTGTCGGGCGGGGTGAAGCCGGGCTTGTCCAGCTTTGCGTACCAGCGGCGGATACGCGGATGCGACGGGTCGGGCGCGTTGCGCCGTCCGATCAGCGCACTGAGCCCCAGCACCCCTGCGGCGATACCTCCGGCGACCAGGGGCGAGAGCCCGCCATTCTTGCTGCTGTCCGTCATGACCGTCATCCTTCGCTGTTTCCGGGATAACGGTTGCGCGTCATCCGCGTTCAACCGCCATGCGACGTCGACCCCAGACGACCAGCCGGTCGAGCGCCGCGATCACCAGCAGCGAGCCGCCGAACAGCGGCAGGACGATCCCCGCCACCACCAGCGTGGCGAGCAGGCCGCCGACCCGTGCGCCGGACACCGGCGGCGGCGCACCGATGCGTCCCGCCGGGCGTCGCTTCCACCACATGGCGATACCGCTGATCGTCAGGACCCAGATCGCGACGCAGGGGAGCAGCATCAGCAGCTGGTTCGCGCGCCCGAAAAAATTGCCCATGTGCAACTGCACGCCCGACTCCACCGCCCGACCGACGATCCCGTAATCGGCGTAGCGGACCTCTGGCCCGATCGGGCGAAAGCTGTACCGGTCGATATAAAGCGTCTTCTGGCCCGAGGGGCGGTCGGGATAGGTGAAGGCGGTATAGACCCCGCGCGGCCCGTCGGGGAGGAACAGGCGGTAGCTGCCCTGCCAGCCATGTTCCGCCAGCACATGGGTGACGCGATCGGTGCCGCGCAACACCGCCGGATCGCGGGTGATGCCGGGCGCGGCGGGCCGGTGGTCGGCGTGCCCCTGCGGCATGGTCGAGCGGGGAAGCGGCGCGTTCCCGAGCGTCCAGGGGACCTCGCCCAAGGCGGTCTTCATCGGCTGGCTGTCGGGGATGTTGTACTGGCGAAAGGACGGCGGATAGCCGATTCCCAGCGCGTCGCTGGCCCCTTGCAGCAGCGGCCCGCTGACCCCGGCCCAGGGGAGGCCGGTGACGATCAGAAAGGCGATCAGCACCACGCTCCACAGGCCGACAGGTCCATGCAGATCGCGCCAGAACCGCCGCCCGCGCCCCGACAGACGGGGCCAGAGGGTGCCCGCTGCCCGGAACCGCCCGCGCGGCCACCACAGGAGCAGGCCCGACGCCAGCAACACCAGCGCCCAGCACACGGCCAGCTCGACCAGGCGTTCGCCGAACACGCCCATCAGGATCGAACGATGCATCGCATCGGCCCAGCCGATCAGGGTCCGGTCATAGACGACGCTGCCCAGCACGCGGCCGGTGCCGGGATCGACCGCGACGCGGCGTGGCGGCCCGGTGTCCGGCTGGACGAAGACCACCACCGCGCGATGGGCGCTGCCGGGCATGTCGATCCGCGACGCGCTGCCCGGATAGGCGGCCAGTGCGGACTGGATCATGCGCGACATCGGCACGGTGTCGCGGTGCGGCGGGACGAAGCGCAGCTCGGGGTAGATGGCGTCGTTCAACTCGTCATTGAACAGATAGATCGCACCGGTCAGGCTGAGCATCAGCAGGATCGGCGCGACCAGCAGGCCGGCCCAGAAATGCCAGCGCCAGATGGTGCGGTGAAACGCCGCGCGGCGGGAGCCGGTCGGTCGCGGTGGGTGTGTAACGGACATGGAACAGGGCTTTCGGCCGGTGCCCGGTGTATTGCGGGCACAAGAATCCGGGACGCGCTTCAAGAAGCGGCGTCGGGGCTGGCGGTCAGGAAAGCGCTGGGGGGCCGCGTGACGGCGGGCGGGAGCGTGGGACGGCGGGGCGGCGCAGGGGCGTGCCCCAGGCAATGCCCGCCGCCATGACGAAGGCGATCAGCAGGACGAGCTGGATCGGATCGGTCGTCGCCAGCACTGGCGCGGCAAGCCCCGAAAAGGCGCAGGGCAGGTCGCGACCATGGCCTTTGTCGCTATGTCCCGGCGGATGGCCGGTCGCGACATGCGCGGTCGCGTCGTGTCCGGGCATCACGTGATGGCCACTGGGCGAGGGCAGGGGAGCGCTGCCGGGGCACAGCACGACGCCCATGCCGCCATCGACCGGCCCGACCATATAGCCCGTCGGCACGATCAGCTTGAGCAGCAGCGCCGCCGCGCAGAGCAGCACGGCAAGATGGCGTTGCGCGAACAGGCTGCGGATCGCCGTCACGCCGGCCGGGGTAGTGCGCCGGGCCGGGCCTGTCACTCGGACAGATCAGCCCAGCCACGCCTTTTGCGGCTTTTTGCGATCGGGGCGGCATCGCGATGCAAAAGGGCCGGTTTCACGCCCGCCGCGATTATGTAACCAGCGCTGGCGCATAGGCCCGCCGTATTGCAGAACGGTGTGATGACGCACTCCTCCGCATTCGACTTCCTCCACGGCGTCTCTGGCAAGGTGGTCGACGAGATCCGGGCCCTGGACTGGACCCGGACCAGCCTGGGCGCGCCGCAGACCTGGCCCGCGGCGTTGCGGTGCCAGCTGGTGACGATGCTGGCGTGCCCGGTGCCGATGTATCTGGTCTGGGGGCCGGAACTCGTGTCGTTCTACAATGATGCCTATCGCCCGATCCTGGGCTATCGCGCGGCCACGGCGATGGGCACGCCGTTCCGTATCCTGTGGGGCAGCATCTGGGACGAGATCGCGCCGCTGGTCGACAAGGCGCTGGCGGGTGAGGTGCTTCAGGTCACCGACATGCGGCTGGACCTGGCGCGTGAGGGGCGGCCCGAGGAAAGCTACTGGACCTTTTCCTATTCCCCGGTCTTCGACGATGCCGGGACGATCACCGGCATGATCTGCGTCACCGGCGAGACGACGGCGCGTGTCCTGGCCGAGCGGCAGCGGCGCGAGGCGGACGAGCGGTTGGACCTGGCGCTCAATTCGGGCGCGCGTATCGGCCTCTGGGATTGGGACGTGCTGTCTGACTCGGTCCGCTCGGACAGGCGGTTCGCCGTGATGTACGGGGTCGACCCGGCGGCGGCGGAGGCGGGTATGCCCATCGCGCAGTTCTTTTGGGGCATCCATCCCGACGACCTCGCCCGCGTCCAGCAGAATATCGCGGTGGCGATGTCCGGTGCTGGCGACGGTGCGACGAAGGGGCATTTCACCGCCGAATATCGGCTGGTCCAGCCGGACGGCTGCGTGCATTGGGTATCGGCCCATGGGCGCTGCATCTTCGACGACAGTGGGCGCTGCGTCCGTTTCCCCGGCGTCAGCTTCGACATTACCGACCGGGTCCGTGTCGAACAGCAATGGCGAGAGAGCGAGGCGCGCGCCCGGCTGAACGGCGAGCGGGTGCAGTTGGCGCTGGAAGCCGGGGCGATCATCGGCACCTGGTTCTGGGATTTGCCGACCAATCGCTTCACGTTGGACGAGCCGTTCGCCCGCCATCTGGGGATCGATCCCGCACTGGGTCATGAGGGGCTGGATGTCGTTGAGGTGGCCGAGCGGGTGCATCCCGACGACCGTCCGGGACTGGCCGAGGCGGTGCAGGAAGCGATCGCACGCGGTGGTGCCTATACGCACCAGTATCGCGTCCGGCGGTATGACGGGCGCTATCACTGGGTCGATGCCATCGGCCGGGTCGACCACGCCCCCGATGGCACACCGTTGCAGTTTCCCGGCGTCCTGATCGATGTCGGCGTTCGTCGCGCGCTGGAGGCCGAACGCGATACCGCCATCGCCGAACTGCGCGCGCTGACCGACCAGCTCGAACAGCGCGTGGCCGATCGCACCGCCGAGTTGATGCGCGCCGAGGAGGCGTTGCGGCAAAGCCAGAAGATGGAGGCGGTCGGCCAGCTGACCGGTGGGCTGGCGCATGACTTCAACAATTTGCTCGCGGGGATTTCCGGCTCGCTGGAGCTGATGGCATTGCGGCTGGCGCAGGGGCGGGTGAGCGATGTCGATCGCTATATGGACGCCGCACAGGGTGCGACCCGGCGCGCGGCGGCGCTGACCCACCGGCTGCTCGCCTTTTCCCGGCGGCAGACGCTGGCCCCGCGTCCGACCGACGCGAGCGCGCTCGTCGCGGGCATGGCCGATCTGATCCGCCGTACGGTCGGCCCCGCGATCACGCTGGAGACGGAGGCTGGCGAGGATCTGTGGACCATCCTGGTGGACGCGCCGCAACTTGAGAACGCGCTGCTCAACCTGTGCATCAACGCGCGCGATGCGATGCCTGATGGCGGGCGGATCACGATCGAGATGGTCAATCGCCGCCTGGACGACGCCAATGCGCGTTTCGCCGACATTCCGCGTGGCGAGTATCTGGTGCTGTGCGTCACCGACACCGGCACCGGCATGACCCCGGACGTGATCGAAAAGGCGTTCGATCCCTTCTTCACCACCAAGCCGCTGGGGCAGGGCACCGGCCTGGGGCTCAGCATGATCTATGGCTTTGCCCAGCAATCGGGCGGGCAGGTGCGTATCGAGTCGACGCCGGGGAAGGGGACCACGGTCCATCTCTATCTGCCGCGCCATCACGGCCCGGTCGAACAGGATCAGGCGGGGCCGGTCGCACCGCTCGACGCGGCGGCCGGGTCGGGTGAGACGGTGCTGGTCGTCGACGACGAATCCACCGTGCGCCTGATGATCGCCGATGTGCTGCGCGACATGGGATACCGGGTGATCGAGGCGGCGGACAGTGCCGCCGGGCTGGCGATCCTGCGGTCGAAGCGGCGGATCGACCTGCTGGTCACCGATGTCGGCCTGCCCGGCGGCATGAACGGGCGTCAGCTTGCCGAGGCTGGCCGGGAATTACGTCATGAATTGAATGTCATGTTCATCACGGGCTATGCGGAAAACGCGGTGCTGAACAGCGGGCATCTGTCGCCGGGCATGCAGTTGCTGACCAAGCCGTTCACCGTGGATGCGCTGGTCACGGGCATCCAGGCGGCGATGGGGGCTGGCGCGCGGCGGTACGATCCCCACGCCTGAACCGGGCGGGGGCGGCGCGTCCCGGCACCGCGGTTGTGCGTCAACGTCCGGGAGTTTCATCATGTCCGTCATCCGCCGCTCGGGGGCCCTGGCCCTATGCTGTCTGGCGCTTACCCTTGTGGGCCGCCCGGCGATCGCGCAGAGCGGTCCCGATATCCCGGAGCCGATGGTGTTCGACATGATCCGCCCGCTGACCGCCAAGGCGGGCGAGATCGAGGTCAATGCGCTGGCCCAGCGCGACCTGACCGGCCCGCGCCACGAGCTGGAATGGGCGCCCGAGGTCGAGCTGGCGGTGGCCGACGGCCTGGCGGTCGAGCTGGAACTGCCGCTGATCGACAACCGCGTCGTCCAGTACAAGATGGGGCTTCAGAAACGGCTGGGCACGTTCCGGGGCGGGCGAAGCGTACACGGCGTCCAGTATCTGGGCCTGCACGACCGCGAGGATGGCGGCTGGACCTCGACCCTGTTGTGGCTGCTCGGCAATCGCTTCGGCGAGCGGTGGAGCACGATGACGATGGTCGGCGTCGGCGACGTGACCCTGCGCGAGGGCAACGAGACGGGGTTCATCGTCAACCATTCGACCTTCTACCACCTGACCCCCGACACGGTGCTGGGCCTGGAGCTGAACCGGCAGAATGGCGACGGTGCCTATTGGCTGCTGATGCCGCAGGTCCACCGCGCCTTCGGCAAGCTGGGCGTGCAGGGCGGGCTCGGGGCCGAGCGGGCGCGCGGCGAGCGGTTCCGGCCGCGTCTGGGGTTGCGCGTCATCCGCGAGTTGTGATTTCAGCAATCGCGCAAAGCGACGGGAGAACGCGGATGACGATCGAGCTGATCTGCCTGGATGCGGACGACACGCTCTGGCACAATATGCGCCACTTCGCCGAGACGGAGGAGGCGCTGGTCGGGCTGCTCGCCCCCTTTGCCGAGGCGCGGGTGGCGCGGGCCACGCTGGAGGCGTGCGAGGCGCGCAACCTGCGGCTGTACGGATACGGGGCCAAGGGCTTTACCCTGTCGATGATCGAGACGGCGGTGGAACTGGCCGGGCCGACCCTGTCGACCGAACTGGTCGCCCGACTGCTGGAGGCCGGGCGACAGCTGCTGGCGCATCCGGTCGCGCTGCTCGATGGCATCGCCGAGACGATCGACGCTCTGGAGACGCGCGGGCGGCTGGTCCTGGTGACGAAGGGCGACCTGTTGCACCAGGAGGCCAAGCTCGCCGCTTCCGGTCTGGGCTCGCGTTTTGACGATGTCGCGATCGTCAGCGACAAGACGCCCGACACCTTCCGCCGGATCTTCGCCCGGCACGGCGTGGCCCCCGAGAGGGCGGTGATGGCGGGGGACTCGATGCGCTCGGACGTCCTGCCCGCGCTGCAGGCGGGTGCCTGGGCGGCGTATATCCCGCAGCCGCTCGCCTGGAGCCATGAGGCCGGGGATCACCCCGTCGATCATCCGCGCTTTCGCCAGCTCGAGCGGTTGGGCGACCTGCCGGGCTGGATCGACGCGATCGGCCGGTGACCCGGTCTTCCACGTAAAGCGGCTTGGCATTGCTTACCTATTCCTCTCCCCTATCCAGGGGAGAGGGAAGAAAAAGGGATTGCCGGTCAGCCTGGATCGCTTTCCTCGCCGATGATCGCGCCGTGTGCGTCAACGGTGTCGGCATGGGAAAAGCCGTTGCGGTGGACCCGCACCCCGGCGGTGGTAATGGGTGTGGGTGCCGCAATCGCCGCCACCGCATTGCCGCCGGGTGTCCGATCGCCCCGGTGGATGACGACGCCGTTCATCGTCTCGGCCAGCGGCATGGCGGCCGCCGTCAGCATGGGGGTGGACGTAGCGATGCTGGGTTCGACCCCGGCATAGGACTGGCGGAAGGACAGGTCGCGTTCCAGCGCCCCGCGCCAGCGATAGAAGATATGGCTGCCCACCGCGCCGATCCGGTTCAGGCTGCTGGCCCACCAGGGCAGGACGTAATTGGCGTGATAGAAGGTCGCGGCCCCGACCGGCGCATAGACCAGCCCGGCAAGCGCCGACTGCGCGATGGCGGCGGCGCGGGCCCAGGCGGCGGGCTCGCGCGGGTGGAGCATCGAGCCGTCGCAGGTGAAGCTGAACTGGCAACCCGTCTGGCGGCCCGAACCCTGATAGACGACGCCGCAGATGCTCTTGGGAAAGGCACGGTCGCGGACGCGGTTGAGCACGACCTGCGCCACCGCGCGCTGGCCGTCGACCGGTTCGGAGCGTGCCTCGTAATAGATGGCGGCGGTCAGGCATTCGGCGGCGCGCGCCGCGTCGGTGGCGGTGCGCGCGATGCCGTTGAACGCGGGGGCGGCGGCCATCTCGATCGGGGGCATGCCGCTTGACGGATCGGGCAGATCCTCGTCGGGCACGTCGAGCGCCAACTGCCGCAGCAATGTGCGCGCGGTCGGCGGCGGTACGTCGAGCGTCAGGTGCGCGGGCTTGTGGCGGACAGGCGTGCACGAGGTCGCGACCGCCAGCGCCAACACCCCGATCATCCCGCGCAGCACGATATCCGCTTCCCAACCCGTGTCCCCATGCGGACGTCCTAGGGCAGGGGGGTTAGGAAGCGGTTAAGTAATACTAATCACGATCGATAGGTTCAGAAGCGCGCGCCCAGCTCCACGCCGTAGAAGCGCGGTTCGCCCGCGATATAGGTCGGCGTGTCGAACGTGCCCCCGGTATTGCCCGCGTCGATCAGATAGCGCTTGCCGGTCAGGTTGCGGGCAAAGCCGCCGACATGGAAGCGGCCCTGCTCGCCGAACTCGACCCCGGCGCGCAGGTTGACCAGCGTATAGCCGCCCTGGGAGATCGCCGCGCTGTTGGGCAGTTCGAAAAACACCTTCGACCGGTAATTGGCGCTGGGCGTGGCATAGAAGGTCGCCGCATCGCCGACCGGTATGCGCAGGGTCGCGCCGCCCGAGGCGGTGACATCGGGTTGCAGGCGGAAACGGTTGCCCGCGAACACGCCATTCGCTGCGTCGTTCGCGATCCCGCCATCGATATAGGCGAAGGTCCCGAACAGGCTGAGCCAGCGATGGACCGCGACATCACCCTCCAATTCGACCCCGATATTGTTCGCCGACCCTGCGCTGCGCGTGACGGTCAGGCCGTTCTCGAAGGTCGAGACCTGGAACCCGCGATAGCGCTGATAGAAGACGGAGGCCGCGGCGCTGACGGGGCCGACCCGCCCCTTGATGCCGCCCTCGTAATTCCAGACATCTTCCTGGGGCACGACCTGGAGACGGGGAATGGCACCCGAATTGGCGACGGTCAGCGGCACGATACGCTGCGCATCCAACTGGACGACCGGCGAGCGGCGGCCCTTGCTGATCGTCGCATAGAGGTTGACGTCTGTACCTACCCGATAGAGCGCGTTGAAGCGCGGCAGGATCGCGGCATAGCTGCGCTGCGCGGTGAAGACCTGGCCCTTGGTGTTCGCGGCGGCAAGCAGGCTGGTGAACAGCCCCGCGCCCGCCAGCAACCGGCTGTCGGGCATCACCGAGCTGTAGCGTGACCGGCGATCCTCGATCAGGATGCGCGCGCCAGCACTCAGCTCCAGCGCGGGGGTCGGGATCCAGGTCGTGTCGGCGAACATCGAATAGGTATTGTTGCGCCCGCCATTGGTGAAGCTGGCGCTATAGGGCAGGACGGTCGCGGTTCCGCGCGACAGGATCGCGGTCGCGCGGGTCGCCGGGATGGTGCCGTCGGCGGCGACGCAGGCGGTGCCGGTCGGCAGGCCTGCCCCGTTCAGGATCCGCCGGATCGGTGCGAAGTCGCGCGCGACCGAACAGGCCAGATACGTGCCTTCTTCGGTCGAGAAGGGCACATGTTGTTGCCCATTCTCGAAAAAGGCGTTCCACCCGAAGGCTCCACGCAGCTTTGCGCCGTCAAAGGTGAAGCGGCCTTCATGGCTCCACTGGTCGCCGCGCGCATCCTCGCCGAACTCCAGATACCAGGCCGGGCCGCCGTCCGCGTCGAAGATCTCCAGCGCGTCGAAGCGGCGATAGCCGTTGACGGTGGTGAAGGTGACGCCCGGCGCGACATCGATCGCGACCGTCAGGTTCGCGTCATAGACGTTGCGGGTCAGCCCCAGCTTGCGCCTGCCCAGTGCCTCGGCCGAGAAGGGCGAACCCGACAGCTCGGCATAGCCATAATCGCCGGTCTGGCCGCCGGTGGGGGCAAAGACGCGGCTCTTGAACGCGGTGCCCGGATTGCGCTGTCCGTCATAGGTCAGCACCAGGTCGGCGGTGACCGATCCGTTCGGCGTCCAGCGCAGCGAGCCGCGCACGCCGCGCTGGTCCTGGCCGTTCAGGTCTTCCTGGTCGACGCGGCCCTGATTCTGGTTGGGGACGTTCGGGTCGCCCGCGATATTGCGGACATAGCCGTCGCGATATTTGTACGCGAAGGCGATGCGTCCGGCGAGCGTGTCGGTGCCCGCGTTCAGGTAGCCCGACACCTGGGTCCGATTGAAATTGCCATAGGTGGCCTGGACGCCCCCCTCGGTTCCCGCATGGGGGCGGGCCGAGACGATGCTGATCGCACCGACGGCGGCGGCGGTGCCGAACAGCGTCGCCTGCGGGCCCTTCACCACCTCGATCCGCTCGATATCGTACAGGTCCTGATACGCGCCTTGTTTCCGGCTGACGTCGATGCCGTTGTAATAGATGGTGACGCGCGCGCCCTGCTGGGCCGAACCGGAGTCCGAGGTGATGCCCCGGATCACGAAGCCGGGATTGTTGGCGCTCTGCTCCTGCACCTGCAAGCCGGGGATATAGGACGCGACCTCGGACAGCGAATTGACGCCCAGGTTCGCCATGCGCGTGCCCGACATGACGCTGACGGTCAGCGGCACATCCTCGATCCGCTCCTCGCGCTTCTGCGCGGTGACGATGACGTCGGCCCTGTCGTCCGCTTTGGACTCGTCGTCCTGCGGCTGGATCAGCGCCTGTGCCGTGGCGGCCTGAGTGAGCGCCACTTGCGACAGGCTGGTTAGCAGCGCCGCCAGCGTGGCGCGGCGCATCATCGATATCGTCATATGTCCCCCTGGTGCCCCCCCCGGCACTCTGATCCCGCGCCAATAGGCACGAGGAATGACGAACTAATGTACCGAATATGACGCTTTTATGACAACGGGCGGGTGTCTCCAAAACGTCACGCCGCCGCCATCGCCCTGTCGTGCGGCGCGCCTAGCCGGGGGGTCGAAAGGACCCAAGTGATGACGATGATGAACCGACGCCGGGCGATGGCCCTGATGGGAAGCGGGGCGACGTTGGCCCTGCCGACGATGGGGGCGGCGGCGGCGGCTCCTGCGGTGCGGTTCGATCATGGTGTGGCAAGCGGCGACCCATCGCCCGATGGTGCGATCCTGTGGACCCGCGCGACCCCGGTCGAGGGGCAGGGGGGCGATGTCGCGCTGACCTGGCACGTCGCGCCGGTCGAGGGCCGCGATGCGGTGGGCCTGCGCACCGGGCGGGTCAGCGCCCGCGCCGCACGCGACTTCACCGCCAAGGTCGAGGTGACCGGCCTGCAACCGGGCCGCGAATATCGCTACTGGTTCGAGGCCGTCGGCGGCACGCGTTCGGGCGAGGGGCGCTTCCGCACCCTGCCGCGCGGGCGGATCGAAGACGTCGTGGTGGCGGTGGTGTCGTGCCAGCTTTTCCCTGGCGGCCTGTTCAACGCCTATGACGCGATCGCCAAGGCCGAACGCATGG
Organism: Sphingomonas flavida; assembly: GCF_036663655.1. Taxonomy (NCBI): domain Bacteria; kingdom Pseudomonadati; phylum Pseudomonadota; class Alphaproteobacteria; order Sphingomonadales; family Sphingomonadaceae; genus Sphingomonas; species Sphingomonas flavida. The sequence goes on from NZ_JAXOJH010000007.1 coordinate 80,762, forward strand.
ACGCGGTGCTGCATCTGGGCGACTATATCTATGAATATGGGGCCGAGGGATATGGTGCGGATATCGGCCGCAAGCTGAACCGCCTGCCCGAGCCTGCGCACGAGATCGTGACGCTCGCCGATTATCGCCAGCGTCATGCCCAGGTGAAGCGCGACCCCGATATGCAGGCGGCCCATGCCCGGACCGCGTTCATCTGCGTCTGGGACGATCACGAAGTCGCCAATGACGACTGGATCGGCGGCGCGGAAAATCACCAGCCCGCCATCGAGGGCGAGTGGGGCAAGCGCAAGGCGGCGGCGATGCAGGCCTATTTCGAATGGATGCCGATCCGCGATCCGCGTCCCGGCCAGCCCTGGGAGGCGATCAACCGCAGCTTCGAGTTCGGCGATCTCGCCACCCTGGTCATGGTCGAGACGCGGCTGCTCGCCCGGTCGAAACAGGTCCATGGTCGCGGCGATGCGCCCGCACCCGACGAATATGCCGCGATGATGGCGGAGCGGGCCCGGCCCGAGCGGGAATTGCTGGGCGCTGGCCAGCTCGACTGGATCGAGCGGACGCTGACCCGGTCGGTCAAAGCGGGGACGCCGTGGCAGGTGATCGGCAATCAGGTCGTCATGGCGCGGATCGACGGTCCCGACCTGGAAAAGCAGATGGGCCCGGCGGCTTATGCCAAGCTGACCCAGCGCCTGACCGAAACCGGGCGCCAGCGGCTGGGCGAAGCGCAGGCGTCGTACCGCGCGGGCCTGCCGCTGAACTTCGACAGCTGGGACGGTTATCCCGCGGCACGCGAGCGGCTTTACGCCGCGTTCCGGCGGGCGGGCAGCCATCCGGTCGTCCTGTCAGGCGACAGCCATGCCGCCTGGGCCAACGACCTGTACGACGAAAACGGTACACTGGTCGCAGCAGAGTTCGCGGGAACCTCGGTCACCAGCCCGTCCTGGGGCGACATGATGCCGGGCATCGGGCGGGAAATCGCCGCGGCGAATCCGCGCACCGTCCGCTTCTGCGATCAGGACGACAAGGGCTGGCTGCACCTGACGCTGACCCGCGACACGGCGACCGCGCGCTACATGACCGTGTCGACCGTGCTGGCCAAACCCTATGCGCCAGGGTGCGCGGCGATCTGGCGGACGCGGGCGGGCGGCGGTGCCCCGATCGAGGCGGTGACGGTCTGACCTGAATTCCTCCTGAGAAGGGGCCCTCGCGATCGTACGGGCGACACCCCTCCCCTTCAGGGGAGGGGCTTTCGCTGGAACCACCTCATGGCATCGTGCTCCGGCTTCGCTGGTCCCTCTCCACGTTCTGGAGAGAGGGGGAAGGACGGTCGACCGTTCCTAGCGCGCATTCCTGATGGCGGCGAAGACATGCGCGGTCAGCGCGTCGTCGTCATGGTTCAGGTAATGCCCGCCGGGCATTGCGACCACATGGGCGTTGCGCTGCTTCAGCAGCGGGCACAGGCTGTCGGTTTCCTTGACGCCGTAGATACAGGTCAACGGCGCCCAGTCGATCGTCCGCGCGGTGGAGATGCCCCAGCTGTCGGGCTGGCCGCGATAGGCAAGGCCTGATGGGTCGGAGCGGAAGAAGGCGGTTTCGCCCGGCACGACCAGCACGATCGCGGCCACCCGCGCGCGCAGGTCGGCAGGCAGTCGGGCCAGCCCCGTCTGCAGCATGTCCGCGCCATAGGACTGGCCCAGCAGCACCAGCCGCCGTTCGCCCGCCTCGCGCGCGGCGCGCCGGACCAGATCGGCGATCAGGGCATCGACCTCGGCACGGGTGCGCGGCTGGCGGAACAGCACGGGCGAGTTGATGCCGCTGACCGCGATTCCCTTCGCGCTCAATCCGCGCGCGATGCCGCCCCCCATGCCGTAGCGCAGGCCCATATCGCCCGACAGCGACATGACGAGGATCGGCTGGACCTTTCCCTGGGCAGGAAAGCGGACGAACGGGTCGCGGTCGAAATAACTGCCCGAATAGAGAAGGATGGCGATGCCGCCAGCGACCAACAGCAGGATCGCGCCAAAGATTTTGCGGCCGTTGCGGCGAAGCCGCGCCAGAAGATCGGACATGCCCCGTCCTACCGCCATCGTCCCGTCATTGTCACGCGGCCATGATCGGGCGGTAACGAGTGCTTATGAAAAATCTGTAATGTGACGATCACGCGCTCTATGCGCGCGATCTGCCATCGGGCAGCGCGATACGTAACCGACGCACGCCATATTCCTGCGTGCCGTCCGGGCCATACACCAAGGACCAACGCCGTGACGAAGCCGATCTTTTTCGATCCCACCGGACGCCGGGGCACATGGGCCCGGCGCGGGGTCGCGGTGATGATCCTGTCGGTGGTCATTGCGGCGATCGCCTTTGCCACGACGCTGGTCGCCGTGCCGAATTCGGGCGTGCTGCCCTTGCCCTTCGCGCGTCGCCAGCCGATGACGCTGGAGCCGACCGCGCAGCTCAAGGGGCGGCGCGGCGAATGGCTGCCGCGCAAGTCGGTGGCGCAGGGGCACACCCCGCTGACCATCGCCTTCTATACGCCGGGCAATGACTCCGCCCTGTCCTCGCTCCATGCGCATATGGGGCAGATCGACTGGCTCGTCCCCTCGCTGATGAACGTCGCTGGGCCCAAGGCCGAGCTGACGATCAACAACGATCCCAAGCTCGCCAGCCTGTTGTCGCGGGCGGCCAGGCCGCCGCGGCTGTTGCCGATGGTCCAGAATCTGTCGGCCGACGAATGGGACGGCCAGTCGATCGCGCGGATCATAGCCAGCCCGGCGGCGTCGGAGAAGCTGGCGACCCAGTTGGGCCAGTCGGTGACCGTCAATCGCCAGTCGGGCCTGGTCATCGACTTCGAGAACCTGCCGGCCAGCGCGATGGCGGGCTATCCGCGCCTGTTGCAACGGATCAAGGCGCATCTGCCCAAGGGTGCCGTGCTTGCCGTCACCGTCCCCGCCGAGGACGAGGCATGGCAGCTGGCGGGCATCGCCAGGGTCGTCGACCGGGTAATGCTGATGGCCTATGACGAGCATTGGCAGACCGGCACGCCCGGTCCGATCGCGTCGCAGCCCTGGTTCCTGCAGGCGACCGAAAAGGCGCTGCGCGAGGTCGGCCGTGACAAGCTGATCGTCGCGCTGGGAAGCTATGCCTATGACTGGGCGACCAAGGCGGACGGCAACGGCAAGGTCGAGCCCGCCGAAGCCAGGTCGATCGAAGAGGCTTGGCTGGTGGCGCATGACAGCCAGGCAAAGATCAGCTTCGATCCCGCCAGCGGCAATGCCGGTTTCGCCTATGACGAGAATGGCGAGCATCACGTCGTCTGGATGCTCGACGCGGCCAGCAGCTGGAACCAGCTTCAGGCGCTCAAGCGGCTGGGCATCGACGACGTCGCCTTCTGGCAGTTGGGCAGCGAGGATCCCGGCCTGTGGGCGGGCTTCGCCGCGTTTCGCAGCACCAGGCCGAACGTCATTCCCCGGCTGGGGGCGATCACCTCGCCGCTGAACACCGATGTCGAGGGGCCGGGCGAGATCCTGCGCATCACCGCCCAGCCGACCGAAGGGCGGCGCGGGCTGCGCTATGACAAGGACGGGGTGATCCGCAACGAGGAATATCAGGTCTTTCCGACGCCTTACGTCGTTCAGCGGGCAGGGGCGCTGCCCAAGACGATCGCGCTGACCTTCGACGACGGTCCCGATCCGAAATGGACGCCCAAAATCCTGGACGTGCTGGAGCGTGAGAAGGTGCCCGCGACCTTCTTCGTCATCGGTGAGAATGCGCTTCAGCACCCGCAGCTGCTCCGTCGCATCGTCGCGGACGGCAGCGAGCTGGGCAATCACAGCTATACCCATCCCAACATGGCGACGACCAGCGACCGGACGATCAAGCTGGAGCTGAACGCGACCCAGCGCCTGATCCAGGCCTATACCGGCCGGTCGACCACGCTGTTCCGCGCACCCTATTTCGGCGATGCCGAGCCGACCACGGCGGACGAGATCGGCCCGGCGCTGATTGCGCAGAATCTGGGCTATACGGTCGTCGGCCTGCACGTCGACCCGAATGACTGGCAGCGCCCCGGCGTCGACCAGATCATTCGGCAGACCGTCGACCAGGTGAACGGCGCGACGCCCGACAATTCCGCCAATGTCGTCCTGCTGCACGACGGCGGCGGTGATCGCGAACAGACGGTCGAGGCGTTGCCGCGCATCATCAATATCCTGCGCGCGCAAGGATATCGCTTCGTCCCCGCCTCGCAGCTTGTCGGGATCACACGCGATCAGGCGATGCCGGTTGTCGAGGGCAAGGACCTGCTGGCGGTGCGGACCGACGTGGCGATTTTCGTTGTCCTGGCCTTTCTGTCGGCGGCGCTCGCGTGGCTGTTCTATCTCGCCATTGCGCTGGGCATGGCGCGGGCGATCGTCATGGCCGGGCTCGCCTGGTTCCAGGGGCGCAAGTCGCGGCCCGTGCCGCCTGAATATACGCCCAGCGTCTCGGTCATCATCCCGGCCTTCAACGAGGAGCGGGTGATCGTCCAGTCGGTCGCCCGCGTGCTGGAGAGCAACTATCCCGGCCTTCAGGTCATCGTCGTCGACGACGGATCGAAGGATGCGACGAGCGCGGTGGTGCGCGACGCCTTTGCGAGCGAACCACGAGTGCAGTTGCTGACCCTGGTCAATGGCGGCAAGGCGGCGGCGCTCAACCGGGCGCTGCGCGACGCGACCGGCGAGGTTCTGATCGCGCTCGACGCCGATACGCAGTTCGAGCCGGAGACGATCGCCAAGCTCGCCCGCTGGTTCGCCGATCCTGCGCTGGGCGCGGTGGCGGGCGATGCGCGGGTGGGCAACCGGGTGAACCTCGTCACCCGCTGGCAGGCAGTCGAATATATCACCGCGCAGAATCTCGAACGCCGCGCGCTGGCCGGGTTCGATGCGATGACGGTCGTGCCCGGCGCGGTCGGCGCGTGGCGCCGCGCCGCACTGGACGCGGTCGGTGGTTACCCCGAGGATACGCTGGCCGAGGACCAAGACCTGACCATCGCGATCCAGCGGGCCGGGTGGCGCGTGACCTACGATCCGCGCGCCGTCGCCTGGACCGAAGCGCCCGAGAGCTTCAAGGCGCTGGCCAAGCAGCGTTATCGCTGGGCGTTCGGGACATTGCAGTGCCTCTGGAAGCACCGCGCGGTCCTGCGCACCGGCAAGCCCGCCGGTCTGGCCCGCGTCGGCCTGCCCCAGGCCTGGCTGTTCCAGATCATCTTCGCCGCGATCTCGCCGCTGATCGATCTGGCGCTGGTCCTGTCGATCATCGGGACGGCGGTGCGCGTCGCGCAGCATGGCTGGGCCCAGACGAGCACCGACGTGTTCCAGATGGCGGCCTATTGGGTGGCGTTCACCGCGATCGACGTGCTGTGCGGTTGGCTGGCGTACCGGCTGGACGGCAACCGGGTGCGCTACCCCGCGCATCTGCTGGTCGCGCAGCGGCTGGTCTATCGCCAGATCATGTACTGGGTCGTCCTGCGCGCGATCAGTTCGGCGATTGGCGGATGGATCGTCGGCTGGGGCAAGCTGGAGCGCACCGGGAACGTCGGGGCGTAAGCGTTAGATCCTCCCCATCGTCAGATGGGGAGGGGGACCGCCGGGCGTAAGTCCGGTGGTGGAGGGGCGGGTGCCTGTCGCTGGCGTTGCTGGCCCCTCCACCATCGCTGGCGCGATGGTCCCCCTCCCCAAGCGAGCTTGGGGAGGAATGGGTTTCTTCCCATTCTGCCGGGCGCCCGGTGTCTTGAGTGCCGTTCCATCGCTCTGCTGGCGTGAATTCCTACTGCGCCGGGAGGGGGCGACCGTCCCCTCGACGCAGCTCAAACCGTGCGGACGTCCGGGGCGAGCACCAGCCGCACGCGCAGGCCCGGCGCATTGTCCTCCAACGTGACCGCGCCGCCATGCAGATGCGCGACAGCGGTGGCGAGCGACAGGCCCAGGCCCGCGCCGCTCTCGGTTCGGGCCGCGTCCAGGCGGCCGAAGCGCTTGAGCGCTTCCTCGCGGCGCTCCTCGGGGATGCCGGGGCCGTCATCGGCGACGATCAGCACGGGGCCGGGCTCCACCCGGACCACCACCTCGCCCGCGCCATACTTCAACGCATTGTCGATCAGGTTGGCCAGCGCCTGTCCCAGCAGTTCGCGGTGGACATGCGCGACCAGGGTGTCGGGGGCTTCGGCACGGATGGTCATGCCGCGATCCTCGGCCAGCGGCTCGAACATGTCGGCGACGTCGCGTGCCATCGCGGCCAGATCGGCGGCGACGAAGGCGTCGCGGCCCAGCCCCGCCTCGGCCCGGCTGATCCGCAGCGCGGTGTCGAGCATGGCGAGCAGCCGGTCACCTTCGTCCAGCGCCCGGCCGACCGCGACCCGCGCATTCTCGTCATGGCTCTCCGCCAGTGCCCGATCGAGCGTCGCGCGAAGCCGGGTGAGGGGGGAGCGAAGGTCGTGCGCCAGCCCGTCGGTCGCGACCTTAAGCTCGGTCATCAGGAGCGCGATCCGGTCGAGCATCCCGTTGACCGCCTCGGCCAGCGCGTCGAAGGCGTCGTCGCCCCCCTTGGGAACGACCCTGCGCGACAGGTCGCCGCCGGCAACCGCATTGGCGGTGGCGACCGTGTCCTCCAGCCGCCGTTCGATCATCCGCGCGGCGGCCCAGGCGGCGAGGGCGGCCAAGACAATCGCCGCCGCCATCCCGACTGCCATCGCTTCCTCCATCGCCAGGGCGACGCGCAACTCGCTTTCGATGACATGCCCGGCCAGTATCCGCGAACCGTCGGGCAGGAGCATCGCCAGCACCCGCATCCGCTCGGGCTGCGAATGGCCGATGCGGAAGATCTCGATCGTGGCCGCGCCGGGGGCGGGGACATTGGGCGGCCATTCGGCGATGTTGCCGGTGACGAAGCGCCCGCGCGCATCGGTCAGCAGGATGACCGACAGGGGTACCCGGTCGGTGTTCAGTCGCCGTTCGACCCCGGCGCGCACCGCCGCCTGTCCGCCTCCGCGCCATAGCCCGGCCAGTTCGTCGCGCAGGTCGCGCGCGGCATCCTCGGCCTGGTCGGCAATCTCGCCGCGGGTCAGATGGCGCACGGTGGCCACCATCGCACCCGCACCGACGAGTTGCAGCGCAAAGACCAGCAGCGCGAAGCGCAGCGTGGTCGAACGGAGGACGCCCGGCGCTATTTCTCGATCCCCAGCTTATAGCCCGATCCGCGTACGGTGTGCAGCAGCGGGCGGGCAAAGCCCTCGTCGATCTTCTTGCGCAAGCGGCTGATATGCACGTCGGTGACGTTGGTGTTGGGGTCGAAATGAAAATCCCACACCCCCTCCAGCAGCATCGTGCGGGTCACCACCTGGTCGACATGCTGGAGCAGATATTCCAGCAAGCGATACTCGCGCGGCTGCAGGTCGATGGGTTTCCCGGCGCGGCGGACCCGGTGGGCCAGCAGGTCCATCTCCAAATCGTCGCACACCAGCTTGGTCTGTGGCGCGTTCGTGGTGGTGCCGCCGCGCCGGATCAGCAGACGCAGCCGCGCCAGCAACTCGGCGAACACGAACGGCTTGGTCAGATAATCGTCCGAGCCCGAAGTCAGCCCGGCCACCCGGTCCTCGGGCGAGGACAGGGCGGACAGGATCAGGACCGGCGATGCGATCCCCGCCGCCCGGATCGCGGCCAGCACCGACATGCCGTCCATGCCGGGCAGCATCCGGTCCAGCACGATGCAGTCATAGGTGCCGTCGGTCGCATGGAACAGGCCGTCGCGGCCATTGGCGGCATGGTCGATCAGGAAACCTTCTTCCCGCAGCCCGTTGGCGATATAATCCGCCGTCGAGCGATCATCTTCGATCAGCAAAATCCTGTTGGCCACGCTGTCCTCCCGACGCGCTCCTTAGCAGCGTGATCGTGAGGAGGCCATCGTCGCGCGCGACCTGAAGCCGCACCGGCGAATCGACATGGCGCGTCGCCTCGTCACGCAGCATCGCGAACGACGTGGCGGGGCGGCCGTCGACCTTCATGACCAGGTCGCCGACATGCAGCGGCGGGTGGATCGGGGGCGCAGGGGCGTCGTCGACATCGCTGCGCAGGCTGGTGACGACCAGGCCGGGCCGGTCCTCGCCAAGCGGCGCGAAGGTCGCGCCATACAGGGTCGAGGGGGTGTGCGGTCCGGCATGAAGCGGCATGTGGCAGACCAGCAAGGCGATCGCGCCGCCCCCGACCAGCGCGGCGGCACCCGCACCCCAGCCGACGATACGCAAGCCCTTCACGACACGTCCCCACGCCCCGCGCGGGAAGCGGCGTTCATCGGGGCCCGGACGGCACGAAGGGACGTTCCTTTCACCCGTTCTTTATAAGGCTTGCGACATAAGCGAAGCGTGGGCGAAGCATGACGCTTCTGTCATGAGGGGCGCGTCCGGGGCGTGACGAACTTGTCATGCGCCCGTAAGGCGGGCGGGGCAGACGGCGTTCTATTCCGCCGCACGCGACAGAGAATGGGATTGAAAATCTGAGTGATCGGCGCGTGAAACGAGGGGATGGGACGGGGGAGCCGATCATGACGACGCACGACAGCACGGCGTCCATGTTCGACCGGCTGGTCGCCTATGGCCGGGCGCGACGCGGGTATCTGGCGGTCGCCGCGATCCTGCTGCTCGTCGCCCTGGGCCTGTCGGCGCTCCACCACCTGACGCGGTCGGTCCGGTTTTCGGACGTCCGCGCGGCCTTTTATGCGATCGACCCGCGCCAGATCATGCTGGCGGTCGGCTTCACCATCGCCAGCTATGTCGCGCTGACCTTCTACGACGTCATCGCGCTTCGGGTCATCGGACGGCCGCTGCGTTGGCGCACGGCGGCGACCGCGTCCTTCACCAGCTATACGCTCAGCCACAATCTGGGGCTGGGACTGCTGACCGGCGGGTCGGCGCGGTACAGGGTCTATGCCGCCGCCGGGCTGGACGGGCCGGACATTGCACGGGTCATCGCGATCGCCAGTGCGACCTTCTGGTTCGGCGTATTCACCGTCACCGGCTTCGGCCTGTTGTTCCATGAAGGCCCGATCACGGTCGAGGGCTGGATACTGGCGCAAGGGGTGGTCCGCTGGGTCGGCGGCGCGGTCGTCGCGGGTGCGCTGGCGCTGATCTTGCTGTGCCACTTGCGTCCCGGCCAGCGGGTCGGCTGGCGCGCCTGGAGCGTGCCGCTGCCCACGCCCGCGCAGGCCGTCGCGCAGGTCGGCATCGCCTCGCTCGACCTGACCTGCGCCAGTGCCGCGCTGTTCGTCTTGCTGCCGGGGGCCTCGATCGACCTGCTGCCCGCCTTTCTGCTCGCCTATGCGCTGGCGATCATCGTCGCGCTGGTCAGCCATGTGCCCGGCGGCATCGGCGTGTTCGAGGCGGTGGTGCTGGCGACGGTGCCGGTCGACCGGACCGACCTGTTCGCCGCGCTGATTGCGTACCGGGTCCTCTATTACCTCGCCCCGCTGGCGCTGGGCATCGCGCTGCTGGCTTGGGACGAGGCACGTCGGCGGCCGATCAAGGCGTTGCGTGATATCCGCCGCGTGCTGCTGGGCGTCGCGCCGACGCTGCTGAGCGCGGCCTGTTTCGGCGGGGGGACGATCCTGCTGCTGTCGGGATCGCTGCCCGCCATTCCCCAGCGCGTGCACCAGCTCGTCCATATCGTGCCGCTTCCCTTCATCGAGGCGTCGCATTTCGCCGCCAGTCTGGTCGGCACGGGCCTGCTGCTGCTGGCGCCGGGACTGTATCGGCGGCTCGACGGCGCAAGCCTGGCGGCGCGCGCGTTGCTGGTTGCGGGGGCGATCTTCTCGCTGGCCAAGGGCATCGATTATGAAGAGGCGGCGGTCTGCCTGACCATCGCCTTGCTGTTGCAGATGAGCCGCCGGGCCTTTTACCGGCGCACGTCGCTCGTCGCCCGGCCGCTGTCGCCGACCTGGCTGTTCAGCGTGGCGGTGGTGATCGTCGGCACGGCCTGGATCGGCTTCTTCGCGTACAAGCATGTCGATTACCGGGAATCGCTGTGGTGGCGGTTCGCGCTGTCCGACGACGCTTCGCGTTTCCTGCGTGCCGGATTGGGCGTTGCGGTGATGCTGGCGGCGGCGGGGCTGTGGCGGTTGTTCCTGGCCGCACCCCAGGGCGAGGCGGACCACCCGGCGATGACGCAGGTCCTCGGCATCGTTGAACAGGCCGAGCGTACCGATGCCGCGCTCGCGCTGCTGGGCGACAAGCGGTTCCTGTTCTCGCCGGAGGGTGATGCCTTCGTGATGTATCAGGTGCGCGGCACGAGCTGGATCGCGATGGGCGACCCGGTGGGCCCGCGCGCCGCCTGGGCCGACCTGCTGTGGCAGTTGCGCACCATGGCCGATGCCGCGCAAGGGCGGCTGCTCCTCTATCAGATCACGCCCGACGGCCTCGAGATCGCGATCGAAATGGGGCTTCAAATCATCAAATATGGCGAAGAGGCGCTGATCGACCTCTCCGCCTTCGCGCTGGAGGGCGGGCGGATGCGCGGCCTTCGCCAGACGCTCAACCGTTTCCGCACGCGCGAAAATGCCAGCTTCGCGATCCTGCCCGCCGCGCAGGTGCCCGCGATCCTGCCAGAACTGAAGGCCGTGTCCGACAACTGGCTGCTGGAAAAGGGGCATGGCGAAAAGGGGTTCAGCCTGGGGCGGTTCGACCCCGACTATCTGGCGATGACCGACTGCGCCGTCGTCCGGGTCGAGGGGCGGATCGTCGCCTTCGCCAACCTCTGGAAGGCGGGCGACAAGCGCGAGCTGTCGGTCGACCTGATGCGCCATGTCGAGGACGCACCGGGCGGCGTGATGGACTATCTGTTCGTCGAGCTGATGCTGTGGGGACAGGCGGAGGGCTATGGCCGTTTCGCGCTGGGCCTCGCGCCGCTCTCGGGGGTCGGCGGGCGGCGGATGGCGCCGACCTGGGCCAAGGTCGCCGCGCTGGTGTTCCGGCATGGCGAGCGGTTCTACGGCTTTCGGGGCTTGCGGGCGTATAAGGAGAAGTTCCAGCCGGAATGGGCCCCGCGCTATATCGCGGGGCCGCGTGGGCTGGGGCTGGTCAAGGCGCTGCGCGACCTGAACGCGCTGATCGCCGATGGGGGCGAGGCTTCTTGAATTCCTCCCCGGCAAGGGGAGGAATAGTTACGCCTGGAACAGCGACGGTGCCTTTTCCACTCGTGTCCGCCCCGCTGAATCCGTCACCGCATAGGTAAAGCCCGGCAACAGGCAAAAGGCACCGATCCGCCCGGCGGTGTCCATCGCCAGGAAGCCGACCTGCACCCCCTTGATCGCATCGCCGCGCAGGGATGCGATGTGCTTGGCCGCTTCCTCGCATGCCGCCTGGGGGCTGAGGCCATGCCGCATCGAGGCGACGACGCGCGCGGTGCCGACGGTGCGGGTGACTTCCTCGCCCAGGCCGGTGGACGTCGCACCCCCCACGCCGCGTTCGACATAGAGGCCCGAGCCGACCTGCGGCGAATCCCCGACCCGCCCGCGCATCTTGAACGCCATGCCCGAGGTCGTGCAGGCCCCCGCCATTCGACCGCTGGCATCGCGCGCCAGCATCCCGATGGTGTCGTGGTCGAGCGCGCCGCCCGGCGTGCCCGGCCGCCCTTCGCCATAGGTGCCCGTCTCGCTATTGGCGACCGGCTTGTAGTTTTGCGTCTTCAGCCATTCCCGCCAGGCCTTTTCCGCCTCCGGGGTCAGCAGCTTCACGCGCGGGAAGCCCCGGTCGCGGGCAAAGCGGGTCGCGCCTTCGCCGACCAGGAAGGTGTGTGGGGTATGCTCCATGACCGCGCGCGCGACCGAGATGGCGTGGACCGTATCCTCCAGCGCGGCGACAGCGCCGACGCCGCCCGCATCGTCCATGATCACCGCGTCCAGCGTCACATGCCCGTCGCGGTCGGGATAGCCGCCATAGCCGACCGAGTGGTTGTTCGGATCGGCCTCGGGCACCATCACCCCCGCCTCGACCATGTCGATCAACGAGCCACCCGCGCGCCCCTTGGCAAAGGCGGCGTCATTGGCAGGCGCGCCGAAGTCCCATGTCGACAGGATGGTGGCGCGGGGTGAGGCGGCCTGCGCGAAACTGCGTGCCGGGGTTGCCAGACCGGCTCCGATGCCCGCCAGCGATGCGATGCCGCCCAGAAATACGCGCCGTTCGTCCTGCATTCTTATGCTCCCATCCCCCGGACGATTTTGTCCGACCATGACGTGGATGATGCGGGCGTGCGCGCAAAGCCGCAAGAGGGATGACGAACCGATATGGAACCACTCGTGGCGATTCGTGATGGAACACCTGGTGCTGGTCTGGCGATCCGACCACAAACCATGTCGAAATATTGCCAGATCACACGTCAAGCAGCTGAAATCGTTTTCATTTGTGGCTTTTGGGTTACAGCTTGGTCACAATGGCGTGATGGGTGTTGCATAGGTATGCATTAGGTATTGACCGACATGCGGCAAAAATATTGTCCTTCCCCGAACCCGGCGTCCCATGGCCGGGATGAAGGGGAGACCTCATGAGAATTCAGCAGTCCGCATCCTGGTTGGCCCTGGCCACCGCGACGGTGCCCGCCACCGCGCTGATGTTCGCCGCGCCCGCCGCCGCCCAGCAGGCCGCATCCACCGCCACCCCGGACGACGCCGCCGAACAGCGTAACGCCGACGCCTCGATCAGTGCACAGGCCGCGCAGACCCGCTCCGCCGCGATCACCGGCACGCCCCAGGCGTCGAGCGGCGGCGAGGTCATCGTCACCGGCACCCGCATCACCCGGCCCAATCTGGCCTCAGCCGCGCCGATCACCTCGGTCACGCGTCAGGATATCCAGGCCCAGGCCCCGCTGAACGTCGAGGAAGTGCTGAACCGCCTGCCGCAGGTCGCCCCCGACGCCCAGTCCAACTATGCGGACTCGGACGGTCGTCAGCGGATCAAGCTGCGCAGCCTGGGCTTCGAGCGGACGCTGGTACTGGTCGACGGCAAGCGTCTGGGTACCCAAAACGGCCAGGACACAGGCATCATCCCGGCCAGCCTGCTGGAGCGTGTCGACGTCCTGTCGGGCGGCGCTTCGTCGGTCTATGGTTCGGACGCGATCTCGGGCGTCGTCAACTTCGTCCTGCGCAAGGATTTCGAGGGGCTTCGCCTCGACGGCAACTACAATTTCTACAACCACAACAACACGACCAACATCGTCACGCCGATCGCGACGGCGGCGGGGTTCAGCAGCCCGCTGGGCCTGACCAATGACGGCGGCCGTTCCGACCTGACGCTGACGGCGGGCAAGAAGCTGTTCGGCGATCGCCTGAACATCTCGGGCTTCGTCAATTACCGCCAGGCCGACCTGGTCCAGAACGGCGCGCGCTCCTATGCGGCGTGCCCGATCGCGCAGTTGACCAAGGATTCGACGCTCTCCTGCTCGCCCTTGTCGACCTATTCGCGCAGCGGCTTCGTCTCGCCCGCCTCGGGCCCCAACGCCAATGCGCAGTACGTCAACAATCCGGACGGCTCGCGCACCTTCGTGCCCTTCGGCCCCGGTGCCGGAAACGCCGCCAACCCCTATGACGACGTGTCCTTCCAGCGCGCCAATGAGCGTTACACGGCGGGCGGCTTCGTCAACCTGAAGATCGCGCCCGAACTCGAGATCTACGGCGACGGCATCTGGTTCCGCGACACCTCCGAGAACCCGACCCCGCGCCGTGTCTATTCCTACACGGTGGCGGGCACCACGCCCTATCAGGTGAATTGCGACAACCCCTTCCTGTCGGGCGGGCAGGCGGGCGCGCTGGGCTGTACGCCGGGCAGCACCGGCTTCGTGCCGCTCGACGTGCGCTATCGCTTCGACGGACAGCCTGCCCAGGCCGACCGTTTCGTCAACATGGGCTTCCGTGCGACCGGCGGCGTCCGGGGCAAGATCGGCGAGGCCTGGTCCTATGACGTGGGCGGCGTCTATGCCCGCAACCAGCAGGACTGGTATCTCGGCTCGACGTCGCAGAATGACCGGGTGAACCGCGCGCTCGACGTGGTCTCGGTGAACGGCGTGGCCACCTGCCGCTCGGTGGTCAACGGCACCGATCCGTCCTGCGTGCCCTTCGATGCGTTCCGCGCCGGTTCGGGCAGCAACGCGCTGACCAACTATCTGTTCTCCAGCGGGGCGACCGGCCAGCGCCGCACCGTCACCCAGCTGTTCGACGCGATCGCGGTCGTGAACGGCGACCTGACGACCTATGGCATCAAGACCCCTTGGGCGGATGACGGCTTGGCCGTGTCGCTGGGCACCGAATATCGCAAGGACCGGCTGATCTCGACCGCCGATGCGGGCTTTGTCGACCAGTTCGGCGACCAGGACGCCCGGCTGTCGCAGGACGTCTGGGAATCGAACATCGAGCTTCAGGCGCCGCTGATCCAGAACAAGCCGTTCGCGCATCTGCTGCAGACCAATGGCGGCTTCCGCGTGTCGAAGTACAGCTCGAACCCGAAGAGCTTCTCGACGTGGAAGATCGAGGGGCTGTATGCGCCCGTCGCCGACATCACCTTCCGCGCCTCGTACAACAAGGCGCAGCGCGCGCCGACGGTGATCGAGATCCGCCAGGCGACGCAGGTCAATTTCGGCCGTAACTCCACGCTGACCGATTTCTGCGCGCCCGTCTCACGCACGCTGCCCGACGGCACCGTGACCACGACGCCGCTCGGCTCGCGCGAGCTGTGCAGCAAGACCGGGCTGGCTGACAATCTGTATGGCAACGCTTCGCTGCTCTGCCCGACCGAGGGGTGCACGACGCGTTCGGGCGGCTTCACCGCCGATCCCGAAACCGCCTACACCCTGACCTATGGCCTCGTTGTGAAGCCCAGCTTCATTCCGGGCCTGGTCTTCTCGGCCGATCGCTATCAGGTACGGATCGTCAACTCGCTGGGCTATAACGGCGCGGATTATTATCTGCAGGGCTGTCTGGCGTCGAATGGCGACCCGTTCTTCTGCAACGGCATCGTCCGCGATCCGGTGACGGGGTCGATCGGCAATGCGCCCGCGGGCAATCCTTCGTCGGGCTTCGTGCGCCAGGGCACGACCAACTATTATCGCACACTGGCCAATGGCTGGGACTTCCAGGGCCAGTATTCGCTGGACCTGAAGGGTGCGGGTCGTCTGGACTGGGGCTTCAACGGCTCGCTGTCGAGCCTGGCCGGTGGGCAGGATTCGCCGCTGCGCAGCCAGTATAACTGCGCGGGTTACTTCTCGAACGGCATCTCGTGCGGGCAGCTGGTTCCGAAATGGGCGCACACGCTGCGCACCACCTGGACGACGCCGGACCGGACGTTCAACGCCTCGTTCAACTGGCGCTATACTGGCTCGCTGACCACCGCGAACAATTCGGGCAATGCGGATATCGGCGGCACGCCGGAGCGGTTCCAGAACACCTTTGCGCGCATTTCGCCGCAGAGCTTCTTCGACCTCGCGCTGACCTGGAACATCGCCCGCCAGTTCGCCTTCCGGATCATCGCGAACAACGTCTTCGACAAGACGCCGCCGATCATCCCGAACTCGTACCAGGTCGCCCTGTCGCGCTCGAACACCGCGCCGCAGCGTTACGACGCGCTGGGTCGCCAGATCGCGATCGGTGCGACGGTCAACTTCTGATCCCTTCCCCCCGGCGGGGGGCTTTCCACCCCCCGCCAATCCCTGAACTGAAAAGGCCGGTCGTCCCGTGGGACAACCGGCCTTCTTTTTTTTGGCGTGTGCGGAGCGTGCACTTCGACTTCGCTCAGTGCGAACGGGATGAAGGGATAAATCCCACCCTCCGTTCAGCCTGAGCGAAGTCGAAGGCCAAGGGGAAGCACTTCCGACCCCGCCCGGGGATTACTCCACGAAGTCTTCGACCTCCCGCCGCTTGCCGCGCATGAAGGCGTCGGCGACATGCCGCAGCGGCGCGATGTCCACGTCCGAGCGTCCGCCCTGCACCAGCTCGGCAAAGCGTGCATAGAGCCCCGGATATTCCCCGTGCAGCCCTTCCTGCTCATGCGGCGTCGAGCCGTCGGGCAGGGTCAGCACCGCGCCGCCCTCGGCCAGCTTCAGCGTGCCGTCGGTCGTCTCGACGACGATGTCCCAGCTCTGATGGCCTTCCTGCCGCCAGTCGAGGTCGAGCGTGACGGGCGTGCCGTCGGTGGTGCGGAAGGCCACGTCGGCGGCGATCGGCGCGTCGCGATTGGCGGGGAAGTCCAGCGTCGCGCGCTCGATGAAGAACGGCTCGGGCATGATATGCGTCGCGATCGACAGGGCGTTGATACCCGGATCGAACACGCCGAACCCGCCCGCTTCCCAGATCCAGGCCTGACCCGGATGCCATTGGCGCACATCCTCGCGCCAGGTGATCGCGGCGGACGTCACCTTGCGGCTCGACAGCCATTCGCGCGCGGGCTCGACGCCCAGTGCGTAACGCGAGTGCCAGCTGGCGAAGAGGGTGACGTTCGCCTTGGTCGCCAGCTCCTCCAGCACCGCCACTTCGGCCAGCGTCGCGCCCGGCGGCTTCTCCAGAAAGACGTGCCAGTTATTGGCCAGCGCGGCGGCGGCGATAGCGTGGCGGACCTGCGGCGGGGTGCACAGTGCGACCGCATCTACTTCCAAGTCGCTCTGCGCGAGTTCGGCGATGTCGTGGAAATGCGGCACGCCCTCGACCCCGTTGGGCGAGCGGCTGACGGTGGCGACCAGTTCGAAGGCCGGATTGCCTGCGATGGCGGGGACATGCTGGTCATGGGCGATCTTGCCCATGCCGACCAGTGCGAGACGGATCGTGTCGGTCATCGGTATCAGCGTGCCTTTTCGATATAAGCGCGCGCCGACACGGCGACATCCGCCGCCGGCTTGCCCGCGCTATAGAGGTTGGAGCCCAGGCCGAAGCCGTCCGCGCCGTGTGCGCGCCATTCGGCCATGTTGTCGGGCGTGATGCCGCCGACCGCCAGCACCGGGACGTCGCGCGGCAGGACGGCGCGCTGTGCCTTGAGGAAGGTGGGCGAGGCGCCTTCGGCCGGGAACAGCTTCAGGCCATGCGCGCCCGCCTTCAGCGCGGCGAACGCCTCGGACGGCGTGAAATAGCCGGGCAGCGAGATCATCCCTTGCGCCACGCTGTGCGCGATCACCTGCGTATCGGTGTTGGGCGAGACGATCAGCGTGCCGCCCGCCGCCTTCACCCGGTCGACCTGCTCGGTGGTCAGCACGGTGCCGGCGCCGACGATCGCCTTGTCCCCGACATGCGCCGCGATGGCGGCGATGCTGTCATAGGGCTGCGGCGAGTTGAGCGGGACTTCGATCAGGGTGAATCCCGCCTCGACCAGCGCGTCGGCGACCGGGATCGCCTCGTCGGGAGTCAGGCCGCGCAGGATCGCGACCATAGGGCAGGCGGCAAAGGCCGTGGCAAAGGCTTGGGCTGGGTCGGTCATGACAGATGCTCCCGAATGGCGTGAAGACCGGCGAGGAAACCGGTATGGCTGTCGAGGGCGACGACGGTGCCGCCCCGCGCCTCGATCCCGATGGTGTAGAGGTCGGCCAACAGGCCGCTGGACAGCAGGTGAACAGTCCTGCCCTCGAGGTCCGGCACCGCACCGACGTCGCTGCCGATCAGCAGGCCGCTGGCATAGGCGGCCGCGTCCTCCGCCGCGATCCGGCCGAGCAGGACCGAGGCGCGCACCCCGAACAGGGCCGCCGTCAGGTCGCACGCGCCGCTGCCGCGCGCCAGGCCGTCGCGAAAGGCCGCGCCGTCCGCCACCGGGCCGTCGAGCATCCCGGCAAGGATGCCATGCCCCTTGACCAGCGCGAACAGCTCACCGGTCATGGTGGTGGCGAAGTTGGTGATCCGGCCGCCCTCGACATGCACCCATTTGTTGTGGGTGCCGGGCTGCGCGAACAGCGCGTCCGCCGGCGCGATGCCAGCGGCCACCGCGCCCAGCACCTGCACCTCCTCGCCGCGCATCACATCGGCGCGGGTATCGGTCAGCAGCGAGACGCCGGGGACGATCGTGACATCGGACTCCGCGATCCGCGTCGCGGCGCGGGCCAGGGTCGGGATATCGGCGGGGGCAGGGACATAGGCCGCTTCGCGCCAGCCCCGCGTCGACCCCACCATCCCGGCGGCGATGATCGGCAGGTCGCCGAACCGGATGCGGATCGCCGTGATCTCGCGTGCATAGCCACTCTGGTCCATCGCCAGCACGCCGCGATCGTCGCGCACGGTGTCCAGCATCGTGCCATCGGCCGCCAGGACATAGATTCGCCGGTTTGTCGTACCCCAATCGATCGCGATATAGGCGGGCGTCACGTCTGATGGCACGGCAGGCACAGCCTCTCATGAATTTTTTTCTATGCGAATTTGTAGGACAATAGATTGCACCGCGCAAGCGGCGCGATTATGACTTTTCGTGCGAGATAACGGACAAGGGTCTAGGCGGTGGGCGAGAAATCGCACAATTTCGATTTGCCTAAATATATTGAGATGCATTATCGACAAATCGATTGGGAAGGGTAATGTCTGGACGGACCATTGCCCCGACAAAGCCGCCGACCGGCGGATCGCGCCGACATGGACAGTCGGTGAGAGTCGGCTATGCGCATAACAGGTATACGAGATTAAAATCGTAGGTGAGGATCGCAAGGCCGGGTAGCGGCCGCTCTTCCGCTCGCGCGGTCGCGTTCGGCGGAAGGACTGCGCCCGATTTCGAACATCACGGCCATGCCGTTCGTCGCGACAAGGGATCGCGGACAGCGCGCATGACCCAGTATCGCAAAGGCGTCGAACATGCAGAGTGAGGATCGAAACCAGCGCGGCCGGATGGGCGCTGCGAAAGGCACGGCGCGTGAGGGGATCACCCGCCGCGCGATGATGGGCTCGACCCTGGTGGCGGGCGGCGCGGCGGTCGCGCCCTTCGCGGCGGAAGCCGCGGGCTCCGAACACAAGGTCGACGTCCTGCTGATCGGCGGCGGCATCATGAGCGCGACGCTCGGCGTGCTGCTGCGCGAGCTGGAACCCAGCTGGACGATCGAGATGGTCGAACGGCTGGACAAGGTGGCCGAGGAAAGCTCCAACGGCTGGAACAATGCGGGCACCGGCCACTCGGCCCTGTGCGAGCTGAACTACACGCCGGTGAACGAGGCGGACGGCAGGGTCGAGATCAAGAAGGCGATCGAGATCAACGAGCAGTTCCAGGTCACCCGCCAGTTCCTGAGCCACCAGATCCGCACCGGCGTCCTGAAGAACCCGCGCAGCTTCATCAACTCCACCCCGCACATGAACCTGGTGTGGGGCGACGAGAATGTCGCCTTCCTCCAGAAGCGCCACGCCGCGCTGCTCGCCAGCCCGCTCTTCTCCGGCATGGAATTCACCACCGACCCGCGCCAGATCGCGCAGTGGGTGCCGCTGATGACCGAGGGGCGCAAGGCCGGGCAGAAGCTTGCCGCCACCCGCTCGGTGCTGGGCACCGATTGCGAATGGGGCGAGGTGACGCGCCAGTATATCCGCGCGCTTCAGGGCCAGCCCGGCGTGACGCTGACCACCGGCCATGAGGTCCGCTCGCTGGAGCGCAACGCCGATGGCAGCTGGCGGGTGACCGCGCGCGACCGCAAGACCGATGAGAAGCGGATCATCACCGCGCGCTTCGTGTTCGCGGGCGCGGGCGGCGGCGCTCTGCCCATCCTGCAGAAGTCGGGCATTCCCGAGGGCGACGATTATGCCGGTTTCCCGGTCGGCGGATCGTTCCTGGTGGCCGAGAACCCCGCCATCGCCAAGCGCCATATGGCCAAGGTCTATGGCAAGGCGGACGTCGGTTCGCCGCCCATGTCGGTGCCGCATCTCGACACCCGCTATCTGAACGGCAAGCAGGTGCTGCTGTTCGGCCCGTTCGCCACCTTCTCGACCAAGTTCTTGAAGGAAGGCTCGTATTTCGACCTGCCCAAGTCGGTGACGCTCGACAATTTCCGGCCGATGCTGTCGGTCGGCTGGGACGAATTCTCGCTGGTCGAATATCTGGCCGGGCAGCTGATGATGAGCCAGGAAGACCGCATGAACGCGCTGCGGCAATATTTCCCCAACGCTAAGGACGGCGACTGGCGGTTGTGGCAGGCCGGTCAGCGGGTGCAGATCATCAAGCGCGATCCCAAGAAGGGCGGCGTGCTGAAGCTGGGCACCGAGATCGTCGCGTCCAAGGACGGCTCGATCGCCGCGCTGCTGGGCGCGTCGCCGGGCGCCTCGACCGCGCCGTCGATCATGCTGAACCTGATCAAGAAGGTCTTCCCCGACCGCTTGGCCACCCCGGCCTGGCAGGCCAAGATCCGCGAGATCGTGCCCAGCTATGGCACCGCGCTGAACGAGGATCGCGACCTGTTGGCGCATGAATGGGCCGCGACCGCCGAGACGCTGCAACTCGCCATGGCCCCGCCGCCGGTCAGCGCGCCCACCGTCACGGAGGCTCCGCGCCCCGAAGCGACCCGGGTCAGCCCCAACCGGCATCCCGACCTGGCGCTTTGATGGATGTTGGGTCCTGCTCCTGAAGGAGGGGGCCTTATGAAGACACGGGATGGCCTGACAGGTTTGTTTTCAATCCTCGTCAGGCCAGCCGTCGCGGCGTGGCGGTGTCGAAAGTGACCGTTCGGGGATGACGCGCGACGTGCAGCCGCCTACATCCGCGCTATGTATCAGTTCGACATCGCCGCCGGCTCGAAGGCCGAGCTCTACCGGGACCTCCATGCCGCGCTCGACGCGCTGACGGCGGGTGAGGAGGATGCGGTCGCCAACATGGCCAATGCCGCCGCGCTGATCTGGCAATATCTGCCCGACCTCAACTGGTCCGGTTTCTACCGGATGGTCGCGGGCGAGCTGGTGCTGGGCCCGTTCCAGGGCAAGGCGGCTTGCATCCGCATTCCGGTCGGCAAGGGCGTGTGCGGCACGGCGGTCGCCGAGGCACGGACGCAGCGGGTTGCCGACGTGCACGCCTTTCCGGGCCATATCGCCTGCGACGCGGCCAGCCGGTCCGAACTGGTGGTGCCGATCCTGCGCGGCGATGCGGTGATCGGTGTCCTCGACCTCGACAGTCCCGAGCCCGGCCGTTTCGACGAAGAGGATCAGGCGGGGTGTGAGGCGCTGATGGCCCTGCTCGCGCCGCGCCTCGGCGCTTCCGGCGCGCCGGCGATCTGACCGGTTCGTCTTTCCCTCTAAGTCCCGGATATGGTTTGATTCGGGACAAATAACTCCGATTACGGAGGGAACGGCATGGTGGTATAAGCCTTTGTCATGGGTGACGACGTCGGGGGAGGGGCGTCGGTGCACCGGCACAGGAGTCCATCGAACCCATGCGAACCTCTTCGCACCTGACCGCCTTGACCTTGACCCTGATGGCGAGTGCACCGGCGTTCGCCCAGGCGGGGGCCCGCTATCCCCGCCCCGATTTCGACGCGGCGGCTTCCCCGACCGCGTCGCCACCATCTTCCCGGATCATGTCGTCGCAGCCGGTCGTGACGACCTATCGCAGCGGCCCGGTGCGCGATGCCCGCTGGGGCAGCCAGGTCGGCGGTCGCTGGTGGGGTGGGGCCAATGCTCCGGGCGGCTGGCGGGCCTATCGCCGTCCGGTTCGCGGCATGGTCATGCCCTCCTACTGGAACGATCCGCGCTTCGGCGTGCAGGATTGGGCGGTCTACACCCTGCCGCAGCCGCCGGTCGGCTATCGCTGGTCGCGCTATTACGACGATGCGGTGCTGATCGATGCGCGTGGCTCGGTTTATGACAGCGTGTCCGGCGTGAACTGGGCCGGGGGCGGGGCCGACACCATGCCGCCGCCGCCACGTTATGCCCGGCGTGACGACGGCCTGGGTGGCGCGGCGATCGGCGCGGTTGCGGGCGGTGTCGCGGGCAATCTGGTCGCCGGGCGCGGCAATCGGCTGGGAGGTACGCTGATCGGGGCCGGTGTCGGGGCCGCCGCAGGCTATGCCATCGACCGTGCCGAGGATCGGCGGCGCACCATGGCGCCATATTATGATGATTATGGCCAGCCCGATTATGGCTATCAGGGCGATTATCCGCCGCCGCCACCGCCGCCGCCTGCGATGGGGCGACGCGTCGTGACGAGCGACGGCACGACGGTCACGACCACCACCACGGTCGGGACCCTGGCCGATGGACGGTCAGGCTATTATGATAGCGGCTATTATTATCCGGCTCCCACCGTAACGACAGTTGTGATACAAGGACCGCCGGTTACCACGACAACGACGACCACCACGACCCAGATCGTGCGTCCGATGCGACGCCGTTCGCGGGTACGGAGCTGAATGGTCCGTCGCTGAAGCCTTCCCCCAGGGGGGAGATTTCCACCCGAGAGACGCCGGGTTGGGAATTGGGATGCCGCTCCGATTACTCCCTCGGGGCGGCATCCCCTATTCCCGGTACACAGGGCGATCGAGGGGGTTTCAGAGTTTGATCCACATAAGCTGAAGCTCCCCCCCGGCGCAGGCCGGGGTCCAGTTGGGCTCACGTTTCATATGGTCCAGCGCTTCACAATCGAAGCCATCCCAACTGGACCCCGGCCTGCGCCGGGGGGGGGGGGTAGGCGATAGAGCGGGTTAGGTGGATCAGACCCTAGCGCCCGCCGAACGTAACCAGGCTTTCCGCGCCGTTCGCCGCGATCGCCGACACGCCGACGAAATGGTCGTCCACCGGCACCTGGGTCAACACTGCGTTGGGCTCGCTCACCTCGCGTGACTGGGTCCAGTTGGCCACGTCGTTGCGCCGCCATTGCAGGCGGTAGCGGACCGCGCCCGGCACCGGGGCCCATTCGACCTTGGTATCGCGCGACAGCGCACCGCTGATCGTCACCTTGTCGGGGGCGGGCGGCGCGGCGGCCAAGCGGGCGAGCGTCGCGATGTTGATCGCCGTCACCTTCGCCAGATAGGGAAAGTCCATCTTGTCGATGGTGTCGCCGTAAGCGACGGCCCCTTCCTTGCGCAGATCCTGATGCTGCGCGTCCCAATCCTCGTTGGCGACGGAGAAGCGGACGGCGGGATAGCCCAGCTTCAGGAACGGCTCATGGTCGCCGCCGCGCCCGAACCGGTCCGGCCGCCGGTCCAGGAACACGTCCAACCCGCCCAGCTTGTCGGCGACGCCGTCGATCGCCTTGGCCAGCGCGCGGCTGGGGCCGTCATCCTCGCCGCCATTGCCGCGCCGCTGGATCTGCTGCGGCAGATCTTCGGAGGCACGAATGCCCTCGGAGAAGACCCGGACCCAGCGGGCCTCGCGCACGCCGCCCTGGCCGATCGTATTGCCGACGATGTCATTGTTCAGCATGGCCGACACCCGCCAGTTACGTGCCTTGGCGGTATCGGCGAGCAGAGTCGCGCCCCACAGCCCCTGTTCCTCGCCCGAGAAGACGGCATAGACGATGGTCGCATCGAACTGCTGCTTCGACAGGCTCCGTGCCGCTTCCAGCACCAGCGCCACGCCCGAGGCATCGTCATTGGCCCCCGGCGCATCCGAGGTCGCGTCCATCACGTCGGTCACGCGGCTGTCGATATGCGCGCCGACGATCACGACGCGGCTCGGGTCGCGCCCGCGCTGGATACCCAGCACGTCCTCGACCATCACGCCGTTCGGTGCGCGCGGCCCGGTGAAGCGGCGGTTGATCCGCTCGACGGTGATGCAGCCGTTGCACCCTTGCCCGATCGTCTCGAATTGGCGCGCGGCCCAGTCGCGCGCCGCGCCGATGCCACGCTTGGGATCGGTGGTGGTCGAGGCGGTGTGGCGCGTGCCGAAGCCGACCAGTGCTTCGACATCGGCCTTCAGTCGGGCAGGGGAGGGTGCGGCGGCGGGCGTCGCGGCGGCGGCAAGCAGAAGCGGCAGGATCATGACGGCAGACTGGCCGAGTGGGCATGGCGACGCAAGTGGCTGTTCATCCACGGGACTTCCCCGCTCCATATCCACCACCGGGACCGGCCACTTTCGGCCCCGGCTTTTTCGCCCAGGCGCGATCGGTGGCTAGCCGTTTCGCGCGCCGTTCGAGATGGCGGCGGGCCAGCTCGGCATGATCCTTTTCGACCCAGGCGGCCAGGGCGCGGTCCTCGCTCAGCGCCTGACGCGCGACGGCATCTTCGAGGCCAATGACGACGGATGCCATGGCATGTCGCGCGCCTTCGGGAGGATCAGAGGAAGGGGGTGCCGCCGGTGACCGGAATGGTCGCGCCGGTGATGTAGCTGGCCTCCCCGCTGGCCAGCAGGACATAGGGCGGGGCAAGTTCGGCGGGCTGTGCCGCCCGGCCCAGCGGCGTCTGCTGGCCGAAGGTCTTCACGGCTTCCGGCGGCATGGTCGAGGGGATCAACGGCGTCCAGACCGGCCCCGGCGCCACCGCATTGACCCGGATCTTCCGATCGGCGAGCATCTGCGCCAGGCCGGCGGTGAAGTTGTGGATCGCGCCCTTGGTCGTGGCATAGGCCAGCAACTGTTCGTTCGGCTTGTCGGCATTGATTGAGGTCGTGTTGATGATCGATGCGCCCTCGGACATGTGCGGCAGCGCAGCCTTCACCAGATAGAACATCGCATGGATGTTGGTGGCGAAGGTGACTTCCCATTCCTCGTCGCTGATGTCCTCGATCGCCTGGAAGCTTGCCTGATGCGCGGCATTGTTGACCAGAATGTCGACCCGGCCGAAGGTCTGGGCGGTCCGCTCGACGATGGTGCGGCAATGCGCCGCATCGCTGACATCGCCGGGGATCAGCAGCGCCTTGCGACCGGCCTGTTCGACCAGCCGCTGGGTCTCGGCGGCGTCCTCGTCCTCGGACAGGTAGGAGATCACCACATCGGCACCTTCGCGGGCAAAGGCGATGGCGACGGCACGACCGATGCCGCTGTCCGCGCCGGTGATGATCGCGATCTTCCCGGTCAGCTTGCCATGGCCGACATAGCTGTGTTCACCATGATCGGGGCGCGGGTCCATCGCCTCGGTCAGGCCGGGCATGTCCTGCTGCTGTTCGGGCTGGGGCGGGTTGGGGCGTTCGTTCATAAGCCGTGTCTCCTTGCCCCGACCAATGGGCGGGGCAGGAAGGCGTTCCGGCGAAAATCCCGATCTTAAAACGTATCAAGCGCTATTTTGCGGTTCCGCTTTGCCGTCGTGCAATGCGCCCGACTGGTCGGAAACCGTGGCTGCCAGACGGGCGAGAATGGCCTGTTCCAGCGCGTCCATCGCATCGGCATAGCTGTGCGAGTCCGTCGCCAGCGTCTGCATCGCAAAGCCGTGCCCGCGCGCGGCGGCGCGAAAGGCGACGCCGGTCGCATCGCCGCGCGCCACGATGATCGTCGCCGCGTCACCCCAGCGACCGACCGCGTTGAGCAGCGGCGCGGCGGTCCGATCGAGCGGTGCGGGCGGCGCGGCGATCTTGCTCAGTCCCTGACGCAATCGCCCCAGATCGACCGCTCCGCGCGCCAGCCTCAGCCACTCGGCCGGACTGGCCAGCTTGCGCATATAATGACGGCGGATCGCGGCGGCGGGGGGCAGTGCATCGGGCTCGTCGGCAAGCCAGGGATTGGACAGCAGCACGCCGTCCAGCCCCGCCGCCGGGCCGAACATCGCCAGTGCGGAGGCCGCGTCGCAGTTGCCGAAACCCAGGATATGCGCGACGCCCGTCGTCTGGGCGAAGGCGGCGGCAGCGGCGGCGATGTCGGGCGCGCTGGACTCCCACCCGCCATTCGTACCCTCGCTATCCCCGACCCCGCGCCGGTCGAAGCGGAACACCGGAAAGCCGCGGCCTGCGATATGCGCCGCCATCAGCGCCTGTCCGCGATGCGCCCCCATGCGCGGCTCGTTGCCGCCGGACACGATCAGCAGGCCGGTGTCCCTCGTGCCCTCGTCCAGCGTACCGACCAGCGTCGCGCCCTCGCAGGCAAAGGAGATCAGCCTTCGCATGACGCGATCCATCCCGCGATGTCGTCGGCCAGCAACGTGGCGAGCGCGGGATCGTCCTGCGGCTCGGCGCGGCGCCAGGGAGGAACGGCGTCGATCAGCCGGTCGGCGGCCGCGCGGTCATGGCCCAGCCGGACGACGCGGCGCGGCGTGCCCTCCTGCTCGAAGGGCTGAAGCCCCGCCAGTCCCGCCAGGAAATGCGGCGACACCCGGTTGCCCGCGATCCGCACCGGCGACTCCGCGCCGAACAGGCCATGCTCGTCGCCGCGCAAGCCCGCCGCCGCGCGCAGCCGGATGACGTCGCGCAGGACCGCCTCACCGGTCATCGGCGCGAGATGCCAGCGCCCCGCCAGCAGCGCACAGCCGTCGATCAGCGTGCCGCCCCGGATCGACACGGCGTAACAGCGCCGATCGCCCAGCGCCTCGGCCGCCGCCTGATGCGCGTCGCGCCATTGCATGATGCTGGCCTGTTCGGTCGTGATCAGGCTTTCGCCCGTGCCCGGCCAGTCGGGCAGCGCGCCGCCGATCCCGCGATCGGCTAGATCCCGCAGCATGGCGACCGCGACGCCGCGCATCCGGTTGGATTCTTCCCAGAAGGGAAGCGCGACCAGCACGACCGGCCCCTGCGCAGGCCCGAAGCGCAACATCGCCTCACGCCCGCCAGGCCAGTCATAATAGTCGATCAAGCGCGCGCCTTGGCATCGGCAAAGGCGACCAGCTGGCCGAAGGTCTCCAGCATCTCGCCATCCACCTCGTCATCCTCGATCAGGATGCCCAGGCGATCCTCCAGCTCGGTCAGGACCCCCGCGACCGCCATCGAATCAAGCTCGGGCAGGGCACCGAACAACGGCGTGTCGGCCGCGAAGGCGTCCACGCGTTCGGCCGACAGGCCCAGTACATCGGCCAGCACGCCGCGCACCGCAGCCTCGACCTGTCCATTCGTCTGGAGTTCCAAACCCTGTCGCCCTGTCCGTTGTTATGGTGTCGTTTGTAATGTTTGCGACAGCGTTAGTGCGCCGGGGGACATTGGGCAACGGGGCTTTGGCTGTGGGGTGAGCGGGTGGCGGAGACCGGGCGGCGCAAAAGCCCCCTCCCGCAGGCGGGAGGGGGTTGGGGGAGGGGACTCGGCGGGTTTCTCCGTCACCGCATGAGATGTTTCGCATGGCGGGATTGGCGTCGGGTTTGAGGACAACGTCGGAGACCCAAACCCTCCCCCAGCCCCTCCCGCCTGCGGGAGGGGAGTTCGTTGGGGCGGGCGCCGTGTCAGCCAGCGTCCCCCCGCTCGACTTTCCCCTGGCCCCGCCTGTAGATGGCGCGATGATCCTTGATCCGTCCGCGTCTCCGATCGACCATGTCCTGCGCGGGGCGGGCGATGCCCCGGCGTTGCTCGAACGCGACGGATTCCTCAGCTTTGTCGAGGTGGAGGAAGCGGTTGCGCGGCTGGCGGGGTGGCTGGCGGCGCAGGCGTTCGTGCCCGGTGCGCGGGTGGCGATGTGGTTGCCCAAGACGCGCATCGCCGCGTTGATGCCGCTGGCCGTGGCCCGGGCGGGGCTGGTGCATGTGCCGATCAACCCGCTGCTCAAGCGCGCACAGGTCGCGCATATCCTGGCCGACAGCGGCGCCGCCATGCTGCTGACCCATCCTCCGCGCGCCTCGACGCTGGAGGAAGGCGACGTGGCCGCCGGCGTGCGGCTCGTGACCGAGGCGGGGCAGGGCGATGCGCTCCCCCGCTCGACCGCCGATGTCGATACGCTGGCGGCGCTGCTCTATACCTCGGGTTCGACGGGGCGGCCCAAGGGGGTGATGCTGAGCCATGCCAATCTCTGGTACGGCGCGGTGGCGGTGGCCGACTATCTGCGGCTGACCCAGGAGGACCGGGTGCTCGGCGTCCTGCCGTTCAGCTTCGACTATGGCCAGAACCAGCTGTTCTCGACCTGGGCGGCCGGGGGGGCGGTTGCGCCGCTCGATTACCTGACCCCGCGCGACGTGGTGAAGGCGGTGGTCCGCCACGGCGCGACGACGCTGGCGGGGGTGCCGCCGCTCTGGACCCAGTTGCTCGCAACCGAATGGCCCGCCGAGGCGGTGTCCTCGATCCGGCGGCTGACCAATTCGGGGGGCGCATTGAGCCTGCGGATGGTGCGCGGGCTGAGGACCCTGTTTCCCGCCGCCGACCTGTACGCCATGTACGGCCTGACCGAGGCGTTCCGCTCGACCTATCTCGACCCCGCGCTGATCGACGCCCATCCGGATGCGATCGGCCGCGCCATTCCCTTTGCCGAGATCATGGTGCTGCGCCCCGACGGGAGCCGTGCGGCGGCGGGCGAGCCGGGCGAGCTGGTTCATGCCGGGCCGCTCGTCGCGCAGGGCTATTGGCGCGATGCCGAGCGGACGGCGCAGCGTTTCCGCCCCGCGCCCGGCTGGCCGCGCGCGGTGTGGTCGGGGGACACGGTGGTCGAGGGTGCCGACGGGCTGCTGCGGTTTGTCGGGCGTGATGACGAGATGATCAAGGTCTCGGGCAACCGGATCAGCCCGCAGGAGGTCGAGG
Source organism: Sphingomonas flavida (assembly GCF_036663655.1). Taxonomy (NCBI): domain Bacteria; kingdom Pseudomonadati; phylum Pseudomonadota; class Alphaproteobacteria; order Sphingomonadales; family Sphingomonadaceae; genus Sphingomonas; species Sphingomonas flavida. The sequence goes on from NZ_JAXOJH010000007.1 coordinate 109,262, forward strand.
AGGCCGCGCTGGCGGGGGGCGAGGCGCGGGAGGCGGTGGCCTTCGGTATCGCCGATGCGGGACAGGGACAGGCGATCGTCCTGGTCCTGGCGGGCGACCCGGCGGGCGAGGCGGATCTGCGCGCACGCCTGAAGCGCGACCTGCCCAATTTCATGCAGCCCGCGCAGATGATCTGGCACGACGAGCTGCCGCGCAACGCCAATGGCAAGCTGGACCGCGCCGCGCTGCGCCGGGCGCTGGCCGACAAGGATGTGACATGACCAAGCCGATGGGCCCGATCCCGCCCGAATTCGCAGGCCAGCGCGGGATGCTGACGATCGCCGGGCAGAGCGCGGCGGCGTGGCTGGAGGGCAGCGAGGGCGCGGTCTTCGTCTATGATCCGGCGATCGTCGCGGCGCGAGTCGCGCGGTTTCGCGCCGCGTTCCCGGCGATCGACCTGCACTATGCGATCAAGGCCAATCCGTTCGCGCCGCTGCTGGCGGCGATGGCGGGCCTGGTCGACGGCTTCGACGTAGCCTCGGCTGGCGAGCTGGCCAAGGTCGCCGGGCTGGGCAGGCCGGTCAGCTTTGCCGGGCCGGGCAAGCGTGACGGCGAACTCGTCGCCGCGCTGGAGGCGGGCGTGACGCTGAACCTGGAATCGGAGGGCGAGGCACGCCGCGCGCTCGGGCTTGCCGAGCGGCTGGGCGTCGTGCCGCGGCTGGCGGTGCGGGTGAACCCCGATGTCGAGCTGCGCGGATCGGGCATGAAGATGGGCGGGCGCCCCTCGCCCTTCGGCATCGACGCCGCGCGTGTGCCCGCGCTGGTCCGCGAGCTGGTGGCGGCCGGGGCGGACTGGCGCGGCTTTCATATCTATGCGGGCAGCCAGGCACTCGACCCCCAGGCGATCGCCGATACGCAAGCAGCGACGCTGGCGCTGGCGGCGCGGCTGGCCGATGAGGCCGGGGCCGCGCCGCCGCTCGTCAATCTGGGCGGCGGCTTCGGCGTCCCCTATTTCGCGGGCGACCGGTCGCTTGATATCGAGATGGTGGGGGCCGCGCTCGACCAGGCCTTGGTGACGCGGCCCGCGATCCTGGCCGAGACCCGCTTCGCCATCGAACTGGGCCGCTGGCTGGTGGCGGAGGCGGGCGTCTATCTGGCGCGTATCGTCGATCGCAAGGAGAGCGGCGGCGAAACCTTCCTGATCCTCGACGGTGGGCTGAACCATCAACTGGCGGCCAGCGGCAATTTCGGTACGGTCGTCCGGCGCAACTATCCCCTGGCGCTGGCCCATGCGATGGGCGTGGAGGCGGCGGAGACGGTGTCGGTGGTCGGACCGCTGTGCACGCCGCTCGACCGGCTTGGCGACCGTGTCGCGCTGCCGGTCGCACAGGTCGGCGATATCGTCGCCATCTTCCTGGCGGGCGCTTACGGAGCCTCTGCCAGCCCTGCGGCGTTTCTGGGGCATCCCCCTGCGGTCGAATATGTCGGCGGGGTCCGCCGTGCATAACGCTATGTTCACCTCTTGGCGGGCATGGTGACGGCGCGCAATTCGCCTTTCGTCTCCGTATCCTGGGTCGCGAAAGGTTCAGGAGATCCGTTCGCATGGCATCGTTCGCCCGCCTTCTGTTGCTCGCAGGCCTCACGGCCTCGACGCTGACCGCCTGCTCGACGGGACCGGCCCGGCCCGAATTGCCCTCGGCAGGCTTCGTCGCGCGCAAGGAGCAGCCGGGCGAGGAATATGTCATCGGTCCGCTCGACACGCTCAACATCTTTGTGTGGCGCAACCCGGACCTGTCGCAAAAGGTGCAGGTGCGCCCCGACGGTCGCATCACCACGCCGCTGGTCAACGACATGCCCGCCGTCGGCAAGACGCCCGCGATGCTGGCCGACGACATGAAGAAGGCGCTGTCCGAGTATGTCACCAACCCGATCGTGTCGGTGATCGTCGAGAATTTCTCGGGCACCTATAGCCAGCAGGTGCGCATCGTCGGCGCGACCGAGCGGCCCGCCAACATCCCGTTCCGCGCCAACATGACGCTGCTCGACGCGATGATCGCGGTCGGCGGGCTGAACCAATATGCCGCGGGCAATAAGGCCAAGCTGGTCCGCACCGACCGCGAGACGGGCAAGCAGCGCGAATATGCGCTTCAGATCAACGACCTGCTGCGCAAGGGCGACTCGTCGGCCAATGTCCGGCTGGAACCGGGCGACGTCATCATTATCCCCGAATCGATGTTCTGAGGCGGATCGCAGGTGTCGAGTATCCAGGACGAGATCCGGATCGCCATCCATGCCATTTGGATACGTCGCTGGCTGGCGCTGGCGGTGGCCTGGGCGGTGTGTATCGGGGGCTGGCTGTTCGTCGCCCAGATTCCCAGCAAATATGAATCGCGCGCGCGCATTGCGGTCCAGAACACGCAGATCCTGCCCGACGGCATGGCCCCCAGCCAGACCGGGGCGGCCGAATCGGTCGACCGCGTGCGCCAGACGCTCGTCTCGGCGATCAACCTGCAGAAGGTGGTGCGCGGCACCGACCTGGCCACCACGGTGTCGAGCGACGCCGATGTCGCGGCGCGCGTCGCCCAGTTGTCGCAGGCGATCAAGATCGAGAACCAGCAGGACACCGTCTTCCAGCTGACCGTCACGCTGGGCAGCCCGAAGCTGGCGCAGCAGGTGGCGCAGAAGCTGATCGACATCTTCGTCGAGTCCAACCTGCTGGGTGATCGCAACAATACCAGCCAGAGCCTGGCCTTTCTCGACAAGCAGCTGAACGAGCGCCAGAAGCAGCTCCAGATCGCCGAGACCAAGCGCGCCCAGTACCAGAACCAGTTCATGGGCGGCCTGCCGGGCAGCGGTACGGTCGCCGACCGCATCGGCCTGGCGCGGTCGCAGATGGCGCAGATCGACAGCGACCTGGCGGCGGCGCAGTCCAGCGTCGCGGCGGTGCAGGGACAGCTGGCGGGCACGCCGCGCACGGTGGGCGAGGGCGGCGGGGTCGCGGGCCCAGCGCATGTCCGGCTGGCGACGATCCAGGGCCAGCTCGCCGATGCGCGGGCACGCGGCTATACCGAAAATCACCCCGACGTCGTCGCGCTGAAGAGCCAGTTGGCGGCGGCGCAGGCGGCGGCCAAGGCCGAGCCCGCCGGGGGCGGGGCGGGCGGCGCGCCCAATCCGCTCTATATGTCGCTCCAGTCGATGGCGGCCGAGAAACAGTCGCAGCTTGCCAGTCTGAAGATCCGCAAGGCGCAGTTGCAGAACGATCTCGACCGGCTGAACGCCAGCCTGGCCAGCGATCCGGAGCAGACCGCCGAGCAGGGTGCGAACGATCGCGACTATCAGGTGTTGAAGGACAGCTACGACCAGTTGCTGCGCCAGCGCGAACAGGTCGCCCTGCGCGGACAGGCGCAGAACCAGACCGACGCGATGCGTTTCAGCGTGATCGATCCGCCGACCTATCCCCGCGCGCCCAGCGCGCCCAACCGCATCCTGTTGCTGACCGGCGTGTTCCTGGCCGGGCTGGGCCTGGGTGTCGGGTCCGCCTTTGCCCTGTCCAAGCTGCGCCAGACCTTCACCACGCCCCAGTCACTCCAGCGCACGATAGGCCTGCCGGTGATCGGTGCGATCGGTGAGGTCGTCACGCGCGGCCAGTCCACGGCACGCGCGCGGCGGCTGAAACTGTTCCTCGGCGGGACGGCGGCACTCGGCGCGACCTATGGGATGGTGTTGGCAATCGAGCTACTGCAACGGGGATTGGCCGCGTGAACGGAAACGTGAAACCACCCAAATCCCGTCGGGAACCCTCGCTGCTCGAAAGAGCGGCCAATATCTACGATTTCCAGTCCTATATGCGTGGGGCGGCACCCGAGCCCGTGTCCACCGCACAGGCACCGGACCGTCACGCCGACGAACGCCAGCCCGAGGCGTGGACGCCGCCGCCAGCCGTCCCGGTTGATCGGACACCCCCGGCCGCGATGCCGCCTCGCGAGGCACCCTCGTTCGAAGCGACGCCGGACGACGAGGATGTGCCGGTCCTGAGCGGTATTCCCGCCGAGTTCCTGGCATCGCCCGACGATGACGTCTTCTTGGCCAGCGAATATAATCCGGGCCTGTCCGACGTCGCCACGGTCGACCGGGCGATGCTGGCCGAAAACGGCATGATCGTGCCCGGCGCGCCGATCGGCCCGCTTGCCGAGGAGTTCCGGCTGGTCAAGCGCCAACTGATCATCACCAGCCAGCGTCTGGTCGCCGGGGGCGATGCGGACAAGGCGCGGGTGGTGCTGGTCTGTTCGGCGCGGCCGCAGGACGGGAAGACCTTCTGCTCGGTCAATCTGGCGCTGTCCTTGGCGGCGGAGCGCGATACCGAGGTGTTGCTGGTCGACGCCGACGTCGCTAAGCCCGACGTGCTGGGGCGGCTGGGCCTGGTCGAGGGGCCGGGCCTGCTCGACGCGCTGATGGATACCAGCATCGACGTCGAGTCGCTGGTGATGCGCACCGATGTGCCGCATCTATCGGTCCTGCCCTGCGGAACGCGGACCGCCAGCGATACCGAGCTGCTCGCCTCGGCACGGACGCGCCATGTGCTGCAACGGCTGTTGTCGGCCAATCCGCGCCGCCTGGTCATCTTCGACTCGCCGCCCGCGCTGGCCGCGTCCCCGGCCTCGGTGCTGGCGATGCTGGCGGGGCAGGTGATGATGGTCGTCCGCGCCGACCGCACGCCCGAGAGCGAGGTGACCGCCGCCGTCGAACTGCTCGATGCGTGCGAACATATCCAGCTGGTGCTGAACAGCGTCGCCTTCGTCCCCGGCAGCCGCCGGTTCGGCTATTACGGCGCCTATGGAAACGGCAAGGACGCGATGAAGTGACGGCGACGCGCCCCCTGCTGATCGTCGCGGCGGGCACGATGGCCGCATGGCCGGCCGTGTCGACGGCGCAGCAGGCGCAGGGCGGCCTTCCGCGGGCATCGGCGATCGACCCGGCACCGGGCGACGCGTCCGCGAGCGGCCAGCCCGCACGGCCGGTCGCCCAGCAGAAGCGGACCCGCATCTTGCCCTATGTCGAGGTGGGGCAGGGGATCAACGCCGACCTGAACACCGGCGACACGGTGACCTATACCTCGCTGGCGGCGGGCGTGAACGCGCAGGTCCAGACCCGGCGGGCCGAGGGGCAGATCAGCTATCGCTACGAACATCGCTTCGGCTGGGGCGACCGGGTGGGCGACGGCGATATCCATAGCGGCCTGGCGCGTGCCTCCTATCGCATCTCGCCCACGCTCAGCCTGGACGGCGGGGCGCTGGCGACGCGGACGCGCGCCGATATCCGTGGTGCCGCCCCCGGTGTGCTGGTCGGCGATGTCGGCAATATCTCCCAGCTCTATTCGGCCTATATCGGCCCGTCGCTGACGACCCGCGCCGGGCCGGTGCAGATCGGCGCCAATTACCGGCTGGGTTTTAACCGGGCCGACACGCCGGGCTTTGGCGGCCTGGTCCCCGGACAGCCGCGCCTGGACTATTTCAGCGACAGCTGGAACCAGCTCGCCTCGGTCAGCGCGTCGGCTAGGCCGGGTACGCTCCTGCCGGTCGGCGTGTCGCTGAACGCCGCCTATAATCGTGACGATGCCGGACAGCTTTCGCAGCGTTACGAGGGCTGGTTCGTACGCGGCGACGTGCTGAAGCCGATCTCGTCCTACGTCGCGCTCACCGCCGGGGTGGGCTATGAAAAGATCGAGGCGAGCCAGCGTGACCCGGCGGTCGATGCGGCGGGGCGGCCGGTGCTTGACGGTCGTGGCCGCTTCGTCTCCGACCCGGCCGGGCAGCGGCGCATCGCCTATCGTACCGAGGGTGTCTATTACGATGCGGGCGTGATCTGGCGCCCCAATCGCCGCACCTCGGTGGAGGGGCATGTCGGCCAGCGTTACGGCTCGCTCAGCATCACCGGCATGGCGCAGTATCAGGCGTCGCGTCACCTGGTGCTGCAGGCCAATGTCTATGACGGCATCCAGACCTTCGGCCGTCAGCTGACCAACGGTCTGGCGAACCTGCCCACCAATTTCATCGAGACGCGCGACGTCTTCGCCCAGCAGTTCAACGGCTGCGTCTTTTCGGCGGGCGGCACCACGCCCGGCGGCTGCCTGAACGACGTGCTGCAATCGGTCCAGACGGCGGTGTACCGCGCGCGCGGCGTGAACGCGACGGCCAGCCTGTCGCGCGGGCGGTCGACGATCGGCTTCGGCGCGGGCTATAGTAACCGCGAGCTCTTCGCGCCCGACGACGTGCCCGGCATCATCGTGTCCGGCGCCAGCGACGAGAGCTATTACGCCCAGATTTTCTTCGGTCGCGCCCTCGACGCCAATTCGGGGCTTAACCTGAATGGCTTCGTTAACTATTATGCCTCTAGGTTGGCGGGGGCCGAGGGAGTGGTATCGCTGGGAACGACCGCCAGCTATTACCGCAACTTCGGACGGCTCGGAACAACCGCGTCGGTTGGATTGTACCATTTCCAGGTCGGCGATCTGACCAGTGCCCTGTCGGCACAGGCCCTGATCGCCGCACGGTATCAATTCTGACCGGCCGAAAGGCACGATGATGTACGAGACCCATTTCGGTCTGGGCGAACGCCCGTTCCAACTGACGCCGGACCCGCGTTTCTGGTTCGAGACGGCCACGCACGGCAAGGCGATGGCCTATCTGGGCTATGGCCTGGCGCAGGGTGAGGGCTTTATCGTCATCACCGGCGATGTCGGTGCGGGCAAGACGACGCTGGTCGGCCATCTGGTGGAGACGCTCGATACGCGCCGCCTGCGCGTCCTGCATATCGTATCGACCGCCGTCGAACCGCACGACCTGCTGCGCGTCGTCGCAGGGCAACTGGGCGTCGATGCGCAGGGGCTGACCAAGGCCGCGCTGCTGGGCGCGATCGAGCGGGCGCTGAACGGCGTCGCGCGCGATGGCCGCCGCATCCTGCTGATCGTCGACGAGGCGCAGGCACTGCCGCTCGCCTCGCTCGAGGAACTGCGCATGTTGTCCAACTTCCAGGCGGGGGGGCATGCACTGCTCCAGATCCTGCTGGTCGGGCAGCCCGAATTTCGCGAGCGCCTGCTGGGCTCGGCCGCCGTCGAGCAACTGCGCCAGCGGATCATCGCGATCCATCATCTCGACCCGATGGAGCCCGAAGAGGTCCCCGACTATATCGCGCACCGCCTGGCGGTCGCGGGCTGGACCGGTCGTCCCGATTTTGCCGCCGACGCCTTCGACGCGCTCTATGCCGCGTCGGGCGGCGTGCCGCGCCGCCTGAACGTGCTGGCCGGTCGCGTGCTGCTGCAGGCCGCGATCGAGGGTGTCGAGCTGATCGGCCAGCCCACGGTCGAAAGCGTCGCCGCCGATATGGCCGCCGACATGGGTGGTCTGGTGGATCGCGACCCTGCCGAGATGTTCTCCGCGTCGGCGATGAACGCACCGCAGCCGATCGCCGCGCCATCGGCACCGCAACAGCCCGCCGCGCCCTTCATGACCCCGTCGGCCTTTCCCGCGACGCCGCGCCCCGGCGCGATGTTTGGGGCAGGCACGCTGGGTTCCGCTGCACCGAACGGTGGAGGAGCGCCGATGGGGGGCTCGCTGCGGTCCGGCCTGAACGGGGCCGGCGCGCCGATGCCGACGCCGGCTCCGTCCGACCCGATCACCCGCACGCCGGTCATGCCCGAGGCCGAGACGGGGCCGCGCGGCACCCACCGCGTGGTCGCGCCGCCGCCCGCGCCCGAACCGGTGTCGCTGCGCCCGATCCCCGAGCCTCAGGCCGCCGCACCGGTCGCTGCCGAAGCCCCGCAGGCACCGCCTGCACCCGCACCGTCCGACAATGCGCTGCAAGAGCGTGTCGCCCAGCTCGAGGCACGGCTGGAGCAGCAGGAGGCGGCGCTTCGTCGTGTCCTGACGCTGCTGGTCGACTGGACCGAGATCGACAATCGCGGCGAGGCCCGTCGTGAGGCCGCCACCACGATCCGAACGGGGGCCTGGGGCCATGCCGCCTGAGGCGGCGCCCGGATCGGGGGCGGCGAGCAATAGGAACACGCGGCCGATCAACGGCATGTCGGTCGATGTAGAGGAATGGTTTCAGGTCGGTGCGTTCGAACGCACGATCGACAAGGGCGACTGGGATCGGCTGGACAGCCGGGTCGAGGCCAATACCGATGCCGTCCTGTCGCTGTTCGCCGAAACGGGGACACGCGCGACCTTCTTCACGCTGGGCTGGGTCGCGCATCGCCATCCCGGCCTGATCCGGCGGATCGTTGCCGCCGGGCATGAGATGGCCAGCCATGGCTGGGACCATCAGCGCGTCTTCACCATGACCGCCGATCAGTTTCGCGCCGACCTGGCCCGTGCCAAGTCGGCGATTGAGGATGCGGGGGGACAGGCCGTGACCGGCTATCGCGCGCCCAGCTTCTCGATCGACACCCGTACGCCCTGGGCGCATCCGGTGCTGGCCGAGGCGGGGTATCGTTATTCCTCCAGCGTCGCGCCGTTGCGCCATGACCATTATGGCTGGGCCGAATCGCCGCGCTATGCCTGGCGGCCGCTGGCGGATGCGGCGCTGATCGAACTGCCGGTAACGGTCGCGCAGTTCGGCCAGCGTCGGCTGGCGACCGGTGGCGGCTTTTTCCGGATGCTCCCTGCCAAGCTGACCGACTTCGCCGTGGGGCAGGTCCAGCGCGACGGACATGGCGCGATGTTCTATTTCCACCCCTGGGAGGTCGATCCCGACCAGCCGCGCGTGGCGAACGCGCCCTTGCGCTCGCGCGTGCGCCATTATTCGCGGCTGGGCGCGATGGCGGGCAAGTTGCGCGGCCTGCTCCGGCGACATGACTGGGGCCGGGTCGATCAGGTCGCGGCCGAGGAAGCGGCGCGCACGGCATGATCTATCCGTCGCCGACGATCCGCGCCGTCGATCTGGCGAGCGAGGCGGAGTGCGCGCGGATCGACGCCTTTGTCGAGGGGCAGGCGGAGGGTACGCCCTTCCACCGCACCGGCTGGCTGTTGGCGGGGGCGAAGGGGTGCGGCCAGCAGGCGCATTATCTTATTGCCGAACGTGACGGGGCGATCGTCGGGGTCCTGCCGCTGAGCGAGATCCGCTCGCCGCTATTCGGGGCGGCGATGGTGTCGACCGGCTTCGGCGTCGATGGCGGCGTGCTGGGCGAGGGGGTGGAGGCACTGGCCGACGCGGCCTGGGCATTGGCGAACAAGCAGGGGATCGACTCGGTCGAGTTGCGCGGCGGCCCTGTGCCCGGCGGATGGACGGCGGACGTCGACAGTTATCTCGGCTTCGTCCGACCGATCGCGGCGGATGACGAGTCCGAGATGAAGGCGGTGCCACGCAAGCAGCGTGCCGAGCTTCGCAAGGCCCTGGCACAGGATCTGGAGGTCGTGACCGGCCGCGACCCACGGATGCTGGCCGAGCATTACCATATCTATGCCGAATCGGTGCGCAACCTGGGCACGCCGGTCTTTCCCGCAAAACTCTTTCGCGAGGCGATGGCCCGGCTCGACGCCGATATCCTGACCGTGCGGCATCGCGGGCGCGCCGTCGCCAGTGTGCTGAACCTGTATCATCGCGGCACCGTCTATCCCTATTGGGGTGGTGGCACGCACGAGGCGCGGGGCCTTCGCGCCAACGACCTGATGTATTTCGCGCTGATGCGCCATGCGCGCGAGCGGGGTTGCCACAGTTTCGATTTCGGCCGGTCGAAGGTCGGCACCGGTGCCGCCGCCTTCAAGAAGAATTGGGGGTTCGAGGGGCGTCGGCTCGTCTATGCCAGCCGCAGCGTCGACGGTCCGCGCGCGATAAACCCGCTGAACCCCAAATATGCGATGATGATCGCGGTGTGGAAGCGCCTGCCGCTCCGCGTCGCCAAGGCGGTCGGGCCGCTGGTCGCGCGTGGGTTGGGGTGAGGGGCTGGGGTGAGGGACCTTCTGTTCCTGGCGCATCGTGCGCCGTTTCCGCCCGATCGCGGCGACAAGATCCGCAGCTATCACATCCTGCGCCACCTGATGCGCGACTGGCGCGTCCATCTGTGCGCCTTCGCGGAACAGGATAGCGAGACGGTGGTGCCGCCCGAACTGACGGCGGGACTGGCGAGCCACCAACTGATCCGCCGGACCAAACCGATGCCGCTTGCCGCCGCGCAGGCGCTGGCGACGGGCAAGCCGATTTCGCTGACCGCCTTCGCAAACCCGGCGATGACGGCGGCGGTGGACGCAGTGCGGGCTCGCTATAGCGTGGCGGCGACCTACGTCTTCTCCGGCCAGATGGCGCAATATCGCACGGACGAGCCGACCGTGATGGACATGGTCGATGTCGACTCCGCCAAGTTCGCCAGCCTGGCGCAGACGAGCGGGATGCCAATGCGCACGGTCTATACGCGCGAGGCCCGGCTGCTCGGCACCTATGAACGACAGGTGGCCGCCTCGGTCGCCGCGACCCTGTTCGTCAGTGAAGCGGAGGCCGAGCTGTTCCGCAGCACTGGCGGGCGGGGGCGCATCGTCGCAGTAGAAAACGGCATCGACGCCGCCCGCTACGACCCGGGAACGGTCGAACCGGTGGCCGGGGACGGCCCGCTCATCGTGTTCACCGGGCAGATGGACTATCGCCCCAACATCGACGCGGTCACCCGTTTTGCGCAGCATATACTGCCGCTGGTCCACAAGGCCCGGCCCGATGCACGCTTCGCCATCGTCGGCCGCGCGCCTGGCCCGGCAGTATGGCGGCTCGCCAGCGACCGCGTGATCGTGACCGGCGAGGTGGCGGACACGCGCACATGGCTGGCCCGCGCCGCCGTTTGCGTCGCGCCGCTCGACTTGGCGCGCGGTATCCAGAACAAGCTGCTGGAGGCGATGGCGATGGCGCGGCCTGTCGTCGCCTCGGTTGCGGCGGCGCACGGGATCGACCATGACGGGACCATCGCGGTGGCGGGGAACGACCGGGACTTTGCGGCCCGTGTCATCGCCGCGCTGAACGGCCCGCCCGCCAATCCCGCCGCGCGCGCGCGCGTGCTGGCACGCTATGACTGGGCGGCGCGGCTGGCACCGCTCGACCTGTTGCTGAAGGACATCGCATCGTGACGCTATCGGGGGCCATGGGGGCGGATCGCATCAGGCCGGGGCACTGGACCTATCATCTGGCGCTGCTGGGGGCGGCGACGCTGATGGTGCTGTGGCTGTTCTGGCGCGATGCGACGCACCTGTTCGACATCTGGTGGACCAGCACGACCTATGGCCACTGCCTGTTCATCGGGCCGGTCGTCGGCTGGCTGGTGTGGCAACGGCGCGGCGAACTGGCACAGCTGACCCCGACCGCCTGGTGGCCGGGACTGATCCTGGTGGCGGGCGGCGGCCTGCTATGGCTGCTGGGCGAGTCGGCGACGGTCGCGCTGATGCGCCAGCTCGGGCTGATCGCCACGCTGGAGGGCCTGGTCATCACGCTGCTGGGCCCGATGGTCGCGCGCGGCCTGCTGTTCCCGCTGGCCTATGCCTGGTTCCTGGTGCCGTTCGGTGAGGAGCTGGAGAAACCGCTGCAGCAGGTCACCGTGTCGATCGTCATGCCGCTGCTCGACTGGAGCGGGATCCCGGCCACCAATGACGGCGTGCTGATCCATGCCGGACGCTACTGGTTCGAGGTGGCCGAGGCATGCTCGGGATCGAAGTTCGTGCTGGCGATGGTGGTGTTCGCCACGCTGGTCGCCAATCTGTGTTTCCGGTCGCCCGTGCGGCGTGCGGTGTTCGTCATCGTGTCGCTGATCGTGCCGGTGATCGCCAACGGCATCCGCGCCTGGGGCACGATCTTCGCCGCCGACAAGACCTCGATCGAGGTGGCGGGCGGCGTCGACCATATCATCTTCGGCTGGGTGTTCTTCGCGCTCGTCATGGCGGCGGTGCTGGCGATCGGGTGGCAGTTCTTCGATCGCTCGCCCGACGATCCCGCCTTCGATCCGGCGCGGTTGCAGGGGGTGCCGGGGCGGCGCATCGACCCGTTGCTGGCGGCGGTGCTGGCGGTGGCGATCACCGCGGTCTTTCCCAGCTGGAGCGCTTTTGCCGGATCGCGCGCCGCGCCGCTCCCGGTCCATATGGCGCTACCCGAGGTGCCCGGCTGGACGCCAGTGGCGCAGCAGAGCGTCTGGCGGCCCGACTATCCGGGGGCAGATGCCGTGTTGCAGCGCGCGTACCGCGACGTGCACGGGCATCAGGTCGATCTGGCGGTGGCGGTCTTCTCGCACCAGCGCGAGGGCGGCAAGCTGGGTGCGTTCGGCACGGGCGTGATCCACGGTGCGGATCGCTGGCTGCGCGTCGCCGATCTGGGCCGGATCGCAGGCGGCGATGCGATGCACATGATGGCGACCAGCGCCAACGGCCAGACCCAGAATCGCGACGTTGCGACCTGGTATCGGATCGGCGATACGCTGACCCCGGATATGCGACGCGTGAAGATCGAGACGATGAAGGCCCGCCTGCTGGGCCAGCGCCAGATGGCGGTGGCCGTGCATGTCGTCAGCGAAGGCGACGATCCCCAGGCGATCGAGGCGTTCGTCCGCGCGCTGGGCCCTGTCGATCGCTTCGCCGACCGTCTGACGGGACAGCGCTGACCCGCGATGTGCGGTATCGCCGGCCTTTTCCATCCCGCCACGCCCAAGCCGGTCGACCCGGCCCGGCTGCGTCCGATGATCGCCGCGCAGGCGCATCGCGGGCCTGACGGGCAGGGGATATGGACCGCGCCCGGCGTCGGCTTTGCCCATGCCCGCCTGTCGATCATCGATGTCGAGGGCTCGCCCCAGCCGATGGTCGATGGCGAGGTCGCGGTCTGCTTCAACGGCGAGATCTACAACTACCGCGACCTGCGTGGCGAATTACAGGCCAAGGGCGTGGTGTTCCGCACCGATGGCGATACTGAGGTGCTGCTGCACGGCTGGCGGCTTTGGGGCCCGGCGATGCTCCACCGGCTGGTCGGCATGTTCGCCTTTGCCGTCCATGATGCGCGGGCGGGCACGCTGTTCCTGGCGCGCGACCGGCTGGGGGTGAAGCCGCTCCATTGGACCGAGCTGCCCGACGGCGCGGTGGCCTTCGCTTCGGAGATGAAGGGGCTGCTCGCGCATCCGCTGGTCCGGCGGCGGCCTGATATCCGCGCGGTCGAGGATTATCTGGCGTTCGGCTATGTCCCCGACGACGCCAGCATCGTGGCGGGCATCCACAAGCTGCCTGCGGGCCATTTCCTGATGATCGAGCGGGGGCGGAGCGTACCGCCCCCGCGCCGTTGGTGGGACGTCGACTTCTCGAACCGCGAAACCGGCACGGCGGCCCGGCTGGGTGAGGAACTGCTCGCCCGGATGCGGGACGGCGTGACCAGCCGGATGGTCGCCGACGTGCCGCTGGGCGCGTTCCTGTCGGGCGGGGTCGACAGCTCGGGCGTCGTCGCGCTGATGGCGGAGGCGTCCCCGCGTGCCGTGCGCACCTGCACCATCGGTTTCGACGAGGCGGGGCATGACGAGCGCAGCTATGCCCAGACGATCGCCCGGCGCTTTGCGACCGATCATGTCGAGCGCGTGGTGCGGGCCGACGACTTCGCGCTGATCGACACGCTGGTCGCGCATTTCGATGAACCCTTTGCCGATGCCTCGGCACTCGCCACCTATCGCCTGTGCGAACTGGCGCGCGAGCATGTGACGGTCGCCCTGTCGGGGGACGGGGCGGACGAGGCGATGGCGGGGTATCGCCGTCACGTCTTCCACGCGGGCGAGGAGCGGGTGCGTGGGCTGTTCCCGGCCGATCTGCGCAGCCGTCTGTTCGGGACGCTGGGTCGCTATTATCCCAAGGCGGATTGGGCGCCGCGTCCCCTGCGCGCCAAGACGACCCTGCTCGCCCTGGGACTGGACGGGGCGGAGGCCTATGCTCGCGCGGTCGGCGTCACGTCACCGGAGATGCGTGCGCGGCTGTTCTCGGCCGAGGCGCGGGCCGCGCTGGGCGGGCACCGGGCCGAGGATCGCTATGTCGCCGCGATGCGCGATGCGCCCGCCCGCGATCCGATCGACCGCGCGCAATATGCCGACCTGAAGATATGGCTGCCCGGCGACATCCTCACCAAGACCGACCGCACCTCGATGGCGGTTGGGCTGGAGGCGCGCGAGCCGCTGCTCGACCACCGGCTGGTCGAATATGCCGCGCGCCTGCCCGCCGCGATGCGGGTGCGGGGCGGACATGGCAAGTGGCTGATGAAGAAGGCGCTTGAGCCCTATCTGCCGCGCGACATCCTCTATCGGCCCAAGATGGGCTTCGTGACGCCGATCAGCGCATGGTTTCGGGGGGCACTGGCCGACGAGGCGGCGCGGCTGGAACATTCGGGCCTGCTGCGCGAGACGGGGTGGTTCCACCTGCCCGAACTCGGCCGCATCGCCGCCGACCACCGCGCCGGACGGGCCGAGCATGGCCGGACGTTGTGGCAGATGCTGATGCTCGAGCGGAGCTTGAATCGGCTGTTCTGAGCGCCGGCACGACAACCCCTGTTCAGGCTGAGCGAAGTCGAAGGCCACGCCAGACGGTGACCACAGGACGTACGCCTCGACTTCGCTCAGCGCGAACGGAGGTAGGCACGTCATTCCTCCCTCAACCATGTTTGGGGAGGGGGACCGGCTGGCGAAGCCGGGTGGTGGAGGGGCACTCCCACTGGCGGTGACACCCCTCCGTCAGTCCTGCGGACTGCCACGTCCCCTTGCAGGGGAGGAATAGATCAGGACTTCAGCGTCTGCCCGATCCAACGATCGAACAGGTCGGGCCAGAGGCGGGCCGGATTGTCCTCCGCCGCGCTCATCGCGCCGAAACCATGGCCGCCGCGCTCGAAGAAATGCGCCTCGACCGGCACCTTGGCGGCGCGCGCCTGGGTCAGCACGTCGATCGACTGGTCGAGCGGGACCAGGCCGTCATCGACCGCATGGACCAGGAACAGCGGCGGCGTGTTCGCCGTGATCCGGCGCGGCGTGTCGTAGCGCGCCTTGGTCGCGGCATCGGGATTGGGGCCCAGCAGGTTGTCGCGCGAACCGGCATGGGTGGTCGGCGTCGACAGGCTGGCGACCGGATAGACGAGGCCGGAAAAGCGCGGGCGGGCCGATTGCCGATCGGCGGCATCGACCGCGGTATAGACCTTGTCGTCATAACCCACGGTCAGCGAGGCGGCGAGGTGGCCACCCGCAGAAAAGCCGACGATGCCGAGCTTCGCCGGATCGATGCCATAACGCGTGGCATTGGCGCGGATCAGCCGCATGGCGCGTTGCGCATCCTGTAGCGGCACATTGGCCTGATCGTCCCAGCCCTCGGAAGGAAGGCGATAGGACAGCGCGAAGACGGTGATGCCGTGCGGGTTCAGGGTCCGGGCGACGTCGATCCCCTCATTCTGGATCGAGACGAAGCCATAGCCGCCCCCCGGAATGGTCAGGACGGCACGGCCGTCGGGCCGTTCGGGCCGATAGACCGCGACGATCGGATCGGCGGTGCCGCGCAGCCACAATTCCTGCCGCCCGGCGGGGCCGTTCATCGACGGATTGGGCTTGGGCAGGGTGGCCCGTGCCCCCGGCGGTCGGCCGGGCCAAAGCGAGAAATGTTCGGCCGGGGGCCAGGGCGTCATCGCGGTGCCTGCGATCGCTGCGCCTTGGGCGGCGGCGCGGGTCGCCAGTGGCACGGCCGCCATGGCGCCGATTACGGAACGTCGGTCGATCACATCCATCCCCTCACACCCGGCATAT
Organism: Sphingomonas flavida; assembly: GCF_036663655.1. Lineage (NCBI taxonomy): Bacteria > Pseudomonadati > Pseudomonadota > Alphaproteobacteria > Sphingomonadales > Sphingomonadaceae > Sphingomonas > Sphingomonas flavida. The sequence continues at coordinate 125,007 of NZ_JAXOJH010000007.1, forward strand.
CGTAGGCCGGAACCGGTGCACACGGTGCCGGGCCGTCGTGCGACGGGCAAGAAAAAAGGGGCGGAAACCCTGCGGTTCCGCCCCCAATCTCAATGTCCGTATTTCTTGATCCCCCGACGTCGCAATTTCTCGCGCTTGCGCCGGCGAAGAAAAGGTACGGCGAAGGCCAGACCCGACAGCAGCACTGCCCCAATTATGATGTAGGCAAGCTGCTCCCGTTCAAAAAATTCCAACATTAGTCGAAAATCGCTCCCCAACGACGCTTGGTCCGCTCGCGCCAGTGGCCGCGATGATACGCGTCCGAGGCGAGGAGCGGCATGACCGAACCGGCTTCGGCGAATACCATCTGTTCGAGGGCCGTGTCCACCTTGCCCCAGCTCGCCGCTTCCTTCAGCGTCGAGGACGAGCAGGCGCCGTCGCGCACGTCGGCGACGGTGATCTGCACCGCGTACTTGTGCATCTCGACATCGTCATGACCCAGGATTTCGGCGCAGACGACCGTGTCCTGGATGAAGTTCTTCGGCACGCCGCCGCCGATCATCAGCAGGCCGGTGGTGCCCGCCTTGATCTTGATGTCGGTCAGTTCGCGGAAGTCGGCGATGGCGTCCAGCACCATGTACGGCTTGCCTTCCTTGGCACGCTCGACCTGGTGCTTCACCAAGCCGAAGCCCGCCGACGAGTCGACGAATGCCGGGCAGAAGATCGGCACGTCATGCTCATAGGCGAGCTTGACGAGGCTGTTGTCCTTCTTGCCATGCTCGACCAGATACTTGCCCATCTCGCGGATGAAGGCACGGCTCGAATAGGGCTTGGGCTCCAGCGAGTCGGCGATCGCGCCGATCGTGTGGTCGCAATCCTGCAGCTGCTCTTCGTCGATATAGGTGTCGTAGATGCGGTCGATGTACAGCGAACGCAGGACGTTGTCGTCGGGGATTTCCAGCGCCTGATAATGCTTGTGGCCCAGGCCCTCGAAGAAATCCATGTCGACGATCGACGCGCCCGTGGCGACGATGCCGTCGATCATGTTCGAGCGCAGCAGCTCGGCATAGAGGTCCATGCAGCCGCCCGCCGAGGTCGAACCGGCGATCACCAGGAAGATCGAGCAGTCCTTGTCGGCCAGCATCTGGTTGTAGATGCCGGTCGCGCGCGCGAGGTCGCGGCTGGTGAAGCTCATCTTGCCCATCGAATCGATGATCGGGCGGGCGTCGAACGAGGTAATGTCGATATGCTCGACCACGCTGGAGAGCAGCTCGGCCTTACGGTTGTCGTTGATCGTGTCGGTCATGATGGTTCCATCATCATCGAGAAGCCGTCGTCGTTATTGGGGACGCGGTAACCCGGCTGGCCCGGGCCTGCGCGAACGGCGGGTCCGGTATGCGAAGGGGCCTTATCGCGGGACAAACCGCAATGCCACCCCATTCCCCTCCCGCCGAAGCGGAAGGGGATAAAGGCGGTGCTAAAGTCGCTGAGTTACAGCTTGACGACGTTTGCCGGCAGGGCGTGCACGGTCTCATCGCGGTAAACCGAGAACATCGGCTCGTCGTCGGTCACGACGAACTCGTGACAGCTGAAGCCGTTGAACTGGGTACGCATGGCCTGGCCGTACGCGCCCAGCATGCCGATCTCGAAATAATCGCCGGTGTTCGTGTCCGCGGGCAGCGGGAACGGACCCTGCATATAGTCGAGATCGTCGCAGGTCGGGCCCCAGAAGCTGAAGTCCATGTCGCGCGCGTCCGACGACGGCTCGCGCAGCAGCTGGACCGGATACTTCCACCCGATATGCGCCGCATCGAACAACGCGCCGTAGGCACCGTCGTTGATGTACAGCTCGTTGCCCCGACGACGCTCGACGCGCACCACGACCGACGAATATTCCGCGCACAGCGCCCGGCCCGGCTCGGCCCAGAGTTCGGCCGAGTACGACACCGGCAGGCTCTCGAACGCGCGGTGGATCGTCTCGAAGAAACGCTCCAGCGGCGGCGGGGTCATGCCCGGATAGGCCGAGGGGAAGCCGCCGCCCACGTCGATCACGTCGACGGTCACGGCCGCACCGACGATCACCGCCCGCACGCGCTCCATCGCCGCCGAATAGGCGTCGGGGGTCATGGTCTGGCTGCCGACATGGAAGCAGATGCCCAGGGCATCGGCGACCTGGCGGGTGGCGATCAGCAGGTCCTTCGACTCTTCGACACTGACGCCGAACTTCGATCCCAGGCTCAGCTTGGCATATTCCGACGACACGCGGATGCGGACGCACAGGGTCAGGTCGGTCGCGCCTTTCGTGGCGCGGACGATCTTCTCCAGCTCTTCCATGCTGTCGAGCGAGAAGGTGCGGACGTCGTGCTTGAAATAAGCCTCGGCAATCGCCTCTTCCGACTTGACCGGATGCATGAAGCAGCAGACGGCCTGCGGGGCGACCGACTTCACCAGACGAACTTCCGCGATCGAGGCGGTGTCGAAATGGGTGATGCCATTGTCCCACAGGATCTGGATCAGATCCGCAGACGGATTCGCCTTGACCGCATACATCGGGCGACCCGGAAACTTCTCGACGAAGAATCGGGCGGCGCGCGCAGCGGCGTGCGGGCGAAGCAGCGTGACCGGATCAGCCGGGCGACGCTTGGCGATGTCGATGCCGCGCTCCATGTTGGAGGGGACGGCGGTCGAGTGGGCAGCTAGCCCCAGCGCGCGATGATTCTGGTGCAACTCAAGGGACCTCCAATTGCCTGACGGCATACGGTGACAAAAAGCTGCCTTGCGGTTGGAAGTCCCATGGGGCAGCGGAGGCGCGAAATAGGGTCGACGTTTTCGAATGTAAAGCGGTTGAACGCCGGTCGGAGATAAAAAGTGACAATCTTAAGACAGCCGACAAAGGCAGGGGTTCGCGATGCCGCCGAAAAGATCGCCCGCATCCTACCCCCGTCACCGATATTTCCCATGATTATCAATGGGAAGGCTGTGGTTTTCAAGGCGGAAAACCTGCAGCCCGTCGGGGCGTTCAAATTGCGCGGCGCATGGCACCGATTAACCGCGTTGGACGACGTTTCGCGGGCACGAGGGGTGGTCGCTTTTTCGTCGGGCAACCATGCGCAGGGAATCGCCTGGGCCGCGCGGCGGCTGGGCATCGCGGCGACGATCGTGATGCCCGCTGATGCGCCACCATCGAAGCGCGAGGGGACGCTGGCGCTGGGGGCCGAGATCGTCGACTATGACCGCGCGACCGAAAGCCGGGAGAAGATCGCGCGGCGTCTGGCCGAGGCGCGGGGCGCGACTCTCGTCCCCAGCTTTGACGATCCCTGGGTGATCGAGGGACAGGGCTCCGCGGGGATTGAGGCGGTCGCGCAGATGGCGGCACTCGGCATGGGCGCCCCAACGCATGTCGTCTCGCCCTGCGGCGGGGGCGGATTGGCGGCGGGTCTGACGCTGGCGGTGCCCGACGCGCGGATCACGGTGGTCGAGCCCGAGGGGTGGGACGATATGCGCCGCTCGCTGGAGGCGGGGTGGATCGAGCCCGTTGGCGACAATCCGCCGCCGACCGCCTGCGACTCGTTGCAGACGACCCGCGTATCGCCGCTGACCTTCGAGGTGCTGGCCCGGCGCGGCGCGGAGGGCGTGGCGGTCAGCGAGGCCGAGGTGGCGGCGGCACAGCGTTTCGCGGCCGACCGGCTGCGGCTGGTGGTCGAGCCCGGTGGCGCGGTTGCGCTGGCCGCGCTGCTGGCAGGCAGGGTCGCGGCGAAGGAGGGGATGCTGGTCATCCTGTCGGGCGGCAATGTCGACCGCGCCGCCTATGCGCGCGTGCTGGCCGGTTGATGGAGGGGATCGCACAGGCCGCCCCGGCCATCGCGATGCTGGCGGCGTTCGCGTGTGTCGCGGGTGGCATCGTCACGATCCGGCGCGGGGATCGGCGCAAGGGTGTGCTGATGCTGGTGATGGCGGTGGTGCTGGTCGGCAATGTGTTGATCTGGACGTTGTAATTTTCTGGGGGCCGGTAGCCGTTTTCATCCCCTCTCTGTCTCTGGAGAGCAATGCGGGGCATGACGACGGGCCAGGTTCGACTAGCCTCTCGGGCCGGGTTGCCCCTCCGTCAGGCCTTTGGCCTGCCACCTCCCCTTGCAGGGGAGGAATGAAGGGTGATGAGTCTCAAGGCTCTGTTCCCCGGCGAAGGCCGGGGTCCAGTTTCTTTGTGGCTTGAGGTGCGCCGTGGAGCGGCGTGGGAGGCATCGTCGAATGCATGGTTGTTGCTTCCCACGCGATGTCTCCCGCGCCACAGGATGCGCAGAAACTGGGCCCCGGCCTTCGCCGGGGAACAGGGCTCCGCCAGGGAACAGGGCTTTGCGGACGCGTCGCGGGCAAGTGACCTGCCGTGCAAACCCCGCTAAGACCCCGCCCCATGTTCCGCATCGCTCGCTGGGCCCTGAAGGGCGCGCTCGCCTTTGTGATCCTCAGTGTCGTCTGGGTCGGCATCTATCGCTTCGTGCCGCCGCCCATCACCTTCACCATGCTGGGCGACGTGATCGGCGGGCATGGCGTGACCAAGGACTGGATGCCGCTGTCCGAAATGGACCCCGACATGCCGCGCGCGGCGATCGCGGGCGAGGATGCCCGTTTCTGTTCGCATAGCGGCTTCGACCTGAAGGCGATGGCGAATGCCGCCTATCGCAACGCACAGGGCGGGCGGATTCGTGGCGGCTCGACGATCAGCCAGCAGACGGCGAAGAACGCCTTTCTGTTCCAGGGCGGCGGTTACATCCGCAAGGGGTTCGAGGCCTGGTTCACCTTCCTGATCGAGCATCTGTGGGGCAAGCGGCGGATCATGGAAGTGTATCTGAACATCGCCGAGACGGGGATCGGGACCTACGGCGCCAATGCCGGGGCGATGCGCTATTTCGGGCATGACGCCTCGCACCTGTCCCCGACCGAGGCGGCGCGAATCGCCGCCGTCCTGCCGCTGCCCAAGAAACGCGCGGCGATTGCGCCGACCGGGTTCGTACGCAGGCACGGAAACGTCATTGCGCGCTATGTGGGGGTGGTGAAGCGGCAGGGGTTGGATAGCTGTATCCGGTGAGGGGGTGGTCTCGGTGAGACACCTTTCCCTCCCCCATCCCCTCCCGCAGGCGGGAGGGGATGGGGGAGGGGGCACCGTCCGAGGCTCTAGCCCGAACGGCCCCACAAAAACCACGATCCCGCCCGATCCTCGAACGATGTCCGGGGACGATGACGAATGACCGCCGCGATCAGCCTCATAATGCTGCTGCAAGCCGCGCCATCCGTTCTTCCATTGCCGCGCATCACGCCGCGAACGGACTGTCCCCTCAGTCAGACTGAAGTGGTCGTCTGCGGCCGCCGCAATGCCGCCGAGCGCTACCGCGTCCCCCCATCCGTACGGGGCCCGTCAGCCGAGCCGAACGGCGCGGGTGGCGGCCTGAGCGGCAATCAAATCCTTGGGGGCACGGGGCCTTGTGGTATCCATGCCGGGCAACGGCGCTGCTCGCATGGCGAAGCGCGGGAGGCTGGTTATGGGGCTGGGCGCGACCCGCTGACGGTCGCGCGGAAGGTGCTGTCGCGGCTGACCGATCCCGATGCGGAGATCAATCCACCGCCGACACGACCGACCGGGCAATAGTCAGCCCGACCGGTCGTGCATCGTGTTACTTGCCGTCGCCGGAAATCGCGTCACCGGCTTTCTTGGCGGTGTCGCCGACGCTCTTGGCGGCGGAGGTGACGGCTGCGTCGCGGCGGTTTTCCGCGCCGCCCCGGCTGAACAGGTAGAAGCCGCCGACCAGCACCGCGATCAGCAGGACGATGGCGATCGCCATGCCGCCGCCACCGCCGCTACGGCGTTCGATCACCGTGGTATGCGGCTGCTGCGTACCATAGGTTTCGGTAACACGTTCGTCGGCCATGACATTCCCTCCTCTTATGATGGAGGAAGCAACGCCATGGCCCTTTAGTCGTTCCCGAAACGACGTTGCCGGATCAGAAAGGCAGCTTGAAACCCGGCGGCAGCGGCAGGCCGCTGGTCATCTTCGACATCTCGCTGCCCGAGGCGGTGTCGGCCTTGGCCCGCGCATCGTTGATCGCGGCGGCCAGCAGATCCTCCAACATGCCCTTTTCCGACGGCTGCATCAGCGAGTCGTCGATGGCGATACCGATGATCCGGCCCTTGGCCGAGGCCTTCACCTTGACCAGACCGCCGCCCGAGACGCCCTCGACCTCGATATTGTCGAGATTGGCCTGCGCCTTTTCCAGTTCGTTCTGGACGTTCTGGGCCATCGCCAGGATTTCGTCGAGATTTTTCACATCATGCTCCGTTCACACTGCGTTTGCCGGGCCATTCCATCAATTCGGCCTCGGGGAAAGCCTCGCGCGCGGCGCGGACCATGTCCGATTCCCACGCGGCGGTCTTGATCGCTTCCTCTGCCGCCATCTGCTGCTCGTGCAGAGTCGGCGCGCCGGCGACGTCCTCCAGCGTGACGCGCCAGACCTGGCCCGTTGCCGTCTTGAGCGCCGCGATCAACTCGCTCAGCGTATCGGCCGCGATCGGCCGCGATCCGCTGAACACCATTTCCGGCGGGGTATAACGCACGAGGCGCGCGCCGTGGCGCAACCGGGCCGCCAGCGCGAGTTGCCCCATATCGTCCAGCCGGTCGATCATCGCGACGAAGCTGTCGGGCAGTTTGGGCGGTTCGGGTTCGGCGGGCGGCGGAGGCGGGGCGATCGCCACCGGGGCGGCGGCGGGTGCCGCCTGATGCGTCACCGCAGGCGCAGCGGATGCCGCCACGCCACCGTCGCGGATCTGCCGTGCCAGCTCGCCCGGATCGGGCAGGGTGGAGGCATGGATCGCACGAAGCAGCGCCATTTCCGCCGCCTCGATGGGGAGTGCCGCGCGGGCGACCTCGTCATGGCCCTTCAGGAATAGCTGCCACAGCCGGTGCAATGCGGGGAAGCTGAACGCGCCCGCCCATTCCTCTCGCGCGGCGCGCTCTTCCAGCGGCTGTGCGGCATCGGGGGGCGTGCCGACCTTGGTCAGCGTGATGCCGTGCACCGTCTCCAGCAGCGCGCGGAGCACCGATTGCGGATCGACGCCGTAATCATACTGCCGCCGCAGCGAGGCAAGGGCCCCCGCGCTATCGCCACCGAGGATCAGCCCGAGCAGATCGCGTACCGCACCGCGATCGGACAGGCCCAGCATCTCACGCACCGCTACTGCGGTGACGCCACTGCCCTCCAGATCGGCGTGCGCGATCGCCTGGTCCAGGATCGACAGCCCGTCGCGCGCCGAGCCCTCCGCCGCGCGCGCGACCAGCATCAGCGCCTCGTCCTCGGCGGTTACGCCTTCCTTGACGCAGATTTCGGCGAAATGCGCGGCCAGCTTGTCCGCCGTGATCCGCCGCAGGTCGAAACGCTGGCAGCGCGACAGGACGGTGATCGGAACCTTGTTCACCTCGGTCGTGGCGAACAGGAACTTCACATGCGCGGGCGGCTCCTCCAGCGTCTTCAACAGCGCGTTGAAGGCGTTCTTGGAGAGCATGTGGACCTCGTCCACGATGTAGATTTTGAAGCGCGCGGACACCGCCGCATAGCGCGACGCTTCGATGATCTCGCGCACGTCGTCGACGCCGGTATGGCTGGCGGCGTCCATCTCGATCACGTCGATATGGCGACCCTCGGCGATGGCGCGGCAGGGCTCGCACACGCCGCACGGGCTGATCGTCGGGCCGCCGGTGCCATCGGGGCCGACGCAGTTCAATGCCTTGGCGATCAGCCGCGCGGTCGACGTCTTGCCGACCCCGCGCACGCCGGTCATCAGGAACGCATGAGCCAGCCGGTCGCGCTTGATCGCGTTGCCCAGCGTCTGGACCATCGCGTCCTGCCCGATCAGCGCATCGAAGGTCTGCGGCCGGTATTTGCGCGCGAGGACGCGGTACGCTTCGGCCTTGGCCGGCGTCTGCGCGGGCTGGGGCGGTTCGCCCAGGTCGAAGGAATCAGCCATGACGGGCCGTGATGGTCGGGATCGGGGAAATCATCGCCAGCCAACATAGGCGCTCGCACGCGCGGCGTCAGGTATAATCGTGTATGGCAAAAAATGTGCGGAGGGTGGGAGCCGGGACGACCCGCAGCGAAATCGTTACGGCTGCTTCCGTCAGGACCTGACCGGGTTGGCGACGACTACGTCCGCCCGACTCCCGCCGCGCATATGGCGAAACGGGGCCGGGGGATCAAGTCCTTATCCCACCGGCCCCGTCCGTGACGAACTTTCAGATCAGCGATAGGTGTTGAAACACTGGCGCTGCGGCCCGTTCCAGGTGCGCACCCAGCGGCACGTCACGCGCGGACGGTTATAGGCATAGCGCGGGCCGCGCCAGCCGGGGCCGCGATCCCAACGGGGGCCTCCGCCGCGATGCCAGCCGGGACCACGATCCCAGCCCGGCCCACGATGATGCCAGCCCGGTCCACGATCCCAACCCGGACCACGGCCCCAGCGATCATGCGGAGCGGCATCGGCAGGGGTGGCGGCGGCGACGCCCGAAACCGCGATCAGACCGGCGCCCAAGACAGCAAAAAGTTTCATAACGCTTTACTCCCGGTAATCCCGCCTGTCGGCGAGCATGGGAGAATAATGGCGAATCACCGATGATCGGTCCCTGAACCCGTTTGTTATCAACGGTTCAGGGAGATTGCGGGGGCAGGGAGATCGGGGTTCAGGGACGGCGAACGACCATATTCGCCAGTTGCTCGGTCATCACGATCTGACAGGCGAGGCGGCTGGAGCGGGTGGCGTCGGGCACCAGGTCGAGCATGTCTTCCTCCTCCGCCGAGGCGGGCGGCAAATGGTCGTGATAGGCCGGGTCGACCAAGACATGGCAGGTCGCACAGGCCATCTGTCCACCGCATGTGCCCTCCAATGGCTGTCCGGCGCGCTGCCCGACGAGCAGCAGCGTTTCGCCCGGCTGGGCCTCGGCGTGGGTCGTCGTGCCGCTGGGGCTCTGGAAGGTCAGTGCGATCATCGTCCCTGCGCCTTTGCCGCGGCATTGATCCGGTCGATCGCTGCGACCAGTTCGTCGTCGGTGGTGTAACGGCCGAAACCGATTCGGATCGAGGACTTGGCCTGGCGCTCGCCCAGGCCCAGCGCGGTCAGGACATGGCTGGGGCGCCCCGATCCGCTGGCGCAGGCGCTCCCGGCCGAAAAGGCGAGGTCGCGGCAGTCGGACATCAGCCGCGCGACATCCAGCCCCTCACGGCGGACATTCAGATTGCCATGATAGCGCCGCTCGGCCGAGCCGTTGAGCGTCCAGCCGCTGCCCAGCCGCGCGATCGCCAGCGTCCAGAGCTGTTCGATGCGCGCGGCATCCTGCTGGGCGCGTTCCGCCATCAGCCTGGCCGCCGCGCCGAACCCGGCACAGAGCGCGGGGCTGAGCGTGCCCGAGCGTCCGCCTTCCTGATCGCCGCCATGGAGGAGCGGGGGCAGGGTGACACCGTCGCGGATCCACAGCGCGCCGATGCCCTTGGGCCCGTAGACCTTGTGCGCCGAGATCGCGACCAGATCGACCGCCTCCGGTATGGCAACCCGGCCATAGCCCTGCACCGCGTCGCACAGCATCAGGGCCCCTGCATGATGGGCTCGCTCGGCCAGCGCCGCGACCGGCTGGACGGTGCCGATTTCGTTGTTGACCAGCATCGCCGCGACCAGCCCGGTACCGTCCGGGATCGGTGCGGGCGCGACCAGCCCCTCGCCATCGACCGGCAACATGGTCAGCGGACGCCCGGTCGCATGGGCGGTGTCCAGCACGGCGGCATGTTCTATGGCCGTGGTGACGATCCCGCCGCTTGCGCCCTTGATCGCCCAGTTCAGCGCCTCCGTCGCGCCGCTGGTGAAGACCACCCGCCCGCCCGAGGGGAGCAGCGCCGCCACCTGATCGCGCGCGACCTCCACGGCGGCGCGCGCCTGTCGTCCGGCGCGGTGGGGCGAGTGGGGGTTGGCATGGCCCTGCTCCAGCCAGGGGAGCATCGCCTTCAGCGCTTCGGGCGCGAGCGGGGTCGTCGCCTGATAATCGAGATAGATCACGCCGCTCGCTTCCCCCGTGCGATGGCGCGCCATGCGGCGACGAAGCGGTCGACATCCTCGCGCGTCGTCGTCCGGCCGAAGCTGACCCGCACCACTTCGCGCCCCGCCTCCACGTCCCAGCCGAGCGCGGCCAGCACATGACTGGGCTTCAGGCTGCCGCTGGCGCAGGCGCTGCCCGCCGAGACCGAGATCTGCGCCAGGTCGAACTGGATGAGCTGCGCGGCGGAGGGCTTGCCGGGCATGTGATAGCTGGCGATGGCCGGGTGGCGGCGGCTGGCATCCGCGACCACGATCCCGCCCGAGCGGCGGATCGCATCGTCGAGATGCGCGCGGAGTTCGCCATGATCGGGCTCGGGTTCGGCGAGTGCCGCGGCATAGCCCAGCACGCCCGGCATATTCTCGGTGCCGGGGCGATAGCCGCGCTCCTGCCCGCCGGTCGGCTCCAGCAGCGCGAGGTCGCGTACCAGCAATGCGCCGATCCCCGGCGGCCCGCCGCGCTTGTGGGCGGACAGGGCGACGAGATCGGCATGGTCGATCACGTCCGGGTCGGCGCCCGACGGCATCTGCGCGGCATCGACCAGCAGGATGTGGCCGGCGGCATGGATCGCTTCGGCAAGCGCCGCGATGGGCTGGCGCACGCCGGTCTCGCTATTGGCCCATTGCACCGTCACGATGCTGCGCGAACCGCCAAGCTCGGGCAGGCGCAGCACGCCATCCGGCCCGACCGGCATGACGATCGCATCGGGGGCGGCGCGCAGCACCGCGTCATGGTCGATCGCCCCGACGAAGCGCCGCGTCGCCATCGACCGGGTCAGGGCAATGGCCAGCGACTCGCTCGCCCCGCTGGTGAACAGGATTTCGTGGCTCCAGCCCAGCGAGCGGGCGATGGCGCTGCGGGCATCCTCCAGCGCGCGCTTGGCAGCGCGGCCCTCGGCATGAGGAGAAGAGGGGTTGGCCCACAGCGCGCAGCCTTCCGCCAGTGCGGCGCGTGCCGCCCCGGTCATCGGGGTCGTCGCGGCATGATCGAGGTAAAGGCGTGGGTGGGGCGTAGGCAGGGCTGGTTCCGTCGGTGAAATGATCGGGTAATTGCGAAAATGACGTGTCCGCCTATATAGCGCAACGTTCCCGGCGCTCCACCAGCGCGATCCAGATCGGCGAGTCTTGATGCCCGAAGTCATTTTCCCCGGCCCCGAAGGCCGCCTCGAAGGCCGTTTCGCTCCCGCTCCGCGTCCGCGCGCGCCCGTCGCCATGATCCTTCACCCGCATCCCAATGCGGGCGGCACGATGAACAACCGCATCGTCCAGGAACTCTACAAGACCTTCCAGCGGCGCGGCTTCGCCACGCTGCGCTTCAACTTCCGCGGCGTGGGCAAGAGCCAGGGCACGTTCGACAACGGCATCGGCGAGCTGTCCGACGCCGCCTCGGCGCTCGACTGGGTGCAGAGCTTCCACCCGGAGGCCTCGACCACCTGGATCGCGGGTGTCAGCTTCGGCGCGTGGATCGGTATGCAGCTGCTGATGCGCCGCCCGGAAATCCGCGGCTTCATCTCGGTCGCGCCGCCCGCCAACATGTACGACTTCACCTTCCTGGCGCCGTGTCCGTCCTCGGGCATCATCATCCAGGGCGAGGCCGACGAGGTCGCGACCCCGGCGGCGACCCAGAAGCTGGTCGACAAGCTGCGCACCCAGAAGCACATCACCATCCATCACGACACCATCCCGAAGGCCAACCACTTCTTCGAGCATGAGATGCCCGACCTGATGGGCTCTGTGGACCGCTATCTGGACATGCGCCTGGACCCGAACTCGCCGATCCGGTGAGCGCGATCCGGGAATGACCAAATGGGCCTCGACGAAAGTCGGGGCCTTTTTTGTGCGCCGCTGCTGGGGCAGGATGGCGTCATGTCCGACATGCCGTTCGACCTGACCGAAAAGGAAGCGGCGGTCCTGCGCCTGCTGGCCTGTGGCCATGACGTGAAGAGCGCGGCGGTCGAACTGGGGCTGTCGGTCCATACGGTCAACGAGCGGCTGCGCGAGGCGCGGCGCAAGACGGGTGCGAGCAGCAGCCGGGGTGCGGCACGAATTTTCACGGGCAATCCGGGGCCCAATTTTTCTGGGCCTGCAAAATCCGGGGTGTTTGCCAAGGCGGCGGCGGACCAGTCGGCGGGACAGCCCCGCCACGGGGCGGCGGACGGTCCCCGTATCCTGGGCCGATGGGGAGTGCCCATGATGATTTCCGCGATGACGACGATAGCGATCCTGGCCGCGGCCTATGTCGGAGGCGGTGGACCTGCTCCGGTCCCGCCGCATGTCGTCTCGACCAGCCCGGCGGCCGGGGCCGTGGTGCCTGCCGGACCGTTGGTCCTGACCGTCACCTTCGACCGGCCGATGCGTCCGGGCAGCTATTCCTTCGTACAGGCGTCCGGCGACAGCTATCCCGATTGCGGCGGTGCCGCGCCCGTCCAGTCCCAGGACGGGCGCAGCTTTTCGCTCCGCTGTCGGGTCGAGGCGGGACGCGCCTATGAGGTCTGGTTCAACAGGGGCGAGTATCGCAATTTCACCGACCGCAACGGGGTATCGGCCATGCCCCATCAACTGCTGTTCCGCGCGAAGTAAGGATCGGCCGATGGGGCGTCGCTATGGACGGATCATGATCATAGGCTTGGCCTTAATGCTGGCGCCCCTGCCGGTTCATGCGGCGGACGAGCCGGGGGCGGGGTTCGACGTTCTGCGTTACGATCTGGCGCTGACCCCCGACATCGCTGCGAAAACGGTGGCGGGGCGTGAAGACATTATTTTGCGATCGACGGAGGAGGGACTGAGCCGTCTTCGCTTTTCCGGCAATGCGTTAAGCATCGACCAGGCGATGGTGGACGGTCAGGCGGTCGTCAGTCGGACGGAGGGCGACACGCTCGTCTTCGACCTCGCCAAGCCCTTGGGCAGGGGGCGGATGGTCCGGTTGTCGCTGACCTATCATGGTCGTCCGGCGCGGGGGTTCGAGGGGACCGCGACGACGCTCTATACGAGCTATTTCGCCTGCGACTGGATGATCTGTGCGCAGAATGCCTTTGGGGACAAGGCCGATTTCGCGCTGGATCTGCGCGTTCCGGCGGGGCTGACAACCCTGTCGATCGGATCGCGGATCGGCAGGCGCGCAGGCCCGGACAATAGCGAAATCCATCGCTGGCGGACACCGCGACCCTATTCGGCCTATCTGTTCGGCTTTGCGGTCGGCCCCTTTGCCGAGCGTCGCGAGCGGGTGGGACGGGCGCATCTCGCCTATCTGACCGACCAGCCGATCGATGCCGCAGGGCGTTTTGCCGATACGTCGCGAATGGTCGCATTTCTGGCGGACAAGGCGGGCGTTCCCCTGCCGGTCAAGACCTATAGCCAGTTGCTGGTGGGCGGGAGCGAGGCGCAGGAGGCGGCGACCTATTCGGTGCTCGGGCTGGAGGCGGTTCCCGCTACACCGGGCGATCCCGACAAGGACTGGGCGATCGTCCATGAACTTGCGCATCAATGGTGGGGCAATCTGGTGACGTGCGCGACCCTGCGCGACTTTTGGCTGAACGAGGGGATCACGACCTTCATGACGGCGGCGTGGAAGGAGCATCGCTACGGCCAGGCAACCTATGAAGTCGAATTGGCGGTCGCCGAGCGGCGTCTGGCGGCGGCGCGGGCAAAGGGGTTCGATAAGCCGCTGGCCTGGGGTGGCCGTTATCCCAATCTGGGGACCCGGCGGGCGATCCAGTATAGCAAGGGAGCGCTGTTCATGGCGGAACTGCGCCGGACGTTGGGCGAACGGGCATTCTGGGCGGGGTTGCGCCGTTATACCCGGGCCCATGCCGGGGGTGTGGTGACGAGCGTGGATTTGCAGCGGGCGATGGAGGCGGCAAGCGGTCGCGATCTGGGCGCGCTGTTTGGTGTGTGGGTGTACGGGGAAGGGTGAGGGCAGATTCAGCGTCGAGCGAGAATGGAGTTGGCCGCCTTCACGCCGGTTTCAAACGCGCCATGTGCGGTCGAGAAATCCTCGCGCGAACACGCCTCGCCCGCGAAGAACAGGCGGTCGTGGACCGGCTCGGCCAGCGTCGCGCGTGCTCCGGCATGGCCGATTTTCGCGTGGCTGTAGCTGCCGCCGATCAGCGGGACATGGCGCCAGCGGGTCGCGTCCAGCGGCGTGAAGCGGCTCCGCCAGTCGCTGCCCAACAGCGCCACCAGTTCGTCGATGGCGAACGCCGCCGCCGCGCCGTCTTCCTCCAGCATCTCGGCGCAGGGACCGCCGAAGAAGCTCTCGACGATCGGCCAGCCAAAGGGCGACAGGCGATGGCTGGCGGTGCAGGCGGAATGCGGATTGCCGGTCAGATGCGCGTGGGCGGGCCAGGGCAGGGCCCCTTCGATTGACAGAAAGACCTTGTCGGCGATCCCCAGCGGCAGTGCGGCGGCGGCGGCGTGCTTGTCGGGGAGCGGCGGGTCGAAGGTCAGCTTTTCTCCCGCCAGCACGGTCGTCGGCACGGCGATGATGACGTGATCGGCCTCGATCGTGCCGTGCGAGGTCTCGATACGGACCGTCCGGCCGCCATGGTCGATGCATGTCGCCGTAACGCCGGTGCGAATGGCCAGCCCGGCGGCGTGGTGGCTGACCACAGTGCCATAGCCCTCGACCACCGCCCAGTTGTCGTCGGTCGCGGCATTCTCATAGGCCGCCCAGTCTTGCAGCGACACCTCGGCGAGCGACGCACCGTTCGCATAGCCTGAGATTGCGTCGATCATCGGTCGCCACGGATCATCCGGCGCTACGAAGTCCGACAGCGGACGATCCGGGCCTTCGAGTGCGGCCATCGCCGCGTCCTCGAACCGGGCATAGGCCTCGCCCGAGGCGCGTTTTTCTTCAGGAGGAAAACCCAGGTCGTTCCACTGGACCTGCCAGTTGGGTGAGCGGCGGTCGACGGTGAAACCCGCCCGCTCGGCAATGGCGGTCCAGGGATTCCGCTTGGCCGAATGGAGCCAACCGCAACCATGATCGACCATATGCCCGGTCGGCAATGTCACGCTGCGCGCCCGGCCGCCTAGCCGGTCCGCCGCTTCGATCAGCAGGACTTCTCGGCCCCCATCATGCAGGGTGCGTGCGGCGGCGATCCCGGCCGCGCCGCCGCCGATGACGACGGTGCGGCCGCTGGACCTCACGCCGCCGCCAGAAGCCGCTTTTCGCCAGCGATGCGCATCATCGCCTTTTGCAGCTTCTCGAACGCGCGCACCTCGATCTGGCGGACGCGTTCGCGGCTGACGCCATAGACCTGGCTCAGTTCTTCGAGCGTCTTGGGATCGTCGGTCAGGCGACGCTCGGTCAGGATGTGCTTCTCGCGGTCGTTCAGATCGTCCATCGCGCTGACCAGCATGTCGTGGCGGACATCCGCCTCCTGCTGCTCGGCGACGACCGAGTCCTGGAGCGGCGCGTCATCGGCCAGCCAGTCCTGCCACTGGCCCTCGCCATCCTCGCGCATCGAGACGTTGAGCGAGGTATCGCCCCCCATCGCCATGCGGCGGTTCATGCTGATGACCTCGTCCTCGTTGACGCCCAGATCGGTGGCGATCTTGGTCACGTCCTCGGGCCGCAGGTCGCCATCCTCGAACGCGTCGAGTTTCGACTTCATCCGGCGCAGGTTGAAGAACAGCTTCTTCTGCGCCGCGGTGGTGCCCATCTTCACCAGGCTCCACGAGCGCAGGATATATTCCTGGATCGAGGCGCGGATCCACCACATCGCATAGGTGGCCAGGCGGAAGCCCCGATCGGGCTCGAACTTCTTCACACCCTGCATCAGGCCGATATTGCCCTCCGAGATCAGCTCGGAGGTGGGCAGGCCATAGCCGCGATAACCCATCGCGATCTTTGCCACGAGACGCAGGTGCGAGGTGACGAGCTGCGCCGCCGCCTCCGGATCGCCATGCTCCTGGAAGCGCTTGGCGAGCATATATTCCTGCTCCGGGGCAAGGATCGGGAATTTCTTGATCTCGGCCAGATAGCGGTTGAGCGACTGCTCCCCGCCCAGTGCAGGAATCGTCGCCGGGACGTTGCTGCCTTTTGCCATGATCCTTATCTCCCTTTCTGGAGCGTCAATCCGTTTCGCCTCGTCGTCCGGGGCAAGGCGGTCTTCTGCTATACGTGAAGCCGACTGAACAGTTCCTGCATATCGGGCGGCATCGGGCTCTCAAACGCCAAAGCGTTACCGCTTATGGGATGAATAAAGCCCAGATGCGCCGCGTGCAGGGCCTGGCGCCGGAAATCGAGTTCATCGAGCAGGGCTTTTTGAGCACCCTTTGTTCTACCATAGACCGGGTCGCCCAGCAAGGCGTGGCCCAGCGATTGCATATGCACCCGCACCTGATGCGTACGCCCGGTTTCCAGACGGCATTCGACCAGCGCGGCGTTGTTCAGCTTCTCGATGGTGCGATAGTGCGTGACGGCCCGCTTGCCGCCCTGGACGATCGCCACCTTCTTGCGGTTCTGCGGGCTGCGCGCCAGCGGCGCGTCGACGGTGCCGTCGGCCGGGCGGGGAATGCCGCCGGTGATCGCGCGGTAGCGGCGGTCGATCGAATGGGCCGCGAACTGCTTGGCCAGCCCCTCATGCGTGCGGTCGGTCTTGGCCGCGACCATCAGGCCCGACGTGTCCTTGTCGATCCGGTGGACGATGCCGGGACGCGCCACGCCGCCGATGCCCGACAGCGACCCGCCGCAGTGATGGAGCAATGCGTTGACCAGCGTTCCGTCGAAATTGCCTGCGGCGGGGTGCACGACCAACCCGGCGGGCTTGTCGAGCACGATCAGATGCTCGTCCTCATACGCGATGACGAGCGGAATATCCTGCGGCTCGTTATGCGCCGGGATGGGGGCCGGCACGGCGACCTGGAACAGGTCGCCCGCCGCCGCCCGCTTCGCGGGATCGCGCGCCATCACGCCGTCGCGCGTCACCGCACCGCTGGCGATCAACACCTTCAGCCGTTCGCGCGACAAAGTCGGCACCGCATCGGCCAGCGCGCGGTCCAACCGCCAGCCGTCCGCTGTGGGCGCTATCCGCGCATCAAGGATGGAAACCCCCCGGTCCATGACCTAGTAAATTGGGCATGGCCGTAACGATTTCAAGCGATGCGCTGGACTTCATCCGCAAAAGCGCCGCCGCCTCACCCGATTTCGAAGTGTGCGGCCTGTTGCTGGGCGAGGGGGACCATATCGTCGCGGCGGTCGCGTGCGCCAATGTCGCGGCCGAACCCGGCCACCGGTTCGAGATCGATCCCGCCGCGCTGATCGCCGCGCACCGGGCGGCGCGCGCAGGCGGACCGGGGGTGGTCGGCCATTATCACTCGCATCCCACGGGACTTGCCGAGCCTTCGCCGCGCGATGCGGCCGATGCGGCACCCGATGGCAGTATCTGGTTGATCGCGGGCGGCGCTGCGGTCACTGCCTGGCGCGCGGTGGCGGCAGGTGAGCGTCATGGCCGGTTCGATCGCCTTGCGCTTGCTTGCGCAGGGATGGCGCCTGCGTCACAATGGCACAATTCGTCGAGGGATTTTTCATGAACGTCAGCCCGGTGGATTTCGCGAGCCTTCTCTGTTCGCGACTGTGCCACGATCTTCTGTCGCCGGTGGGGGCGCTCAACAACGGGCTGGAGCTGCTGGCCGACGAAACCGATCCCGCGATGCGCGAGCGGTGCATGGAGTTGCTGGCCGACAGTGCCCGTGCCTCGGCCAACAAGCTGAAATTCTTCCGCCTGGCCTTCGGCTCGGGCGGCGGCTTTGCCGATCGGGTCGACATGGCGGAGGCCAAGGCGGCGATCGAGGGCCTGCTGGTCGACAATCGCCGCACGACGCTGGGCTGGCTGGTCGAGTCTCCGGCGCTGCCCAAGCCTGCGGTGCGCATCCTCATGAACCTGGCGCTGATCGCGACCGAGGCGCTGGCGCGCGGCGGGACGATCGATATCGGCGCGGAGGCGGGGCGCGAGGCGATCGAGATCGCGATCCGGATCGAGGGGCCTCGCATCCTGCTCGATCCTGAAATCCGCCGCACCCTGATGGAAGGGCAGGGGACCGAGCCGCTGGCCTCGCGCACCGCGCCTGCCTTCCTGGTCCATACGCTGACCACCGAGCATGGCGGCATGACGCTGGTCACAGAGCCGACCCCCAATACCATGATCCTGGGTGCCGCCATCCGCGCGGGGTAAACGCCCTTTTAATCTTGTGGCGGCATGAGGGAGCGGAATGGGGCGCTCCCTCGGGGATTTATGGACGACCTGCTGCCGGAATTCATTGCCGAGACCCGTGAGACGCTGGAGGCGCTGTCCGGCGAGATCGTCGCATGGGAAGCAAGCCCCGCCGACCGGGCGCGGCTGGATGCGATCTTTCGCTTCGTCCACACCGTAAAGGGCAGTTGCGGCTTTCTCGACCTGCCGCGCCTGGCACGGCTCAGCCATGCCGCCGAGGATGCGCTGGCCGCCGTGCGTGACGGACAGCGGATGCCCGACACCGCGCTGGTCGATGCCGTGCTGGCGATCGTCGACCGGATCGGCGCGATCGTCGAGGCGATCGATGCCGGAACGCCCGAGGACGACTCCGACGACGACGCGCTGATCGCGGCGGTATCGCGCGGCACCGGGATGGCCGCTGCGCCGCCGGTGCGCGAGGCCCCCACCATGCGCGCCGCGCCGCGCAGCATCCGCCTGAACGTCGACCTGCTCGACCGGATGATGAGCGGCATGTCCGACATGGTGCTCGCCCGCAACGAACTCGCCCGGCGTCTGCGCGACGACGTGCTCGACCCGCGGGTTGAGGCGGCGCTGGACCGGCTGTCGCTGACCGTGGCCGATATGCGCGATACGGTGACGCGTACCCGGATGCAGAAGGTGGAGGGGCTGTTCTCCGCGCTGCCCCGCCTGGTGCGGGACACCGCCGCCGAACTGGGCAAGGCGGTGACGTTGAAGATCGACGGGTCCGACGTCGACCTGGACCGCGAGATGATCGAGCTGATGCGCGACCCGCTGGTCCATATCATCCGCAACGCCATCGACCATGGCATCGAAAGCCCTGCCGCACGCCGCAGCGCGGGCAAGCCGCCGACCGGGCAGATCCATGTGACCGCGCGCCAGTCGGGCAACCAGATCCTGATCGAGGTCGAGGATGACGGCGCCGGGATCGACGTCGCGCGCGTCGCCGCCAAGGCGGTGGCGACCGACGTCCGCACCGCCGCCGAGGTCGCGGTGATGAGCCCGGCCGAAAAGCTGAAACTGGTGTTCGAACCGGGCTTGTCGAGCCGCGACAACGTGTCGACGCTTTCGGGGCGCGGCGTCGGCATGGATGTGGTGCGCGCCAATATCGAGCATGTCGGCGGCCGCGTCGCGCTCGACAACCGCCCGGGCAAGGGGCTGGCCATTACTATCCAGGTGCCGTTGACCCTGTCGATCATGTCGACGATCGTCGTCGCGGTGGGCGACCAGCGTTTCGCCATCGCCCGCCAGGCGATCGAGGAGATCGTCAAGATCCGTGGCGATCAGGTGCGGATCGACCCCGTGGGTGATATCCGCGTCGCGACGGTGCGCGGGCGTCGCCTGCCGATGCTGCCGCTCGGGCCGTTCCTGGGCGTGGGGGAGCGCGATCCCCTCAATCTGGTGATCGTGTCCACCCGCGACGGCGACTATGCGCTGGGCGTGGACGACGTGCTCGACACCGAGGAAGTGGTGGTCAAGCCTGCCGCCCCGGCCATCATGGCGAGCGGCCTCTATGCCGGGCAGACGCTGCCCGATAGCGGCCTGCCGATGCTGCTCCTCGACGGGGCGGGGCTGGCGCAGGCTGCTGGGCTGCGCTTCCACCGGGAGGTGATCGCCGACATAGCCGAAACGGTGGAGGAGGCGACGAACCCCGCCCTGCTGTTCGAAGATATCGACGGCGTCCGTCGCACCATGCCGCTGGCCGTGATCGACCGGGTCGAAAAGGTGGCGAGCACGGCCGTCCACCGTTCGGGCGGACGGGTCCGGCTGGTCGTCGGCGACGCGACCGTGCCGCTCCACCATGTCGACCGCCATGCACTCGACGCGGCGCTGACGGCGAGCGAGATCGAGGTGATCCGCCTGACCGATGGCGAGGCCGAATGCGCCTATGCGATGGCCGGGGCGCTGGAGATCATCCAGCTTCCCGCCGAGATCGCCGCCTCGGCGGGGGGCACCGTGCTGGGCGTGACCGTCTGGCAGGGGGAGGCGATCGAAATCCTCGATCCGCTGGCGCTGTTTCAGGATATGGACCGGGATGGCCGGGCGGGGACGCCGCTTTGCCTGCTCGAGGGGGCGGGAGCGGCCTGGATGGACCGCTTCCTGCGCCCGGTGCTGGAGGCGCATGGGTATCGCTGCGCCGTGCAGGCGAGCGGTGACGAAGTGCCTGCCGTCCGCCTGATGATGGAGGAGGACGCCGTGACCAGCGATCTGCCGGGCGCGCCGGTGGTCCGCCTGCGCCGCGACCGCGAAGGTCCCACCGCCGGTGACAGCATCTATCGTTACGACCGCCCCGCGCTGATCGCGGCGCTGGCGGGCCATGTCCGCCGGGGAGGGCACTGATGCCCCTGTTCCTGATCGCCAGTATCGCGGGGCAGGGTGTGGTGTTCGACGCCGATCAGGTCGATTCGGTCGTCGATATCGGCGAGATCGTCGCCGTACCGCGCGCCGAGCCTTCCGTGCGCGGCCTGACCGCCCTTCGCAGCCGGGTCGTCACCGTCGTCGACACGCGCCTGGCGCTCGGACTGGGGCCCATGCCGCCGCATGTCCGCCGCGCCGTCATCTCGCGGCAGGACGGCCATTATTACGCGATGCTGGTCGATGCGTTGGAAGATATCGAGATGTTCGAGACCAGCCCGATGCCGCATATTCCCCCGACCCAGGGACGCTGGTCGCGCGCCGCGAACGGCATGGTGGTGCGCGACGGCGAGCCGTTGCTCGTCCTCGACCTGACCCGGCTGGTGCCGAACGCGACGCCGCAGGCCGCCTGACCGATTAACCCGGACGTTACCTTCGCACGCTATTCCAAGGACAGGTCCCGCAGGATCGCGAAAATATAGGGCGTGCCGAATGAAGACCTGTCTCGTCGTCGATGACTCCAAGGTGATCCGAAAGGTCGCGCGCCACATCCTGGAAACGCTGGACCTTCAGGTTCGCGAGGCCGGGGACGGTCGCGAGGCGCTGGAGGTATGTCTGGAATCGGTGCCCGACGTCATCCTGCTCGACTGGAACATGCCGGTGATGAGCGGCATGGACTTCCTGCGGGCGCTGCGCGAGGCCGATGTGACGCCGCGCCCGCGCATCGTGTTCTGCACCACCGAGAACGGCATGGCGCATATCCGCGCCGCGATCGATGCGGGGGCCGACGAATATATCATGAAGCCGTTCGATCGCGACACGCTGGAAAGCAAGCTCCAGCTGGTCGGCATGATCTGAGCGACGCGGGCCCGATCCCTTCCGGTCGCGCCGCCATGGCGTTTCCCTTCCCCCACGATCTGGCCCCCCGCGATTCGTCGGCGCCGGCGGAGCCGCGCACACTGGCGCCGACGCGTATCCTGATCGTCGACGACTCGGCCGTCGCGCGGGCGCTGATCGCGCGGCAGATCGAGCCGCACGACCGGTTCGCGATCGCCGGAGCGGTGGCGCATGTCGATGCCGCCTTGCAGTTCCTGGCCGAACAGGCGGTCGACATCATCCTGCTCGACGTCGCCATGCCGGGCATGGACGGCATCACCGCGCTGCCCCGCCTGCAGGCGGTGGGGCAGGGCGCGCGGATCATCATCGTGTCGGGATCGACCCCGGCCGGCGGGGCGGCGGCGGTCCAGGCGCTGGCGCACGGCGCCGCCGATACGCTGGTCAAGCCGAAGCCGCAGGGGCTGGCCGAGTTCGGCGACGCGCTGCTCCAGAAGCTCGACGCGCTGGCTTCGTGCGATGAGCGGCCGATACCGATCGCCGCCGGCATCCGGCGACCGGTCGGTCATACCCTGCCCAAGATCATCGGGATCGGAGCCTCGACCGGCGGCATCCACGCCCTTGCCAAGCTGCTGGAGCGGATTCCCGCCAATATCACCGTGCCGATCATGGTGACCCAGCACCTTCCCGCGACCTTCATGCCCTATTTCGCCGCGCAACTGGCCAAGGGCGCGAACCGGCCCTGCGATGTTGCCGAAGACCTGATGCGGGTGCGGCCGGGCCGGATCGTGATCGCGCCGGGGGATGCGCACATGACCTTCGTTAGGCTGAGCGATGGCGGCACGGCGATCCGGCTGAGGCGGGATCGGGCGCGCAGTGGATGCCTGCCCTCGGTCGATCCGATGTTCGCGTCGATGGCGACGCTTTGGGGGACGGGCGCCTGGGGCATCGTGCTGACCGGCATGGGGCGCGACGGATTGGAAGGAGCGACGATGCTGAAGCAGGCCGGTGGACGGATCATCGCCCAGAATCGGGAAAGCGCGGTCGTCTGGGGCATGCCCGGTGCCGTGGTGTCGCGTGGCCTCGCCGACCTGGTCCTGCCGCCCGAAGAGATCGGCATGATGATCGCCATGGGGGCGACCGCCTGATGGCCGCGCCGTCGCCCTGGCCCATGTCCGGCGGCCTGCGCACCGGGATGGTCACGCCCGTTCCGCCGCCGAACATCACCCAATCGGCCATGATGCCCAGCGCGGCGCTGACCGTTCTGGCCGCGCTGCTGGAGGCGCGGACGGGGCAGCAGATCGCCAGCCACCGTTCGACGCGGGTGGATACCGTCCTCATGCCGCTGATGCGTGAGCGGGGGCTGGATACGCTCGACCAGTTGGTGGGCGCGGTGCTCGACGGCCGCGATCCGCAACTGCCCGGCCGGGTGATCGACGCGCTCCTGAACGGGGAGTCGTCCTTCTTTCGCGACCCGCATGTCTTCGACCATATCGTCGAGCGTATCGCCGAGATCGAGCGCAGCGGCCGTCGCGCCCGGATATGGAGTGTCGGCTGTTCGACCGGACAGGAGCCGCTGTCGCTGGCGATGGTCTTTGCCGAGCGGCAGGAGCAAAAGGGCACGTCGATGCCCGAGATCGTGGCGACCGACATCTCCGAAACCGCACTCGCACGGGCGCGCAGCGGTTGCTACACCCAGTTCGAGGTACAGCGCGGCCTGCCCATTCGCTGCCTGGTCCGCTGGTTCGAGGGGCGGGGGCCCCAGGAATGGGTGGCGCGACCCGAATTGCTGCGTCACGTCCAGTTCCGCCAGCACAATCTGGTATCCGACCCCACGCCAGCCGGGCCGTTCGACCTGGTGCTCTGCCGCAACGTCATGCTGTATCTGGCGCCCGAGCCCAAGACGCGTGCCTTCCGCACCATCGCCCGGGCGATGCGCCCGGCGGCCGGGCTGATCCTGGGCGCAGGCGAGACGGTGATCGGCCAGACCGACCTGTTCCAGCTCGCCGCCACCGGGCGCGGCGTGTACGAAAAATGCGATGCGGAGCTTGCCTGGCGCGGGCTTTGAAGGCGACCGGGCCCGACACGATCGGGGCAGGAGGGCATATCCTTGCGCGTACGATGCCGCTAACAGGGGCGTGAACCGGGTCGCTTAGGAGGTTGCATGACGATCGTCGAAACGCCGTCGCCCAATTTCGACGCGCGTAGCCTGCCCATCACGATGATCGTACTCCACTATACGGGGATGCAGGACGGGGAATCGGCGATCGCGCGGCTGCGTGATCCCGACGCCAAGGTATCATGCCACTATCTGGTGGCCGAGGACGGCACGATCCTGCGCATGGTCGACGAGGAGAACCGCGCCTGGCACGCGGGCAAGTCGCACTGGCGCTCGATCGAGGACGTCAATTCGGCGAGCATCGGGATCGAGATCGTCAATCCCGGCCATGAATGGGGCTATCGCCCGTTTCCCGACGAACAGATCGCCGCGCTGATGCAGCTGATGGCGGATATCCAGCAGCGTCACGGCATTACGCGCGGCAATATCGTCGGTCATTCCGACATCGCGCCCGCCCGCAAGCGCGATCCGGGCGAACTTTTTCCCTGGGGCTCGCTGGCGAAGCGCCGCTTGGCCTTGCCGCGCCCGACCAAGAAGCTGATGGACCCGATGTGGACCGAGGCGGGATTCTGCCTGGCGCTGGAGCGGTTCGGTTACGATGTGACCGACCGGATGGCTGCCATCATGGCGTTCCAGCGGCGCTTCCGCCCCGAACTGGTGGATGGCGAGATCGATGCGGAATGCCGGATGATCCTGCTGGCGCTGCTGCTGCCGCGTCCGCAGGGGGACGATTGACGGGGAGGCCCCGGGCCTGCGCACCGCGCCCGACCCCGCCACAAACCCCTTGCCCTCCGCCGCATTCCCGTTACAGCCGCCCGCAGTCAGAGGGCCGGGCGGCCGCGGCCTCGGGTAACCGGGGGCGAGGAAAGTCCGGGCTCCGCGGAATAACGGTGCCGGGTAACGCCCGGCGGGGGCGACCCCAGGGACAGTGCCACAGAGAGCAGACGGCCACGGCTTCGGCCAGGTCATGGTGAAAGGGTGCGGTAAAAGCGCACCGCGGGCCCGGTAACGGGAACGGCAAGGCAAACCCCACCGGGAGCAAGACCGAATAGGGATGGCATGGCGCCTTCGGGCGTCGGGGTGTGTTCCCACCCGCTATCCGGGTTGGTTGCTTGAGGCGATGTGCAAGCATCGTCCTAGAAGAATGGTCGCCCATCCGGCCCCGCGCCGGTGGACAGAACCCGGCTTACAGGCCCTCTGACTTATCCCCGTGCGGGCGGTGTCCGATCAGGACCCGCCCAGCGCCTGGGAATTGATCGTGATGTTGCCGCCTCGCGACTGGCCGGTGGGCGCTCCCTTACTCATCAGGTCCCATACTTGTTCGGGGCGGGGCAGATTGTTGAACGAGGGATAGCTGCTGGCGCTGTTGTCGACGTCGTTCAACCGGACGGCATAAGATTTGGCTTTGTTGTTTTTGGCCTGGCTGATCAGGTCCGGGAATACATCGATCGTTCGTCCGGCGTCGTACAGCGCGATCATATAGCCTTCGTTGTCGGCGGCTTCCCAACGATAGACGCCGAACGGCGTATGGCCCTCGCCATCGCGGCATAACGGCGCGGCGGGTTTTTCAGGTTCGGCTTTGGGGTCTGTCTTGTTCTTATCGATTACGCTGGTCATCGCGGCGCTCATCAACAGATTGGCGAGCATATTGGCGCCGTCTGGCTTCTCTACCTTGGCCTTGGGCATATGAGCGAAGTCGGTCTGCGTCGCGCAAGGCCGGATCGGCACCGCAGGCCCCGGATAGGCGGCCGTGGTCGCGATGGCGGGCTTCAGCGTGGCGATGATCTCGTCCATCTTGCCGTCGAGCGTGGCCGCAGTCAGCTTTTCGGCGGTCAGCCGCACCACCAGCATCCAGTCGCCCATTGGCATCACCGCCAGCGAGGTGCTGCGATAGGGGCTGCTCAGCAGCGACCAGCTCTGGCGCAAGCCCACTGTCGGGCCTGTGCCGAGTGGTGCAAAGGCAATGGGGTCTGCGCTGGCGGGCGCGCCCTTATCGAAGTTCTTGCGCTCCTCGATCGCGGTGCGCGAGCGGTCGAACCATAGCGGCACGCTGGGGACCGAGGGGTGGAAGAGGAATAGGGTGGCGAAGACCGACTTGTCGGCGCTCTCCAGCTTGATCGCAACGTCATGCTCGTTCGTCGTCGCGTCGGTGATCGCGGTGCGGGTCAGGCCTGCCACGCTCGGCCGGACGATCAGTTTCGTCTCGGCATGCATCCAGCCCTTGTTCGCCGGAACTTCCAGATTGCGGGCGGATACGCCCGTCGTCGCCGTCAGCGCGACCATCGCCGCCAGACCCCAGTGCCGCATCGCATTCCCCCCAACCGATGCAGGGCAGGCTAGGCTTTCACCGGGGCATGATCAAGCGTGTCGAATCCTATCGTAAGAAGCGTCTGCGTGACGTTCGCGGTGATTTCGCACGGGCGACAAAAGATATGGTCTCAGACGAGAACCTTGTCCGGCCGCGCCAGCGCGTCGAGGTCGGTATTCGCGTCGATCTCGAGCAGGGTTTTGATATGCCCGTCGCGAATGTCATAGACCCAACCGTGCAGCCACAGCTCGCGCTGTTCGGCAAAGGCCTTCTGTATGGTGTCGAGCCGGGCGAGATGGCGCAGCTGTTCCATCACGTTGACCTCGACCAGCCGGTTCACCTTGGCGGCGCGGTCGGGCTGGATGTCTATCTCGTCCTGATGGCGATGGAGCACGTCGCGCGCATTGCCCAGCCACTGGTCGAGGGGGCCCTGCGTGCCGCCCTCCAGCGTCGCGAGCACGCCGCCGCAGCCATGATGGCCGCACAGGATGACGTGGCGCACCTGCAGCACGTCGACCGCATATTGCACCACCGACAACAGGTTCAGGTCGTCGTCATGGACCAGGTTGGCGATGTTGCGGTGAAGGAACATGCCGCCCGGCGGGGTCATGGTCATCTGCTCGGGTGTCACCCGGCTGTCGGAACAGCCGATCCACAGGAAATCGGGCTTCTGCCCCGCCGTCTGGCGCTGGAAGAAGTCGGCCTTCTCCTCGAGGAGTTCGGTCGCCCATGCCTTATTGGCGAGGAGGAGCTGCTTATATTCCCTCATGCGTAGCGCACTCCCGTCGATGGGGCATTGATGAGCGGGGTGGTCCGCTCGGCGATGTCGCCGCGCACGATCACGCTGATGCCGCGGAATTCGGCGCCCTTGATGAAGGCGTTGATGATGTCGACATTGTCCAGGTCGACATAGGAGGTCGAGGACAGGTCGATCAGCAGATGGGCACCGTCCGGCACCTTGGCCAGCGACTTCTGCAACTCGTACTTGTGGATGAAGTACAGGTTGCGCCGCGCGCGGATCAGGCAGTCGCCGTCATCCTCGGCATAGGTCAGCGCGGGGCGGAAGTTGCGCGCCACGACGAACACGAAGCCGACGCCCAGGCCGACGACGATGCCGATCAGCAGGTCGGTGCGCAGGATCGCCAGGATGGTGACGATGAAGGGGATGAACTGGCTCCACCCCTGCTTGTAGCGCTCGGTAAACAGCTTGGGCTTGCACAGTTTGTAGCCGGTGGCGATCAGCACGGCGGCGAGCGCGGCCAGCGGGATCTGGTTCAGGACGACCGGGATCAGCGCGACCGACAGCAGCAGCCATGTGGCGTGCAGCATCGTCGACAGCTTGCTCTCCGCACCCGCATCGACATTGGCCGACGATCGCACGATGACCGAGGTGACGGGCAGGCCGCCGAGCAGGCCGGAGACGATGTTGCCGCCGCCCTGCGCCAGCAATTCGCGGTTCTTGTCGGTGGTACGGCGGCGCGGGTCGAGTTCGTCGACCGCCTTCACGCTCAGCAGCGATTCCAGGCTGGCGACGATGGCCAGCGTGATCGCCGTGGTCCACACCGCCCCCAGGCCGATCGCCGAGAAATCAGGGAGCTGGAACTGGCCGATGAACTGCGATGCGCTGCCCGCGACCGGCACCCGCACCAGATGCGCGCCCGCCAGTTGCCATTCGGGACGCATCGCGCCCAGGATCATGTTGCCGACCACGCCGATCACGACGACGACCAGGGGGCCGGGCAACAGGCGCAGCGGCCCCTGCTTGGGCTTGGCATGATCCCACCAGAACAGGAAGGCGAGCGAGATCGCGCCGATCAGGACCGCGCCGGGGGCGATGTCGTTGCTGACGCTGGTCCACAGGTCGGTGAAGGTGTTGCCGCCCGCCCGGCTGGCATATTCGAAGCTGCCCTCGAAATCGCCGTCATAGCCGATGGCGTGGGGGATCTGCTTCAGGATCAGGATCAGGCCGATCGCGGCCAACATGCCGGTGATGACCGAGGAGGGGACGAATTCGGCCAGCACGCCCGCGCGGGTGAACGAGAAGGCGAGTTGCAGGATACCCGCCAGCACCACCGCCAGCAGGAACACCTGAAAGCTGGGCAGTCGCTCGATCGCCTCGAACACGATCACGGTCAGGCCGGCGGCGGGGCCCGCGACGGACAGCGGCGACTTGGACAGGAACCCGACGACCAGGCCGCCCGCGATCCCGGCGATCATGCCCGCAAAGGGCGGCGCGCCGGACGCGACGGCGACGCCCAGGCACAGCGGCAGCGCGACGAGCGCCACCACGATCGACGCCGGCACATCCGCTCGCGCGTTGGCCAGGAAGGAACGATTTTGGGCCACGCTGGCTCCTGACGATGCTGATGTCCGCATATGCCCGGCATGGACATGAATATATGATGACGTATATTTCATGAACGACGGAACCATTGGCGGTCAAGCGATTCAAAAGGGCATTTTGGGGCAACCTCGGGCAAAGCGTGCCGTCCATGCTTGCACCGGCGGGGAAGTCGCCTAAATCGACCGCGTGGCGCGTTCTACTACTCGATCAAACGACTGGGGTTTTCCTCGCTGGCGCAGCTATGGCGCGTCGCGGGAGGCCAAACCCGTGCGCATCTGCGATCGGCATGGCTGTGACCAGCCGGGCAACTGTCCGGCCCCCAAATCCCCCAACAGCCCCGACCGCTGGTACTTCTGCGAAACCCACGCCGCTGAGTATAATCGCGGCTGGGATTATTTTCAGGGCCTGAGCGCGGAGGACGCCGCAGAGCGCGAGGCGTCCGAGCGGCGGACGAGCGCGGGTTACGCCCAGTCCAAGCATCAGGCCTGGGCAGGCCCCGGTGACGGCAGCCGCTCGCGCGACGAGATGCGCGCGCTGGATGCGCTGGGCCTGGAGCCGGACGCCGAGTTCGACCTGATCCGCGCGACCTGGCGTGGCCTAGCCAAGGCGAACCATCCCGACATCCGCCCCAACGATCCCGAGGCAGCGACCAGGTTCCAGCAGGTGCAGGCGGCCTATGAAGTGCTGCGCGCCGCCGAGGAACGCCGCAGCTGGAAGCCCGAATGATCCGCCGCGCCAAGTCTGAGTGGGAGGCGACGGTCCTTGTCTGCGGCAAATGCTCGAAGAAGGTCGATGGCGGCTTCGGCCCTAAGGGCAAGACGCCGCTGGCCAAGGCGCTGAAGCGGATCTTCGGCAAGGGGCGCAAGGCATCCGTCGGCGTGGTCGAAACCAAGTGCCTGGGGCTGTGTCCGAAGAATGCGGTGACGCTGGTCGATGGGCGGCGGCCCGGCGAGTGGCTGGTCGTGACGCCGGACGAGGATGTCGAGGTGATCGCGGCGCGGTTGGGCCGGGGGTGACTTTCCCGGGCTGGTCTCGGTGAGGCGTCTTGTCCTCCTCCATCCCCTCCCGCCTGCGGGAGGGGAGCGGCTAGAGGTTAGGGTGAATTGCATCGTCAGGCGCTGGGCACCGGGGCAAAGGCTCGCGAGGAAGTTTTAGCTTCTCCTCCAAGCACGGGAGGGGATGGGGGAGGGCAGGGTGTCTCACCGAGCCCACACCCCAATATCAATACCGCCCGGCCGTCTCCCGGATCAGCGCGATCATGTTCGGAATCCCCTGCGTCCGGTTCGAACTCAACTGGTTCTTGAGGTCGAACGGGGCCAGTTCGCCCTCGATATCCGTCGCCAGGATATCCGCGGGTGCCTTGTCCTGCACCGTCTTCAGCACGAGCGCGATGATCCCCTTGGTGATCGCCGCGTTCGAGTCCGCCAGAAAGTGCAGCCCGGTGCCGTCGCCCTTGGTGGGATAGACCCAGACCGAGGCCGAACATCCCCGCACCAGGGTCGCGTCGGTCTTCAGCGCCTCGGGCATCGGCTCCAGCGCGCGGCCCAGATCGATCAGCAGGCGGTAGCGATCGTCGGCGTCGAGGAATTCATATTCGTCGCGGAGTTCGGCAAGATCGGACATGGCGCCCGCGCTACCGTGGTTCGCGGGCCGCGACAACCTTGCAAGGGCGTGTTCAGTCGCGGAGCAGCGCGTCGACCGAGCCGCCGTTGCGCGCCAGTTCCGCGGCCACACGGCGACGTCCCTCATAATAGGCCAGCACGCGCGCATCCGGGTCCAGCTTGCGGATCATCGCCTCGTCCTCGGGGCGGATGCTGGTTTCCTGTGCGACATAGTCGGGATAACCCTCGCGCTTCCAGAGGGGCAGGCGGAGGGCCGCCCATTCGCCGATATGCTCGGCGACCAGCCGGTGGGTCATCTCGTGCGCGATGGTGCCGGACAGCGTACGCACGCCGCCCAGCGGCGCGCCGTTCGTCACCCGGTCGGCCGCGACCGAACTGCGGTTGAAGATCAGCGCATGGGCGAAGGGGCGTCGAAACGCGACCGATTTTCGCGCACCGATCGACAGCATGTCCCAGCGCCAGCCGCCATCGGTCAGTACCAGCTGACGCGACAGCCCCGGCCGGTTGATCGGGCTTGCCGCCAGCAGGTCGTCGGCGCGGGCCAGAACCCGGCCCATCGCGGCCCGGTCGATGGGTCGTTCGGAGAGGACCGTCGTCCTCCCGAAATCGGCGCGATAGGGAAAGGCGAGCGCGGCGGGGACATGGACCACCCCGGCGACGAGGATCGCGCCGCCACAGGCGATGCGGGCCGCCCATCGGCGAATGACAGCGACCTGCGCCATGGTCAGAGGTCGACGCCGGCGGCGATGGCTTCGAGCTTGCGGATGCGCTCCTTCAGGTCCGCCATCTCGATCCGCGACCCGGCCGAGGCGGCGGGCGGGTAGGGCATGTCATGCGCGCGGTCGAATTCGCGGCTCTTCAGTTGCAGCCAGCCGCGCCATCCGGCGAGCCCTGCGGTGACGATCATCGCCAGGCCGGCAAGGCCGGCGGTCGCGATCACGATATAGAGATTGGTGTCGGTCATGATCCGGGCTCCCCGTCCGTATCAAGAGTGGCTTAACGGTCGCGCAGGCGCTCGATCTCGCGGTCGAGATCGATGCTCTTGTGCTGATCGGTGATGACGCGTTCCAGAACCTGGACCCGTTCCTTGAGCTGCTGGATCTCTCCACGCAGCATCTGGGCGTCACGATTGCCCTCGCTGCGCAGATGCTCGACCATATCGGGGCCGAAGGTGCCGCGCTGCTTGTGCTTGGCCTTGAAGATGCTGGCGATCATCACGATTGCGACGATCATGACGACCATGAACTGTCCGCCATTCATTGCGGTAACTCCCCTCTAAAATTTCCGATATTCCGTGCCGGGACCGCTCAGCGATCGCGCAGCGCGTCGATTTCGCGGGCGGTCCGCTCGGCGGGGTCGGTGGCGATGCGCTCCAGCACCGCGATCCGCTCCTCCAGTCGAGAGACCTGGCCGACCAGTTTCTGGTTCTCGGCGGTCAGCAATTCGACCTTGCGACTCTCGGCCATGTCGCCCTTGTGGCTCATGCCGCCCCATTCATTTTCCAGACTATAGCCGTGCTTCGCACGGATCCAGGTGGTTACCACCCACGCGATCATCGAGATCGAGATGATCGCCAGGACGAAACCGGGTCCTCCCGAAGACATAATCCATACTCCCATAGGATAGTTGATGTGCAGGCCGCTCTCAGCGCAGGCTGTCGATCTCGTCGGCCAGCTGGCGGTTGCGGCTGGTGTAATGCAGCTCGATATCGGCGAGGCGACGGTCGAGATCGCGGAACTTCGAGCGGACCTCGGCGGTCGAGCGGCGCGGATTGCTGCGCACCCCCTGCCAGAACTTGGCGTCCTCGTCCGACTGGTAGAGCCCGATCGGCTTGGCCGCTGCCATCCATGCAATCAGCATATAGGCGAGCGGGACCCAGGGCATGCCGACCCCGGTGAGGGTGAGCAGGACCGCAGCGACGCGGACCCACATCACATCGACGCCGGTATAATCGGCGATGCCCGAGCAGACGCCCTTGAACTTGGCATTCTGCTTGTCGAGGTAGAAATTGGTGCGGCTGGCGGTCATCTCAATTCCTCCGATCGAGGCTGTAATCGGTTTGGCCCAGGCGCGGTTCGGGGCGCCAATCGGACTGAAGGCCGGGCTTGAAGTCGGGATTGTCGGCGGCGACGATCCGCTCGATCGTGTGCAACCGATCCTCCAGGCGGCGGGCGAGCAGGTGGAGCTCATCGAGCAATTGCTCGTCCTCATGGGTGATCTTCGGAGCCTGCTTCCACTTGGTCAGATAGTGCAGGATCAGCCAGGGAAGCGCGACGAAGAGCGAACCGAAGAGGATGAAGGGTACAGCGACGCCGTCCATCTCACTCTCCCTTGTTCAGGCGCGCCTTGAGCGCGGCGAGTTCGGCATCGACCCGGTCGGACGCGCGCAGTTCGGCGATCTCGTCCTCGAGCGTCTTGGGGTTCGACCCCAGGCCCAGCGCTTCCGCGCGACCCTCGGCCTCGTCCACCTTGCGCTCCAGAATGTCGAAGCGGCTGAACGCGTCGTGCGTCTTCGGGCCGTTCCACATCTCGCGCAGGCGATAGCGGTTGTTGGCGCTTTCCAGACGAGTCTGCACCGCATTCTGCTTGGTCCGCGCCTCGCGCAGCTTGTTCTGCAGCTTGGCGATATCCTCTTCGGAGGCGCGCAGCGCATCGTCGAGCACCTGGACTTCGGCCTTCAGCTGGTCGGCCATGTCGGCGGCCTTCTGGCGTTCGATCAGCGCGGCCTTGGCCAGGTCCTCGCGGTCCTTCGACAGCGCCAGCTCGGCCTTTTCGGTCCAGCTGTCCTGAAGCTGGTCCAGCTTGGCGATGTGGCGGCGGATTTCCTTCTGGTCGGCGATCGTGCGGGCGGCAGAGGCGCGCACCTCGACAAGCGTTTCCTCCATTTCGAGGATGATCATGCGGATCATCTTCGCGGGGTCTTCCGCCTTGTCCAGCAGGTCGGCGAAATTGGCGGCGACGATGTCGCGGGTGCGGGAGAAAATGCCCATCGGATACTCCTTGATGGCGGCTATTCGGGGATTATGCGGTCGGGGCCTCGATCGCCGCAACCATGCCCTGCGTGGGGGCGACGTGCGCGGGGGCGAGGGCGCCCATCAGGCAGGTCGCGCTCATCACGACGGTGCAGGCGATGGCGGCGATCTGGCGGGTGAAGGTGGTGGCGAACATGGTGGAAACTCCCTGATTTTCTTGTTTCGGTCCGCTCATCGGCGGGATGCCAGAAGCATTGCAGGAGGCGTGCCAATTCATAAAAACTTTCAAATACAATATCTTACGGAATAGTTGCACATCCCTAACGATTGCGCCCTTGCCAAGCATTGGGAAAATCCGCCACCTGTTGGGAATGGAACGAGCGAGTCAGGTCATCGGCCAGTCGGGGGCCTTTCTAGATGCGCTGGAACGCGCCAGTCGCGCGGCGGCGCTGGACCGCCCGGTGCTGGTCATCGGGGAGCGGGGCACGGGCAAGGAACTGGTCGCCGAACGCCTCCACCGCTTGAGCGGCCGATGGGACCAGCCGCTCGTCATCATGAACTGCGCCGCACTTCCCGAAACGCTGATCGAGGCCGAGCTGTTCGGCCATGAGGCGGGCGCGTTCACCGGCGCGACGAAGGCGCGGGTCGGGCGGTTCGAGGAGGCCAATGGCGGCACGCTGTTCCTGGACGAGCTGGGCACGCTGTCGATGGCGGCGCAGGACCGGCTGCTGCGCGCGGTGGAATATGGCGAGGTGACGCGGATCGGCTCGTCGCGTCCCTTGCGCGTCGATGTCCGCATCGTGGCGGCGACCAACGAGCATTTGCCCGACAAGGTCGCCGCGCATCAGTTTCGCGCCGATCTCCTCGACCGGCTGTGCTTCGAGGTGGTGACGCTGCCGCCGCTGCGGGCGCGCAAGAGCGATATCATGGTGCTCGCCAATCATTTCGGACGGCGCATGGCGGCCGAGATCGGCTGGGAGAGCTGGACCGGCTTCGGCGCGGTGGCGACCGATGCCTTGATGGAACATCGCTGGCCCGGCAATGTCCGCGAGTTGCGCAACGTGGTCGAGCGCGCGGTCTATCGCTGGGACCGCGAAGGGCCGGTCGACGCCATCGAGATCGACCCGTTCCGCTCGCCCTATCGCCCGCAGGGGCAATCGCCCGCCGCCGCGCGAAGCGAGCAGGGCAGTGCCCCGGCCGCAGAGCCGGCAAGCGACGGGGACGAGGTGGCGGCGTGTGACGTCGGGCCGTCCGACTTCAAGTCGCGCGTCGCCCGGTTCGAGCGCGAGTTGCTGACCAAGGCGCTGGCCGAGAACCGCTTCAACCAGCGGACCACCGCCGAGGCGCTGGGATTATCCTATGACCAGCTGCGTCATGCGCTTCGTCGCCATGATCTGATCGGAACGGTTGCGTAACCGCGTCGGGGGAGCCATTTGAGGCGCCCGGCGTTGCCACAGGCAAACCCCAAAGGAGCAATCACCATGGCTTTCGAACTGCCGCCCCTGCCGTATGACTATGACACGCTGGAGCCGGTCATCTCCAAGGAGACGATGACCTTCCACCATGACAAGCATCATGCCGCCTACACCAACAAGCTGAACGAGGCCGTTGCGGCCGACACGTCGATTCAGGGCAAGTCGATCGAGGACATCCTGGCGAACATCTCGTCGGCCCCGGCCGCCGTGCGCAACAATGGCGGCGGTTTCTGGAACCATGACTTCTTCTGGAAGATCATGACCAAGCCCGGCACGACCCAGCCCTCGGGCAAGCTGGCCGAGGCGATCGAGGCGTTCGGTGGCCTCGACAAGCTGAAGGACGAGTTCAACACCAAGGGTGCGGGCCAGTTCGGCTCGGGCTGGGCCTGGGTGATCGCGGATGCCGAGGGCAAGCTGAAGGTCACCTCGACCCCGAACCAGGACAATCCGCTGATGGACGTCGTCGCCGAGAAGGGCACGCCGATCCTGGGTAACGACGTGTGGGAGCACGCCTATTATCTGACCTACATGAACGACCGTCCGGGCTATCTGAAGGCCTGGTGGGATGTCGTGAACTGGGACGAGGCCGGTCGCCGGTACGAGGCGGCCGTCGCGTAAATACGCGGCTATCCGGTTCGGATAAGGAAAGGGCGGCTCCATCGGGGCCGCCCTTTTTCGTTCCTATGCTCTAAAAATGTGCCCCACCCCGGCGAAGGCCGGGGCCCAGGTGCCGCCAAGCCGATGGCGCGCCAGTCGGGCGAGGGGGAGGCAGATACCACCGGCCGCCGTTGCCTCCCACGCTAAGCCGGTCCACTCCCCCCAGGCTTCGCCCCGACTGGGCCCCGGCCTTCGCCGGGGTGGCGGCGGGAGATGGGTGTGGAGAGCTCACTCCACCGGCGGTTCTTCGACCTTCGCGGCTTCGGCATTCAGTCCATGCTTCAACAGCATCGGGATGTTCGCGATCGCGAAGCCGATAGTCAGCGGCAGCGCGCCCCACAGCTTGTACCCGACCCAGAAATCCCAGCTCGAATTGCGCCACACGGCTTCGTTCAGCACCGCCATGACGGCAAAGAAGATCGCCCAGTTGCGCGTCAGCTTGCGCCAGCCGAGCTCGGTCAGTCCGGCATAGACATTGCCCAGCACCATCTGGATCAGCGGCCGCCCGGTCGCCAGGCCGAAGAACAGGATGGCCGAGAACATCGCGTACACGATGGTCGGCTTCATCTTGATGAAGCGCTCGTCGTGGAAATAGAGCGTCAGGCCGCCGAATACGACGACCAGGATGCCCGACAACCACAGCATGGGCGAAATGCGGCCCAGCTTCACCTTGCTGACGATCATCGCCACCACGGTCGCCGCCATGAAGACGCCGGTCGCGACCAGCACGCGCGTCAGCGGGCCCATCGGCGCGAGGAAGTTGACGGCAAAGAACAGGATCAGCGGGCCATATTCGATGCCCGCTTTCAGGCCGGGACCGGCTTCGGTCTTCGCGGCGGCGCTCACTTGCGGCCTCCTTCGATGCCCGCGATGATCCGGCTGACCTCGTTCGCGTCGAAGGGGCGCAGGTCGGTCATGCCTTCGCCGACGCCGATGGCGTGGATGGGCAGACCGTATTTCTCGGCCGCCGCGACCAGCACGCCGCCGCGCGCGGTACCGTCCAGCTTGGTCATGACCAGGCCGGTGACGCCCGCCACGTCCTTGAACACCTCGATCTGGTTGAGCGCATTCTGGCCGGTGGTGGCGTCGAGCACCAGCAGGATGTCATGCGGTGCCTCGGGGTTCAGGCGGCCGAGCACGCGGCGGATCTTGGACAGTTCGTCCATCAGCTCGCGCTTGTTCTGGAGCCGCCCGGCGGTGTCGACGATCAGCACGTCGATGCCGGTCGCGGTCGCCTGTTTCACCGCCTCATAGACGATACCCGCCGCGTCGCCGCCTTCCTTGCCCGACACGATCGGCACGCCGACCCGCTCGGCCCAGGTGGCGAGCTGGCCAATGGCGGCGGCGCGGAAGGTGTCGCCCGCCGCCAGCATCACGCCGTAATCCTGCTCCATGAACAGATGCGCCAGCTTGGCGATGGTCGTCGTCTTGCCCGAGCCGTTGACGCCGATGACCAGGATCACCTGCGGCCGGGGAAAGGCGTCGATTTCCAGCGGGGTGGCGACCTTGGCCAGCGCCTTCTCCACCTCCTCCGCGACGACCAGGCGGATGCCCAGATCCTCCATGTTCCGCTCGAAGCTGCCCTCGGCCAGGCGGGTGCGGATATGGCCCGCCGTTTCGGGGCCCAGGTCGGAGGCGATCAGCGCTTCCTCGATCTCGTCGAGCGTGTCGGCGTCGAGCCGCGCGGTGCCCAGGCCCGCCAGATTGCCGACCAGCCGGTCCGAGGTGCGACGGAAACCGCCGAGCAGCTTGTCGTGCCAGGAGGAGGAAGAACTCATGCCAATTGTCCGATCAGATGGGTTTCGGTCGCCGCCGTGACCCGAACGCGGGCGATGCTGCCCGGTTCGGCGGTGGGGGTAAAATGAATGTCGGCAAAATCGGGTGCATGGCCGCGCGTGCCTGGCCGTTCGACCAGCACGTCGCGGACCTGCCCGACCTGGGTGGCCAGCCAGTCGCGGCGGCGACGCGCGGCGGCCTCGCGAAGCCTTGCGGCACGCTCACGACGAAGGGGGTGGGGCACCTGCGGCATCCGCGCGGCGGGTGTGCCGTCACGCGCTGAATAGGGAAAGATATGCGCGTGGACGATATGGGCGTCGTCGATCAGCGCCAGCGTGTCCGCCGCCATCGCATCGTCCTCGGTCGGGAAGCCCGCGATCAGGTCCGCGCCGATCGCGATGTCCGGCCGCGCGGTCAGCAGCCGCTCGACGATCGCCACCGATTGCGCGCGGCTGTGGCGGCGCTTCATCCGCTTGAGGATCAGGTCGTTGCCCGCCTGGAGCGAGAGGTGGAGATGCGGCATCACCCGCGCCTCGCCCGTCACCAGTTCAAACAGCCGTTCGTCGATCTCGATCGAGTCGAGCGAGGACAGCCGCAGCCTGGGCAGGGCGGGGATATGGGTCAGGATACGCTCGACCAGCAGGCCCAGGCTGGGCGCGCCGGGCAGGTCGTGGCCGTAGCTGGTCAGGTCGACGCCGGTCAGCACGACCTCCCGGTGGCCCAGCTCGACCGCGCGCGCGATGCGGTCGATGACCAGCCCTGCGGGCACCGAACGGCTGGGCCCGCGTCCCGTCGGGATGATGCAGAAGGTGCATGAATGGTCGCATCCGTTCTGCACCTCGACAAAGGCGCGCGCATGACCCGCAAAGGCGGCGGTCAGGTGCGGTGCGGTCTCGACCACCCGCGACAGGTCGGTCACCAGCATCGGTTCGGCGGAGGCCCAGCTTTCGGGGCGCAGCTTGTCGGCATTGCCCAGCACGCGCGCGACCTCGGGCATGGCGGTAAAGCTTGCCGGGTCGATCTGTGCCGCGCAACCCGTGACCACGATCTGCGCATCGGGCCGGGCCTTGGCCGCGCGGCGGATCGCGGCACGGGTCTGTTTCACCGCTTCGTTGGTCACGGCGCAGCTGTTGACGACGACCATGTCCCCACGCCCGGCGGCCAGCGCACGGATCGTTTCGCTCTCGGCGATGTTCAGGCGACAGCCCAAACTGATAATCTCTGGTCCAGGGAGGGACGACATGACCGCCGATCTAGGGATGGATGAACGACGTGTCCACGCGGACGCGAAAGCCGTGCTCGACTTCTGGTTCGGACTGGCCCCTGAAAAGCATTTCGCCAAGGACGAAGCGCTCGACCGGACGATCACCGAACGTTTCGGCGGGCTTCGCGATCGGGTGCTGGCGACCCAGGCCATGGGCTGGCGCGACGATCCCGACACGCTGCTGGCGGCGATCCTGCTGCTCGACCAGTTTTCGCGCAATCTGCACCGGGACTCCGCCCAAGCCTATGCCGCCGATCCGCTGGCCTTGGCCTTGTGCCTGCACGCGATCGATGCGGGATGGGAGAACCGCTATCCCTTGGAACGGCTGGCTTTCGTGTACATGCCGCTCATGCATGCCGAATCGCGGGCCATGCAGGATTTGAGCGTCGCCCGCTTCGCGGCGCTGGGGCGGGAGGAAAACCTGGCCTTCGCGCATGAGCATCGCGACGTCATCCGTCGGTTCGGGCGCTATCCCAGCCGCAATGCCGTGCTCGGCCGTGCCTCGACCGAGGAGGAACAGGCCTATCTCAGCCAGCCAGGCGCGGGCTGGTAAGCGGCGTCGCCGATGCGCCGACCAGCAGGCGCTTTTCGGCCAGCAACTGCCGCGCCTGCGCCGGGTCGAGCGGTGGGCCATAATGCGGACCCTGGCCGTGCGAGCAGCCGATCTGGCGAAGCCGCGCCTCGATCACGGCGTCGCGCACGCCCTTGGCGGCGATCGGCAGGTGCAGGCTGTCACCGAGCTGGACGATGGCGGTCACAATCGCGCAGCAATCCGGGCTGGCGGCCATGTTCCGGATCAGTTCGGCGTCCATCCGGACCCGGTCGAAGGGCAGGGCACGGAGATGCGCCAAGCTGGAATGGCCGCTGCCGAAATCGTCCAGCGCCAGCGCGATGCCCTGGTTCTTCAGGCTGACGACGATCGACTGGGCCAGCGCCAGACTGGCGAACAGCGCGCTTTCGGTAATCTCGATTTCCAGCCGGTGCGCCGGAAAGCCGCATTCGGTCAGCGTCTTGATGACCTTTTGCGCCAGCCAGGCATCCTGGAACTGCGAGGCGGCGAGCGGGATGGACAGGGTGATCGACGGGTCCCAGTCGCGCGCGGCCGCCATCGCCTGGCGCATCAGGGACAGCGACACCTCGCCGGACAGGCCGCACGCCTCGGCGATCGGCATGAACCGGTCGCTGGTCATCGCGCCCAGCGACGGGTGGTGCCAGTGGCCGGATACCTCGAACCCGGTCAGCCGTCCGGTGCCCAGGTCGATCTGGCCTGCGAACCGGGCGTGGATATCGCCATGGCTCAGGGCGGCGCGCAGATCGGTGATGATCGCGTTGCGCTCGGCCATCGCGTCCTCGAGCGCGGGGGTGAAGGCCAGCGGGCGACCGTCGCCGCGCGTCTTGGCGGCGATCAGCGCGAGGTCGGCCTGGCGGACCAGCTGGTCGATGGTCGGCTCGCCTTCGTCGATCCGGGTCAGCGCGATGGTCGCACGTGGCGAGAATTCCTGATCGGCCAGCCGCAGCGGCTGGCCCAGCCGGATCGCCAGCCGGTCGGCCAGCCGTTCGATCCGGTCGCGGCTGCGCGGGTCGAAGGGGACGAGGCAGCCGAAACAGTCACCCTCGAACCGGGCGACGATCGCCTCGGACGGTGCCTCGCCACGGATGGTCTTGGCGACATGCTGGAGCAGCGTGTCGCCAGCTTCATGGCCGAGCGCCCCGGCAATGGCCCGGAACCGGTCGATATCGACGAGCAGGAGCGCGATGCCGCGCTGGCGCTGCCCCAGCGACGCGATCATCGCCTGTCCGGCGTCATGGAAATGGCGGCGATTGGACAGGCCGGTCAGCGGATCGCGCTGTTCGGCATCCGGGGTCCGCGACATCCGTGTCGCGGGCAATTGCCAATAGACGATCGTCGATGCCGTCGCCGTCGCGCAGAGCAGGATCTTGGCGGGCAGGTCCATGCCCAGTTCGATCAAGATGATCGCAATCGCCAGCAGGATCGTGCCGCCCGCGATGGCCGCGCTGAACAAGCGCGTGGACGCAGGCATATTGGCAACGATCTGACGCGACCCGGGCATGGGTGGAGGGGGTGACATGGCAGGGGTGTATAATGTGTTAACGGCGGGACCAACCGCGACGGCGCGGCGGTGGGTGCCCTAGCCCGGCTTGCATGGCGTCACGTTTTCCCATAAGAGCGCATCCAGGTTCCGTTTCGGAATGTGAAGGTGAAGCGCCCGAGGGTGCACGCTGGCCGGCGAGGTTTCGCCCGCCGGCGCTTTTGCGTTTGGACGGTCCGCTTGGATTTTCAGCCGTGACCCTCGGGGATCGGCCGTTATGAGGTAAGGCGATGTTCGACAGCTTGAGCGATCGGCTTGGCGGCGTTTTCGACCGCCTTCGCGGCCGTGGCGCGCTGACCGAGGCGGATGTCCGCACCGCGATGCGCGAAGTGCGCGTGGCGTTGCTGGAAGCCGACGTCGCGCTGCCCGTCGCACGCGATTTCGTCGACAAGATCACCGAACAGGCGATCGGCCAGAACGTCCTGCGTTCGATCACGCCGGGCCAGCAGGTCGTCAAGATCGTCCATGACGGCCTGGTCGCGATGCTGGGCGCGGATGCCAGCGAGTTGCTGCTCGACGTCACGCCGCCCGCCGTCGTGATGATGGTCGGCCTTCAGGGCTCGGGCAAGACCACCACCACCGCGAAGATCGCCAAGCGGCTGTCGAGCGGGGCGATGGGCCGCGATCGCAAGAAGGTGCTGATGGCGTCGCTCGACGTCAATCGCCCCGCCGCACAGGAGCAGCTGGCGACGCTGGGCACCCAGGTCGAGGTTTCGACCCTGCCGATCATCGCCGGCCAGCAGCCGGTCGAGATCGCGCGCCGCGCGCTGCAGGCCGCCAAGCTGCAGGGCTATGACGTCCTGATGCTCGACACCGCCGGTCGTCTGCACGTCGACCAGGCGCTGATGGACGAGATGAAGGCCGTGGCGGACATCGCCCAGCCCCAGGAAATCCTGCTCGTTGTCGACTCGCTGACCGGCCAGGACGCGGTGAACGTCGCGACCAGCTTCTCCGAGCAGGTGCCGCTGACCGGCGTGGTGCTGACCCGTATGGACGGCGATGCGCGCGGTGGTGCGGCGCTGTCGATGCGCGCCGTCACCGGCAAGCCTATCAAGTTCGCCGGTGTCGGCGAAAAGATGGACGCGCTGGAGGCCTTCCACCCCGAACGTGTCGCGGGCCGCATCCTCGGCATGGGCGACGTCGTGTCGCTGGTCGAGCGTGCCGCCGAGACGATCCAGCAGGAAGATGCCGAGCGCATGGCCATGAAGATGGCCAAGGGGCAGTTCGACCTGAACGACCTGCGCGGCCAGCTTCAGCAGATGCGCCGCATGGGCGGTCTGGGCGCGCTGGCGGGCATGATGCCGGGCATGAAGAAGGCGCAGAACGCGCTGAACGATGCCGGTGGCGACAAGATCCTGCTCCGTATGGATGCCATCATCACGTCGATGACGCCCAAGGAGCGCAACAAGCCCGAGCTGGTCAACGCCAAGCGCAAGATCCGCATCGCCAAGGGTTCCGGCACCACGGTGCAGGACGTGAACAAGCTCCTGAAGATGCATCAGGAAATGGCCACGGCGATGAAGAAGATCAAGAAGATGGGCGGCATCAAGGGCATGATGTCGATGCTCGGCAAGGGCGGCCTTGGCGGCCTGGGCAATGCGCTGGGCGGCCCGCAGATGGGCGACATGCTCAACAAGGCGGGCGCCAACGGCCTTCCCGGTGGCGGGCTGGGCGGCATGGGCGGCGGCAAGTCGCCCGACGGCATGCCCAAGCTGCCCCCCGGCTTCGAAAATCTTCTGAAGAAGAAATAACCCCCGCGCCGGACGGAATGCCGGTGAATTTGAACTTTTACTCCAAGGACTGAAATATGGCTCTCAGCATTCGTCTGTCGCGTGGTGGCTCGAAGAAGCGCCCTTACTACCGCATCGTGGTGGCCGACGCCCGTGCGCCGCGCGACGGCAAATTCATCGAGAAGATCGGCAACTACAACCCGCTCCTCGCCAAGGACAATGACCAGCGCGTGCAGCTCGACGCCGAGCGTGCGAAGCACTGGCTGGCCAATGGCGCGCAGCCGACCGACCGCGTCGCCCGCTTCCTGGACGCCGCCGGTGTTCGTGAGCGCGCCGCTCGCAACAACCCGAACAAGGCGAAGCCGGGCGAAAAGGCCACCGAGCGCGCGGAAGAGCGTGCCGAGAAGCTGAAGGCCGCTCAGGAAGCCGCCAACGCTCCGGCCGAAGAAACCGCCGAGGCGTAATCGCTTCCCGCCCCGTACGGACCCCGGTCGATCGCGATCGGGTCCGTGCGGGGCACCGGAAGGTGGGGTGATGCGTTTCCCAAGCCTTATGGCTTTGGAGTATATGCGCATGTCCCCGCCGACCGAACCCGATCCCCGGACCGCACCCGACGACCATGACGACGCAACCAACCAAGGCGTCTCCGCGCCAGACCCCGCCGAAGGCGGAAACGACGCCCCCGACGGGGACGGCAACTCGCCCAGCGGGTGAGCCGCGCGTCACGCTGGCGGTGATCATCGGCGCGCACGGCATCACCGGCGAGGTTCGGTTGAAGGTCTTTGCCGACGACCTGTCGGATTATCGCTCGTTCAACGACGGCGCGCTGACGATGAAATCGACGCGCGAGGGTTCGAACGGCGTTATCGCGCGCTTCGTCGAGGTCACCGACCGCAACGCCGCCGAGGCGCTGCGCGGCACAGAATTGTCGGTGCCGCGTTCCGCCCTGCCTCCGCTGGAGGATGGCGAATATTATCATGCCGACATTATCGGCCTGTCTGCGATTGCCAGTGATGGCGAAGAGCTGGGCCATGTCGCGCTGATCGAGAATTTCGGTGCGGGCGACGTGTTGGAAATCGAGCGTCCCGACGGCCGCCGCTTCATGGTGCCGATGAATGCTCAGGCGGTGCCCGAATGGGATCAGGACCGCCTGATCGTGGAGCGCAGCTTTATCGCCTGATCGGGCTTTGCTCGTTCAACAGGTTGCGGATCGTCGTGGCGGCGACCCCGGCTTCGCCCATGGCATGGCTGATCTGATCCAGCCCCTTTACGACATCGCCCGCCGCAAACAGGCCGGGGACCGATGTCCGCTGATGGTCGTCGACCTCCAGGCACCCGCTCGGGTCCGCCTTGGCCCCCGCCGACACCGCCAGTTCCGACCGGATACGCGATCCCATCGCCGGATAGACGCTGTCGAACGCCATCCGCCCGGTTGCCGTGTCGAGTGCGATCCGCTCGCCCTCGATCGCCCAGCCGCCGCACGGGCCGTCGACGCGTGCGATGCCCGCTTCGTCCAGCGCCTTGGCACATTCGGGATCGAGCTCATGCCCCGCGTCCGGCGCGATCAACGTCACGTCGCGGGTGAACCCGCGCAGGAACAGCGCCTCGCGCATGCCATGGTCGCTGGTGCCGATCACGCCAACCCGCTTGTCGGTGACTTCATAGCCGTCGCAGACGGGGCAATAGCGGATCAGCCCGCGTTCCAGTGCCGGGTCATGGACTTCGGGCAGCAGCTTGCGGGGGCGGTGATTGACGACACCGGTGGCGAGCAGGACGGTGCGCGTCCGATATTCGGCATCATCGGTGACAACCCGGAAATGGCCGTCCTCGGGCCGGACCGCCGTGACCCGGTGGGGCGTGCAATGCGCGCCGTAGCGGCGGGCCTGGTCATGCATCCGCTCGAGCAGCGCCTTGCCGCTGATCCCTTCCGGGAAACCGGCATGGTTGTGGGTGCACGGGATCATCGCCGCCCGGCTCGACCCGCTGTCGAACATATGGATGCGCAGGTGATAGCGGGCGAGATAGATCGCCGCGGTCAGCCCTGCCGGTCCCGCGCCGATGATGATGCAATCGTCCATGGCAGGGCAAAGCGTGAGCGTGGGCAACGTTCCTTGGAGATCGGTCGTCCATCATGTATATACATGGCGTATATACGGAGGTGTCATGGGCAAGGATTATCAGGCCAAGGTCTTCCGATCGGGCAATTCGCTGGCGCTGCGCCTGCCCGCCGCACTGGGGCTGACCGAGGGGACGGAGATGACGTTGCGCGAGGAACAGGGGCGTTACGTGTTCGAACCCGCCCCGGCGCCGCGCAAGACGATCGATCTGACCGGCATTGCGGGGTCGATGCCGTGGCTGAAGCCGATCGAGCGGGAAGAACGGGAATTCGACGATCCCGAACGACCATGGCATCTGCTGAACCGCAAGGACGCATAGTCTGGTGCGTTATCTGATCGACACCAATTGCTGCATTTTCCTGTTTGCGGGCGAATATCCGGCGTTGCTCGACCGGGTATCGGCAACTCCGATGGGGGAGATCGGACTCTCCAGCATCGTCTTTGCCGAACTGGCACTGGGTGTCCGCCACGGCAAACCACCGCTGGAGCAGCAACTGGAGCAGCTCGCCAGGCAGATGCCGATCCTGCCGTTCGACGAAGAGGCCGCGCGCTGCTATGCGGGACTTCCCTTTTGCCGGGGACGGTTCGACCGGCTGCTTGCCGCCCATGCCCTCAGCCTGGGCAGCACCGTCATCACCGATAACGAAGCCGACTTCGCCGACATCCCCGGC
Source organism: Sphingomonas flavida (assembly GCF_036663655.1). NCBI lineage: Bacteria > Pseudomonadati > Pseudomonadota > Alphaproteobacteria > Sphingomonadales > Sphingomonadaceae > Sphingomonas > Sphingomonas flavida. The sequence goes on from NZ_JAXOJH010000007.1 coordinate 169,680, forward strand.
CTGACCATCGAGAACTGGACGCTGTGACCTTTCGCGCAACGATATTGACGCTCTATCCGGAGATGTTTCCCGGACCGCTGGGCCATTCGCTGGCGGGGCGGGCGCTGCGCGAGGATCGCTGGGCGCTGGAGACGGTGCAGATCCGCGACTTCGCCACCGACAAGCATCGCTCGGTCGACGACACACCCGCTGGGGGCGGGGCAGGCATGGTGTTGCGCGCGGATGTGCTGGCGGCGGCGGTGGATTCGGTGGCCGACGACCGGCCCATGCTGGCGATGACGCCACGAGGCCGTCCGCTCACCCAGCCGCGTGTTCGCGAGTTGGCGGCGGGGCCGGGCGTCACCGTCCTGTGCGGCCGGTTCGAGGGGTTCGACGAGCGCCTGTTCGAGGCGCGCGGTATCGAGCAGGTGTCGATCGGCGACTATATCCTGTCGGGCGGCGAGATGGGGGCGCTGGTGCTGCTCGACGCTTGCGTTCGGCTGCTTCCCGGCGTAATGGGCGCGGCTTACAGTGGAATCGAGGAAAGCTTCGAAAGCGGCCTTCTCGAATATCCGCAATATACCCGTCCCGCCGAGTGGGAAGGGCGTATGATCCCTGAAGTGCTGCGATCGGGGGATCATGCGAAAATCGCGAAATGGCGTCATGCCATGGCTTGCGAGGATACACGGTCAAGGCGGCCGGACCTTTGGGAACGTCATGAGGGCGTTCGGGTCGGTCGCCCTCTGGCGCGCGGCGACGATTGAGGAATAGTGTCATGAACGTGATCCAGCAGATCGAAGCTGAGCAGATCGCCAAGTTCAACGAGACGAAGAAGATCCCGGAATTCCGCCCCGGCGACACGCTGAAGGTCGGTGTGAAGGTCGTCGAAGGCGAGCGCACCCGCGTCCAGTTCTATGAGGGCGTCTGCATCGCCCGCTCGAACAAGGGCATGGGCTCGTCGTTCACCGTCCGCAAGATCTCCTTCGGTGAGGGTGTGGAGCGCGTCTTCCCGCTCTACTCGCCGAACGTCGACTCGATCGATGTCGTCCGCAAGGGCGCCGTGCGTCGTGCCAAGCTGTACTATCTGCGTGGCCGCACCGGTAAGTCGGCGCGTATCGCCGAGCGTCGCGACACGCGTCCGGCCAAGGGCACCGCTGCCGCCGAGTAATCGGTGCGGCGAACCCCTTTGTGGTTCGACAGGAAAGGGCGGTGGCACTAGGTGCCGCCGCCCTTTTTCTTTGGCATTGCCTCCGCCTGGGTTCGGTCTTGCGTGAAGCCCAAGGTGGTATGGCGGACGGAGGGGGTGGCTTCTGGCTCGGCTCGGGCCGAACGGATGGCGCGGCGTGATCTGGCAACACCATAGCCGCGCGAGTGCCTGCCGTGGTCCGGCAAAAATGTCGCTCCCAGGTCAGCCTGAGGGATCACACGGCTGGCGGGGGTAGGACCGACGCCCCTATTCCCGGTCGGTCCACGGCAGGGCCGCCTACCCGCCGAAATTATACAGCCACATCCTTGGCTCACCCGTGGGCTGCGGCTTTCCGTCCAGTCGCCTGGCCTTGAAAAGGTGGACGGGTTGCAGGATCATCTGCCCTTTCATCGCATCCTGACCGCCGCCCGAGGGCTTGGCGAGGATCTTCTTCACCGTGTCCATGCCTGCGACCACATGGCCGAACGCGGCATAACCGTCATAGCCGGGCCGTGCGTCCAGGCCGGGCGCGGGGCCGACGGTGATGACGAAATTGCCGCCCGCCGATTGTGGCGTCGCCCCGCGCGCCATCGAGATCGCACCGTCGAGATGCTTGATCCCGGTCTTGGCCGTCGTTTCCAACGGGAAGGGGGGCAGAATACGGCGGGCGTCGGTGCGGATACCGCCTTGGACGAAGCCCTTTTTCGGATCACGCTTGTCGCGCGCGGTGCGATAGAAGACCGTCCCGTCGAAGCGACCGTCATCGACATAGGCGAGGAAGTTCTTGGTCGTCGCGGGCGCCCGGCGCGCGTCGAGCGCGACGACGATCGGGCCTTCGGACGTATCGATCCTTACCCGGACATAGCCGGGGCGGGGGACATTCTGGTTCGCAGGCGCGGCGGCGGTCAGCAGCGCAAGGAGCGGGAGCAGGCATTTCATGTGGCGGGATTATCGCCCCCGGCCGCGATTGTGGAGCCCTAACCCACGGGATGCGCCGAGTGGCGGCACCGATCAGACCGTCAGATCGCGCGTGAAGAACTGGTTAAGCGGGCTGGGCTGATAATCGGCGAAGGCGCCGCAGGACTGGAAGCCGGCGCTGCGATAAAGCGCGACGGCGGGCTGGTATGGCGCAGTCGTTCCCGTCTCCAGGCTGATCCGATCATAGTCGCGGCGCTGCGCTTCCGCGATGACATGATTGAGCAGCGCACGGCCGATACCACGGCCCAGAAAGCCCGGTGCGACCCGCATGGACTTCACTTCGCCATGCCGGGTGTCCAACTGCTTGAGTGCGGCGAAACCGGCCAGCGTAGCGTCGTCCCAGATCGTCCAGAAGGAAATGCAGGGGGCGGCCAGCGCGGAGGCGTCGAGCGCGAAGGAAAATTCTTCCGCTTCGCCGCGCATGTCACGAAGGTGATAGGCGAGCAGGTCGCCGACATGTGGCGCGGTCGGATCGTCCAGTCGAATATCCATGTCATTCCCTTGGCCCGGCGCGATTGGCTCGCGAGCGACCAGTCTATCGCGGTTCGGGCGGGGGCGACATGTCATGGCCCACAAAAAAGCCGCCGACCGGGTGGTCGACGGCTTCTTCTATCCGCTCCCGCGACCTTACTGGTCGAGGAAGCTGCGCATCTTGCGGCTGCGGCTGGGGTGCTTCAACTTGCGCAGCGCCTTGGCCTCGATCTGGCGGATACGCTCGCGGGTCACGCTGAACTGCTGCCCGACCTCTTCCAGCGTATGGTCGGTGTTCATGCCGATACCGAAGCGCATGCGCAGCACGCGCTCCTCGCGCGGGGTGAGTGAGGCCAGAACGCGGGTGACCGTTTCCTTCAGGTTGGCCTGGATCGCCGCGTCCACCGGGATGACCGCGTTCTTGTCCTCGATGAAGTCGCCCAGGTGCGAATCCTCCTCGTCGCCGATCGGCGTTTCGAGCGAGATCGGCTCCTTGGCGATCTTCATCACCTTGCGCACCTTCTCCAGCGGCATGGAGAGGCGCTCGGCCATCTCCTCCGGCGTCGGTTCGCGGCCCTGCTCGTGCAGGAACTGGCGGCTGGTGCGGACCAGCTTGTTGATCGTCTCGATCATGTGGACCGGGATACGGATGGTCCGCGCCTGATCGGCGATCGAGCGGGTGATCGCCTGGCGAATCCACCACGTCGCATAGGTGCTGAACTTGTAGCCGCGGCGATATTCGAACTTATCGACCGCCTTCATCAGGCCGATATTACCCTCCTGGATCAAATCCAGGAATTGCAGGCCGCGATTGGTGTATTTCTTGGCGATGGAGATGACGAGGCGCAGATTGGCCTCGACCATTTCCTTCTTGGCGATCCGTGCCTCGCGCTCGCCCTTCTGCACCATGTTCACGATGCGGCGGAATTCGGTCAGCGCCATGCCGGTCTGCTGCGAAATCTCGGCGATCTCGCTGCGGATGCGGTCGACGGTGGCGGCTTCGTTGGTGGCGAAGTTGCCCCACTTCTTGTCCAGCCCGCGCACCGTGTCGAGCCAGTTCTCGTCCAGCTCATGACCCAGATAGCGGTCGAGAAAGTCCTTGCGGTTGACCTTGTGACGCTCGGCCAGACGCAGCATCTGGCCACCCAGCGCGGTCAGGCGACGGTTATAGGCATAGAGCTGATCGACCAGATACTCGATCTTGGCATTGTGGAACTGGACGCTCTCGACCTCGGCGGTCAGTTCTTCGCGCAGCTTGTGGTACTTGCGTTCCTCGGCCGCCGACAGCTCACCGCCCAGCGCCATGGATTCCAGGCGCTGCTGCTGGATCTTCGAGAATTTCTTGTAGATCGCGGTGATGTTGGCGAACTTTTCAAGCGCCTGAGGCTTGAGCGTTTCCTCCATCTGGGCGAGCGAGAGGGTGTTGTCCTCTTCCTCGTCCTCGGCACGGGGGCCGCGACGCTCGCCGCCCTCGCCATCTTCCTCGTCGACCGAAGGTTCCTCGGGCTCTTCTTCTTCCTTGAACTGGGGACCGGCGTTCTTGGCGCTGATCTCGCCATTGTCGTCCTCGTCCTCCTCGCCCAGATTTTCCGGGCCGGCGTCCTTGGACAGCATGGCGTCGAGATCCAGGATCTCGCGCAACTGCATCGTGCCTTCGTTCAGCGCGGTCGACCAGTCGATGATCGCGTTGAAGGTGATCGGGCTTTCGCACAGCCCCAGGATCATCGTGTCGCGACCCGCCTCGATCCGCTTGGCGATGGCGATCTCGCCCTCGCGCGACAGCAGTTCCACCGCGCCCATCTCGCGCAGGTACATGCGGACCGGATCGTCGGTGCGATCGACGGTTTCCTTCTTCTTGGCTTCCGGTTGGGGCCCGGCATCGGCGTCGCCGTCCGTGGTCTCGGCGTCGTCGGCCTCTTCCTCGGTCTCGCCGTCCTCGCCCTGTTCCTCATTCTCGACGATATTGACGCCCATCTCGTTGAGGGCGGCCATGATATCCTCGAGCTGGTCGGAGGACATCTGGTCCTGCGGCAGCGCTTCGTTCAACTGGTCGTAGGTGATGTAGCCGCGCTTCTTGGCGCGCGCGATCAACTTCTTGATCGACGCTTCGTTCAGGTCGATCAGCGGCGCATCGCCCGTTTCCGTGGTGTCGGTCGTATCCGCCGCCATATTCGCCTTCGCCATCAAATGCCCTCAGGGTTTCGTGCCCGGCCCCTGTCACACCGCTCGCCGTGGATGCAAGCGGGTGAGGGGACCGTGCGCAATTTTCCAGTGTGGGCGTGGTCCGCCCAATATGCCCCGGATATGGGGCGGGAGAGTTGCCGTATCAAGCGGCCTCTCCGGCTTGCTTGTCCGCCAGGTCGCGCGCATTCTCCAGCCAGCGATAGAGATGGTCGAGCGACTGGGCATGGGCGGCGTGGCACCGCGTCTGCTCGGCAAAGCGATCCTCGGTCATGTCGGCCTGGAACGCCTCGACCGCGCGTTCGCGGTTCTGCCGCGTCTCGCTTTCCTCCAGCATCACCTCGATGACCTTTTCCAGGTCGCGCACCGCGATGGCGGGATCGGACAATTTGCTGAAGAAGCTGAACGCCAGGTCGCGGGTATAGTCGCGCGCGTCGATCGGATGGACGTCGGTGGTCGCCATGATCTGTTCGATCAGGCTTTCCGCCTCGGCGGCATCCTTGCGCGCCAGATGCGGGTCGTTGACCGCCGCGTCGAGCAGATGGTGCCGCCAGTCGTTGAGATAGCGGTCGCCCATGTCCAGCCGGCTGATCTCGTCCATATAGCGGCACAGGACATGCGGATAGCGCATCAGGCCGAGCAGGACGGCGCGGCGCAGGCTGTATTCGACGCCGCGCCCGACATGGCGATTGGCCTCGGCCACCGCCTGGTGCACCGCCGCTGCATTGGCGCGGCGAATGCCGAAGACGTCGAAATAGCGCGACATCAGCGCGCGCTTATATTCGTAGGCCAGATCCTTGTGCGGGATCTGCTGCGCCAGTTCCTCCAGCCGCTGCTTCAGTGCTGCGCGGCCCTCTGGCGTGTCGGTCTGGGCCTGGGCGATCTCCGACTGCCACAGCAACTCGCTGAGCGGCGTCGCGCGGGTGAGCACCGCCTCGAAACCCGCCGCACCTTTTTCCTGCACCAGATCGTCGGGATCCTGGCCCTGCGGCAGCGTGACGAAGGACAGGCTGCGTCCCGGCTGGAGCAAGGGCAGCGCGCGGTGCGCGGCGCGGATCGCGGCCTTCTGTCCCGCCGCATCGCCGTCGAAGCACAGCGTCGGCACGTCGACCATGCGCCACAGCCGTTCCAGCTGATGCTCGGTCAGCGCGGTGCCGAGCGGCGCGACCGCCTCGGCGATCCCGGCCTGGGCGAGGGCGATGACGTCCATATACCCCTCGACCACCAGCACGCGGCCGGACTTGCGCACGGCGGGGGCGGCGCGGTCGAGATTGTAGAGCGTGCGCCCCTTGTCGAAGAGCGGGGTGTCGGGTGAATTCAGGTATTTGGGTTCGCCGTCGCCGATGATCCGGCCGCCGAACGCAATCACCCGGCCGCGTGCGTCGCGGATCGGGATCATCAACCGGCCGCGGAACCGGTCATAGGGGTCCTTGCCATCGACCTTGATCAACAGCCCGCACTCGATCAGCGCCGGGTCGCCATACTCCTTCAGCGCGGCCTTCAGCTTGCCACGGCTGTCGGGCGCGAAGCCCAGGCCGAACGCGCGTGCCGTCTCCGGCGTAACGCGGCGACGGGTCAGCAATTCGCGCGCGTCACCGCCCGACAGGCCGCCCAGTTGCTCGGAAAACCAGCCCGCCGCATCGGCCATCGCATCGTGCAGGCCCTTGGCACGCTCGGCCTTCTGCGCGGCGCGGCGGTCCTGCTCGGGCATGTCGAGCCCGGCGACCTGCGCCAGTTCCTTGACCGCGTCGATAAAGGGCAGGCCGCGCTGGTCTGTCATCCAGCGAATGGCATCGCCATGCGCCGAGCAGCCGAAGCAATGGTAGAAGCCCTTGTCGTCGTTGACGTAGAAGCTGGGCGTCTTTTCGTTATGGAAAGGGCAGCAGCCCTTATATTCCCGGCCCGCCTTTTGCAGCTTCACCGTCTTGCCGATCAACGCCGACAGGCTGGTCCGAGCGCGAAGCTCGTCAAGGAATTGCGGGGTCAGGCTCATGGCGTCCTCGCGATTATAATTTGTAGCGGGATGGGGGTGTTTTGGCAAGGGGGTGGGGGTGGTTGCAGGGCTCTCGAACGTGCGTGGCCCTCCCTCCCCCAGCCCCTCCCGCCTGCGGGAGGGGAGTTACTTGGGATTGCGGTTGCCGATAGCGCTTCCCCTCCCGCAGGCGGGAGGGGATCGAGGGGAGGGCTTCTCCGCAAGCGCACATTCGATGGTTTGGACGACGCCCTCGAGATTGCCCAGAACTTCGTTGTTCCAGAAGCGGATGACGCGCCAGCCCTGGGCTTCGAGATAACGCGTGCGCGCTTCGTCATAGGCGGTGCGTTCGTCATGCTGGCCGCCATCGACTTCGACGATCAGCTTTTCCGATCGGGCGGCGAAGTCGGCGATGTAGGGGCCTACCGGCACCTGCCGGTTGAACCGGATACCCGCGATCTGGCGTCTCGATAGCGCCCGCCACAACCGGCGCTCGGCGTCAGTCGGGTTGAGGCGGAGTTCACGCGCCTTCTGCGTAGGTCTGCCCACGCGGAAAGACCGGGGGCCCTCCCCTCGGTCCCCTCCCGCCTGCGGGAGGGGATGCGCACTTTGGGGAGGGCAGTTTTCTCCCCATGCCGTTCGCGGCTCCCCTCCCGCAGGCGGGAGGGGTTGGGGGAGGGGGCCACGCTTGCGATCGAAACCCCGCATCAGCCCCGCTCCCCAATCTTACGCCAGCGAAGCCTTCACCAACCCGCTCGCCTTGCTCATATCCAGCACCGCCGCATGTCGTGCCTTCAACTCGGCCATCACCCGGCCCATGTCCTTCATCCCGCTCGCGCCGATCTCCGCCTTGATCGCCTCGATCGCGGCCTTGGTCTCGTCCTCGGTCAGCGTTTGAGGCAGGAAGCGTTCGATCACCGCGACCTCGGCCTTCTCGGCGTCGGCCAGTTCCTGGCGGCCGCCCTGTTCGTACATCGCGATCGATTCGCGGCGCTGCTTGACCATCTTCTGCAGCACTTCGATCACGACCATGTCGTCGTCGGCGGGCGCGGTTCCGGTGCGGAGTTCGATGTCGCGGTTCTTGATGGCGGCCTGGATCAGGCTGATCGCCGCGCGGCTTTCCTTGTCGCCGGCCTTCATGGCGGCCACCTGCGCGGCCTTGATGTCGTCGCGAATCATGTTTTGTCCGTCTTGTCTGAAAGGCGGGACGATAGCGCAGGGAAGCATTTCCGTGAACCGGTTGACGCGAACGCCCGATGGCCCTAGCGGACGCCACTTAGCGACATTGCAGACATTTTAGCAGGAGTGCCCGCCGATCATGGCCGACGCCAAGCCATTCGCCATGCCTGAAAAGCCTGAAGGCGCCACGGGCGTCCTCGTTCTGGCGAGCGGAGACGTGTTATGGGGACGCGGTTTCGGCGTCGAGGGTGATGCCGTCGGCGAGGTGTGCTTCCACACCGCGATGACCGGCTATCAGGAGATCATGACCGATCCGTCCTTCGCGGGGCAGATCATCACCTTCACCTTCCCGCATATCGGCAATGTCGGGGCCAACCCCGACGATATCGAGGCGGACGCGCCGCACGCGCTGGGCATGATCGTCCGCGAGGATCCGACCGCCCCGTCCAACTTCCGCGCGATGGAGAACCTGGCCGGGTGGATGGTGCGGCACAACCGCATCGGCCTGGCGGGCATCGACACCCGCGCGCTGACCCGCCGCATCCGTGCAGGCGGCGCGCCCAACGGCGTGATCGCGCATTCGGCCGCCGGTGAGTTCGACATCGCCGCGCTGCTGGAGAAGGCGCGCGCCTGGCCGGGGCTGGAGGGCATGGACCTCGCCAAGGACGTGTCGACCGAGCTGCATTATGGCTGGGGCGAGACGCGCGAGGGCGGCTTGTGGCGGCTGGGCTTCGGTTATGCCGGGGCCGAGGGTGCGGATCGCCCACACGTCGTCGCGATCGATTATGGCAGCAAGCACAACATCTTCCGCAACCTGGTCCAGGCCGGTGCGAAGGTCTCGGTGGTCCCCGCCACCGCGTCCTACGAGGATGTGATGGCACTGAACCCGGACGGCATCTTCCTGTCCAACGGCCCCGGCGATCCGGCGGCGACGGGCGAATATGCGGTGCCGGTGATCCGCCAGCTGCTCGACACCGGCAAGCCGCTGTTCGGTATCTGCCTGGGCCACCAGCTTCTGGGTCTGGCGGTGGGCGCCAAGACCAGCAAGATGCACCAGGGGCATCGCGGTGCGAACCACCCGGTCAAGCGCCTGTCCGACGGTCTGGTCGAGATCACCAGCATGAACCACGGCTTCGCGGTCGAGCGCGAGACACTGCCTGCCAATGCGCGCGAGACGCATGTGTCGCTGTTCGACGGGTCGAATGCGGGGCTTGAGCTGACCGACCGCCCGGCCTTCTCGGTCCAGTACCACCCCGAAGCCTCGCCGGGGCCGCAGGACAGCTTCTATCTGTTCGAGCGGTTCGTGGGGTCGCTTCGGAAATGAGCCTGTTGCTCGCACTTGCCTTGCAGGTCGCGGCGCAACCGACCCGGCCTCCGCGTCCGGTGAGTCAGGCTGACCTGAACGCCATGGCCGACGCTTGCCGTGCGCCGCGCAGCTGGCTGGTGCTCAGGGGCCGCGAGGTCGTATTTCGGGGAAGCCCGAATGCCGATTTCACCAAGATTGAGTGCGTGCTCAAAAAAGTCAGCGCAGTCGTGCCGATGAACAAGATCGGCTTCATCGGCAACGCACCAGCTTCGGAAGAAAAGTAATGCCAAAACGCACCGACATCTCCTCCATCCTCGTCATCGGCGCGGGGCCCATCGTCATCGGCCAGGCGTGCGAGTTCGATTATTCTGGCACGCAGGCGATCAAGGCCCTGAAGGAAGAGGGCTATCGCATCGTCCTGGTCAATTCCAACCCGGCGACGATCATGACCGATCCCGAGCTGGCCGACGCGACCTATGTCGAGCCGATTACGCCCGCGGTCGTCGCTAAGATCATTGAGAAGGAGCGCCCCGACGCGGTCCTGCCGACCATGGGCGGCCAGACCGCGCTGAACACCGCGCTGGCGCTGTTCGAGGACGGCACGCTGGAGAAGTTCGGCGTCCAGATGATCGGCGCCGATGCCGAGGCGATCGACAAGGCCGAGGACCGTCAGAAGTTCAAGGTCGCGATGGAGAAGATCGGGCTGGAATCCGCCCGCTCGGCCATCGCGCATACCGAAGCCGAAGCGCTGGAGGGCTTGGAGAAGGTTGGCCTGCCCGCCATCATCCGTCCCAGCTTCACGCTGGGCGGCACCGGCGGCGGCGTTGCGTATAACCGCGAGGAATTCATCGCGATCGTCCGCGCCGGGCTCGACGCCTCGCCGACGACCGAGGTGCTGATCGAGGAATCGCTGCTCGGTTGGAAGGAATATGAGATGGAGGTCGTGCGGGATCGCAACGACAATTCCATCATCATCTGCTCGATCGAGAATATCGATCCGATGGGCGTCCACACCGGCGACTCGATCACCGTCGCGCCCGCGCTGACCCTGACCGACAAGGAATATCAGATCATGCGCAACGCCAGCCTGGCGGTGCTGCGTGAGATCGGCGTGGAGACGGGCGGCTCGAACGTGCAGTTCGCGGTCAATCCGAAGGACGGCCGCCTGATCGTCATCGAGATGAACCCGCGCGTGTCGCGTTCGTCGGCACTGGCGTCGAAGGCCACCGGCTTCCCGATCGCCAAGGTCGCGGCCAAGCTGGCGGTCGGCTATACGCTGGACGAGATCGACAACGACATCACCGGCGCGACCCCGGCCTCGTTCGAGCCGACGATCGACTATGTCGTCACCAAGATCCCGCGCTTCGCGTTCGAGAAGTTCAAGGGCTCCGAGCCCTATCTGTCGACCGCGATGAAGTCGGTCGGCGAGGTGATGGCGATCGGCCGCAACATCCATGAATCGATGCAGAAGGCGCTGCGTGGCCTGGAGACGGGCCTGAGCGGCTTCAACGATGTCGAGCATCTGGTCGGTGCCCCGCGCGCCGAGATCGAGGCGGCGCTGGCCAAGGCGACCCCGGACCGGCTGCTGGTCGCCGCCCAGGCGCTGCGCGAAGGCTTTACCGTCGCCGAGGTCCATGCGATCGCCAAGTATGATCCCTGGTTCCTGGAGCGGATCGCCGAGATCGTCGCGGCCGAAGCGGAAGTCATGGCAAACGGCCTGCCGCAGGACGCGGCGGGTATGCGCCACCTGAAGTCGATGGGTTTCTCCGACAAGCGGCTGGCCTATCTGGCGCTGCAATCGGCGAACCTGCGCGGCATGGATCGCGGCATCGCGCGTGGTTCGGGCCTGATCCACGAAGTCGTCAAGATGATGACCGGCGGCGTGACCGAGCAGGAGGTGCGCGAGCATCGCCAGAAGCTGGGCGTGCGTCCGGTCTTCAAGCGGATCGACACCTGCGCGGCCGAGTTCGACGCCAAGACGCCGTACATGTACTCGACCTACGAAGCCCCGACCTTCGGCGAGCCCGAGGACGAGGCGGTGCCGAGCGACCGCAAGAAGATCGTCATTCTCGGCGGTGGTCCGAACCGGATCGGGCAGGGCATCGAGTTCGACTATTGCTGCTGCCACGCCTGCTTCGCGCTGGCAGATGCGGGCTATGAGACGATCATGGTCAACTGCAACCCGGAAACGGTCAGCACCGACTATGACACCTCGGACCGGCTGTATTTCGAGCCGCTGACCGCCGAGGACGTGCTCGCGATCCTGGACGTCGAGAAGTCGAAGGGCGAGCTGGTCGGCGTGATCGTGCAGTTCGGCGGCCAGACCCCGCTGAACCTCGCCCGCGCGCTGGAAGCGGCCGGTATCCCGATCCTGGGCACCAGCCCCGACGCCATCGACCTGGCCGAGGACCGCGAGCAGTTCGCCGCGCTGGTCGACAAGCTGAAGCTGCGCCAGCCGAAGAACGGCATCGCGCGGAGCCGTGAGGAAGCGCTGATCGTCGCCGAGCGGGTCGGCTATCCGGTGCTGATGCGCCCCAGCTTCGTGCTGGGCGGCCGCGCCATGGAGATCGTCGACGGGCCGCAGCAGCTGGAGGATTATATCCAGACGGCGGTGCAGGTGTCGGGCGACGCGCCGGTGCTGATCGACCAGTATCTGCGCGACGCGATCGAGGTGGACGTGGACGCGATCTGCGACGGCGACCAGGTCGTCGTGGCGGGCGTGCTCCAGCATATCGAGGAAGCTGGCGTCCATTCGGGCGACTCGGCCTGCTCGCTGCCGCCCTACAGCCTGTCGGCGGAGATCATCGCCGAGATCGAGCGCCAGACCGAGGCGCTGGCGCGCGGCCTGAACGTGCGCGGCCTGATGAACATCCAGTTCGCGGTGAAGGACGGCCAGGTCTATCTGATCGAGGTCAATCCGCGCGCCAGCCGGACCGTGCCCTTCGTCGCCAAGGCGATCGGCACGCCCATCGCCAAGATCGCCGCGCGCGTCATGGCGGGCGAGAAGCTGGCCGACCTGCCGCAGATCAACCGCCACATCGATTATTATGCGGTCAAGGAAGCGGTCTTCCCGTTCGCGCGCTTCCCCGGCGTCGATCCGGTGTTGTCGCCCGAAATGAAGTCGACCGGCGAGGTCATGGGCATCGACCCCGACTTCACGACGGCGTTCGCCAAGTCGCAGCTGGGGGCGGGCACCGTCCTGCCGACCGAAGGCGCGGTCTTCATCAGCGTGAAGGACGGCGACAAGGAACAGATCGTTCCCGCTGCGCGGATGCTGGCGGAGGCGGGCTTCGCCATCGTCGCGACGGGCGGCACCGCCGATTATCTCGACCGGGCCGGTGTCACGGTCGAGAAGATCAACAAGGTGGCGCAGGGGCGGCCGCATATCGTCGACCGGATCAAGGACGGCGGCATCACCCTGATCTTCAACACGACCGAGGGATGGCAGAGCCTGAAGGACTCCAAGCCGATCCGTCAGGCGGCGCTGGGACAGAAGATTCCGTACTTCACCACGGCGCCCGCCAGCGTCGAAGCGGCCAAGGCGATTGCGGCCGCGGGCACCCGTGGTCTTGAAGTACGCCCCTTGCAATCCTACTATTCCCGTTCGCACAACTGATCCCGACATGAGAACATGATGTGCTGGCGGGCCGCTCTCCCCTTGGGGAGGGCGGTCCGTACCGGGAATGCGTATGGAATTGGGGACTAGGATTATGGCGACCGTCGAAAAGATGCCGATGCTCCAGGAGGGCTATGACAAGCTCACCCAGGATCTGCGGCGTCTGAAAGAAGAGCGGCCGCTGATCGTCGACGCGATCGAGGAAGCGCGTGCACACGGCGACCTGTCCGAAAACGCCGAATATCATGCGGCCAAGGAACGGCAGGGCCAGGTCGAGGCGACGATCGCCGACATCGAGGACAAGCTGAGCCGTGCGCAGATCATCGACCCGAAGGACCTGTCGGGCGACAAGATCGTGTTCGGTGCGACCGTCACGCTGCTCGACGAGGACGACAAGCCGATCAAGTATCAGATCGTCGGCCAGACCGAGGCGGACGCCAAGACCGGCCGGATCAGCTACAATTCGCCGCTCGGCCGTGCGCTGATCGGGCGCAAGCTCGACGAAGAGGTCGAAGTGACGGTGCCGTCGGGCGACCGCTACTACGTCGTCAACAAGATCGAATTCATCTGATCCGATGAATTGGGCAGCGGCACGGGCGACTACGGCCATTGCGGTCGTCACGGCGGCCGTGTCGCTGATCCTCATAGTGACCGGCATGGTGCCGGATGCGGCGGTCGCGGGCGGTTTCATCCCCCTGCGCTTCGAGGGCGCGGCGTTGCCCCCCGATTTCGGCTTTGCGGTGCCGACCGTGCTGACCCCGCTGAGCGCGACCCTGATCCATGGCGGGTTCGCGCATATCGCCTTCAACCTCGTGATGCTGGTCTATTGCGGCGCGCAGACCGAACGCGCGCTGGGCTCGCGCGGGATTGTGGTGCTGTATGTCGTCGGGGCTTATGCCGCGGCGATGGCGCAATATTTCCCCGAACCGGGCTCACCCATGCCGATGATCGGCGCGAGCGGCGCGATCTCGGCGATCGTCGGGGCCTATGCGCTGCTGTTCGGGCGGCGGCGTGCGACCAGGGGTATTGCCGGGCTGTCCGCCGAGTTCACCCATGTCCTGTGGCTGGCGGCGGGATGGATCGGCATCCAGCTGTTGCTCGGCTATGCCGGCATGGGGATGGGCGCGATCGCGGTCGCCGCGCATATCGGCGGCTTCATCGCCGGGCTGGCCTTTGCCAAGCCGTTGCTGTTGTGGCGCTATCGTCACGCCTGAGGTGAGGCGCATCCCCACCCTCGGTTCAGCCTGAGCGTAGTCGAAGGCCACGTCCGGACCTAGCCCTACGCGGGGCCTCACGCGGGAGATAAGCCCGGCCCAAGTCGTCTACCCGTGCACTTCGACTTCACTCAGTGTGAACGGCGGGTAGGTGATTTGGCGAATGAGTGGAGAGGCAGGGTGGCCCTACCACTCCGCCAAAGCGAAGTCGAAGGCCGTGCCCCCAACTTCGCCTAGCCACACATCAGCCCAGCGTCGGCTCAAGCAGGCGGTGCAGGTGCACCACGACGAACTTCATTTCGGCATCGTCGACGGTGCGCTGTGCGGCGGCACGCCACGCCTTTTCGGCGCTGGCATAGTCCGGGAATACGCCGACCACTTCCAGCTCGGCGGGGTTGACGAAGTCGAGGGTCTGCGGATCGCTGACGCGGCCGCCGAACACGAGGTGCAGCTTGCTCATGGTGTCTCCTGAGGATTTGCTCCGTTCCCTAGCGGCAAGCGTCGTGCGATTGAAGACGCTGTTTCGCCTCGGCCACGCTTTGTCATGGTGATTGGCAGGTGTCGCCATTCCATCCTAGGGAGGGCGGCATGACCCATGAGCATGTTTCGTCTTACGACATCGTCATCGTCGGCACCGGTCATGCGGGCGCGCAGGCCGCGATCGCGCTGCGGCAGGAGGGGTTCGGCGGAACCATCGCCCTGATCGGCGAGGAAGCGTTCGCGCCCTATGAGCGGCCGCCGCTGTCCAAGGAGTATCTGGCGGGCGACAAGCCGTTCGAGCGGTTGCTGATCCGCCCCGAACGCTTCTGGGCCGAGCGCGACGTCGCGCTGCGGCTGGGGGAACGGATCGTCGCTGTCGATGCCGAGGCGCGATGCGTCACGAGCGATGCGGGCGCGGTGATCGCCTATGATCGGCTGATCTGGGCCGCCGGGGGCCATGCGCGGCGGCTGTCATGCGACGGGCATGACCTGGTGGGCGTCCATTCGGTCCGCACCCGCGCCGATGTCGACCGGCTGATCGCCGAGCTGCCTTCGGTCCGCGAGGTGGTGGTGATCGGCGGCGGCTATATCGGGCTGGAGGCCGCCGCCGTGCTGACCAAGTTCGGCAAGGCGGTGACCATCGTCGAGGCGCAGGACCGGGTGCTTGCACGGGTGGCGGGCGAGGCGCTGTCGCGTTTCTACGAGGATGAGCACCGCGCGCACGGCGTCACCGTCCGGCTGAACGACAGTGTGACCTGTATCGAGGGGCAGGGGCGCGTGACCGGGGTGCGGCTGGCCGATGGGACGGTCATCCCGGCGCAGATGGCGATCGTCGGTATCGGCATCATACCCGCCGTCGCGCCACTGATCGCCGCCGGGGCCGCCGGTGACAATGGCGTGCTGGTCGATGCGCAGGGGCGTACCAGCCTGGCGCATGCTTTTGCGATCGGCGACTGCGCGGCGCACGCCAACGACTTTGCGGAAGGCGCGGTGATCCGCCTGGAATCGGTGCAGAACGCCAACGACCAGGCGACCGTCGTCGCGCGCACGATCGTCGGGCGCGACGTGGCTTATCACGCGGTGCCGTGGTTCTGGTCAAACCAGTATGACCTGAAGCTGCAGACGGTCGGTCTGTCGAGCGGCCATGACCGGGCGATCCTGCGCGGCGATCCGGCAACGCGCAGCTTCTCGATCGTCTATCTGCGGCGTGGACGTGTCGTCGCGCTCGACTGCGTCAACGCGATGCGCGACTTCGTGCAGGGCAAGGCCCTGGTGGCGGGCGCGGCGATGATCCCCGAGGAAGCGCTGGCCGATACCGCCCGGCCGCTGAAAACGCTCTGGCCTGCCGACTGACGCCAGGATTCCTGCCAGCAAACAGAGATGTTGTAACATACCGATTGTGGCGATATGCGCCCCCCCACGGGAGAAATGCATGTCCATCTTTATCATGCCGAGGGGGTTTCGGCTGACGTCTTCGGCGCTCGCCCTGTTGATGCTGGCGACACCGGCGCTTGCCCAGCAGGAGCAAGCCCGCGACACGGTGCCGGACGATCACGGCGATATCGTCGTGCTGGGAACGCGATCGGATCGGGATTCGACGCTGGGCTCGGATCTGTTGACCCGGCGCATGTCGCAGTCGAGCCGGTCGTTGGAGCGCGACCTGCTGGTCGCCAACGGCACCTATCGGCTGTCCGACGCACTGGAATTGTTCAGCGGGGTCAGCCAGCAGAATAATCGCGGCGGCTTCCTCGACAACTTCGCGATCCGCGGCTTTCTGGGCACGCCGGACGGCGGGGCGGAATATTATATCGACGGCTTCCTCGCCAATCGCGGCCTGGCCCCGCCGCGCGATCCGGCGACGACCGAGCGGATCGAGGTGCTGAAGGGCCCTGCGGGCGCCGTGTTCGGCGACATCGACCCGGCGGGCCGCGTCAATATCGTGTCGAAGACGCCGCGCTTCACCTCGGCGGTCAACGCAACGCTGCTCTACGGATCGTTCAACACGCGGCGCGGCGAGCTAGACGTGACCGGGCCGCTGTCCTCGACGCTGGCAGGACGGATCGTCGTCGCGGCGGAGGATTCGGACGGCTATCGCGACTTCACCAACCCGTCGCGCCGTGTCGTCTCCCCCTCGCTGACCTGGGCCCCGGCGGACGGCACCAGGCTGACCGCGCTGGCCGAATATACGACGTTCGATTCCGCCTTCGACCGGGGTGTGCCCGCGGTCAGGGGCGACGCCCTGGCCGTGCCCTATAACCGCTTCTACGGCGAACCGAACGACGGCGTCACGCGGGCGCGCAACACCCGGCTGCAACTGACCGGAGAGCAGGCGCTGGGCGGCGAGTGGTCGCTGAACGGCGGCGTGGTGTGGCGCTATGCGACGCTGCGCGGCTTTTCGAGCGACCAGTCGCGCCTGGTCGACAACCGCACCCTCTGGCGGCAGCGGCGTGAGCGCGGTTACGAGTCCGAGGATCTGGCGGCCCGGATCGAGCTGGCCGGGCGCTTCGACGCGGCCGGCGTCCATCATCCCAGCATCGGGGTGAAGGGCTATACGCTGCGCTATCTCGAGTTGCTGCGCCGTCGCAATCCCAGCGCCGCCAACCCCTATGCGATCGACGTGTTCGATCCGGTCTATGGCGGGCCGCAGCCGACGCTGTTGCCGTTCCTGAACCAGACCGAGACCCGCGCGGCGGGCACCGTCTACGTACAGGATATGTGGGACATCACCGACCGGCTGACCTTGACCGGCGGCGTGCGCTACGACCTGTATCGCCAGCAGCTGCGGCGCAACCTGACCGGGCTGGTCACCCGGGCCACGGGCGATCCGGTCAAGTTCCGGGTCGGCGCGCGATACCGCGTGACCGACACGGTGGCGGTCCATGCGAATTGGGGCGAGTCTTTCCTGCTCAACTCGGGCAGCGGGCGACCGACCGACAGCAATCCCGAAGGCGCGGCATTCGGACCGGAAGAAGCGCGCGGCTATGAACTGGGCGTTGCCGGGCGCTGGCCGGGGATCAACGTCGCCGCGACCTATTTCGATATCGAGAAGCAGGGGATCCTGACCACCGATCCGGTCAATGCCAGCTACAACGCGCCGGTCGGTTCGCTGAAGAGCCGGGGCGTCGAACTGGACGCCTCGATGGACATCGCCAAGCGGTGGCAGATCGTCGCCAACTATGCCTATATCGATGCGCGGGCGGACGACCGGACCTTTGCCACGCCCGACGTGCTGAACGTCGCCAAGCATTCGGGCACGCTGCTGGCGGTGGGGCGCTATCCGACCGGATGGGGAACCGAATGGTCGGTTTCGGCCGGGGCCACCTATGTCGGCGACCGTGCCGGGGCGATCGACACCAGCGGCCTCAGGCTGCCCGCCTATACGAAGGCCAAGATCGCCGGGGAGATCGGCGTGACGCCGGCACTGACCGTCCGGGCCGAGGCGGACAATCTGTTCGACGTCGATTATGCGATGAGCTCGTACAGCACCGTCTGGGTCTATCCGGGCGCGCCGCGAACAGTGCGGGTATCGGCGCGCGTCGCCTTTTGAAACAAGCCCTTGCGCTTCGCCAGCGCGGTATGTCAGACCTAATGCAAAGGTTTGCAGGAGAGTTTGATGCGCTGGCGGAACGCGATTCTGGCGGGGGCGGCGGTCGTCGCGCTGGCCACCCCGGCCCTAGCAAAGGTGACGGCGCCCGCGGGGGCGAAGGTCTTTCGCCTGGATGGCGGCGGCGTCACCTATGCCATGGGGGTGGACGAGAAGGGCTATCTCCAGCCGCTCTACTGGGGGGCGGCGCTGGCGGACGGTGATCCGCTGATCTCCGGCGATCCGGTCAAGACGGGCGATCCCGTCGTGCTGAAGGCCCCGGGCGAGTTGTCCGGCTTCGACCCCGCCGGGTCGGTCACGCTTCAGGAATATCCGGGGCAGGGTGAGGGGCTGGTCAGCGAGCCGGGCGTCAAGGCGCTGTTCGCCGACGGCAATCGCGACCTCGTGCTGAAATATCGCAGCCACCGCGCCAGTGGCGAGACGCTGACCGTCGAGCTTGCCGATATCCGCCGTCCGCTGTTCGTCACGCTGACCTACACGATCGATCCCGCCACCGGAATCGTTGCCCGTTCGGCCAGGGTACGCAATGGCGACGCAAGGCCGGTGCGCGTCGACCAGCTGGCGGCGGCGGTCCTCTCGCTGCCGGTGGGCGATGACTATCGGCTCCATTATCTGACCGGCCGCCACGCCGCCGAGTGGACGCAGAAGACGGTGCCGGTCGAAGCGGCCGAGACCGTGCTGGAAAGCCGTCGCGGATCGACCGGGCATGGCAACAACCCGTGGTTCGCGATCGGCCGCGAAGGGCTGACCAGCGAGGAGCATGGCCCCGTCTGGTATGGGGCGCTCGCCTGGTCGGGATCGTTCCGGATCAGCGTGGCGTCGGACAATCTGGGTCGGGTGCGGATCGCGGGCGGATACAACCCGTATGACTTTTCCTGGACACTGAAGCCCGGTGAGACGCTCGACACGCCGATCTTCTATGCGGGCTATTCGAATGGCGGCCTGGGCGGGGCATCGCGGACCTTCCATGATTTCGAGGTCGCCAACATCCTGCCGCGCGGCACCAGGGCGCGGTTGCGGCCGGTACTCTACAATAGCTGGGAAGCCACGGCCTTCGACGTGACCGAGGCGGGGCAGATGGCGCTGGCCGAGAAGGCGGCGAAGATCGGCGTCGAGAGGTTCGTGGTCGATGACGGCTGGTTCGGCGCGCGCAACAGCGACAAGGCGGGGCTGGGCGACTGGACGGTCAACCCGACCAAGTTTCCGAACGGCCTGAAACCGCTGATCGACCGGGTGAAGGGGCTGGGCATGGACTTCGGCCTGTGGGTCGAGCCAGAGATGGTCAATGTCGACAGCGACCTGTACCGCGCGCATCCCGACTGGGTGCTGAACTTCCCCGACCGGCCGCGAACCGAGGGGCGCAACCAGCTCGTCCTCAACCTGGCGCGCGCGGATGTGCGCGACCACCTGCTGACCGTGCTCGACAAGCTGGTCAGCGAGAACGACATCGCCTTCCTGAAGTGGGACTATAACCGCAACTGGACCGAGGCGGGCTGGCCGGAGCAGCCGGTCGCCGACCAGCAGCGTGTCTATGTCGAATATGTCCGCAACCTCTACTACATCCTGTCCGAACTGCGGCGGCGGCACCCCAGGCTGGAGATCGAAGCCTGTTCGGGTGGTGGCGGTCGCATCGACCTGGGGATCATCGGGCTGACCGACGAGGTCTGGCCATCGGACAATACCGACCCGGCGGACCGGCTGACCATCCAGGACGGCTTTACCCGCGCCTATCCGGTGGCGGTCATGATGGCCTGGGTCACGGACAGCCCCAATTGGGCGAACACCCGCGTCACCAGCCTCGACTATCGGTTCCTGTCGTCGATGCAGGGTGGGCTGGGCATCGGGGCGAACCTCGACAAATGGGCTGACGCCGACTTCGCCACCGCTCGCAAATGGGTGGCGGCGTACAAGACCATCCGCCAGACGGTACAGCGCGGTGCGCTCTATCGGCTGGAATCGCCGACCGGTGACAATGCGACCGCGGCCACCATGTATGTCGGGCAGGACAAGCGCCAGGCGGTGCTGTTCCAGATGCTGCATTCGTCGATGTGGCGCGACAATCCCGCCGCCATCCATGCGCAGGGGCTGGACCCGGCGCGGACCTATGCGGTGCGGATGCTCGACGGTTCAGCCAGGCCTGCCGGTGTGCCGGAGCGGGCGTCGGGCGCTTACTGGATGAATCGGGGACTGCGTGCGCCGCTGAAGGGCGATTTCGTCGGGACGGCCTTCGTGTTCGAGGCGGTGAGCTGATTGGAGGGCATGAAGCCGGGCGTGGTGGCCTGTCCGCTCCTTGCGGGATGCCGTCACGCCGGAGGAAGCGCCGCTGCCAACCAGCCGTGCGCGACCATTCGGGCTGCGGAGGTGCCGGAGCGAGCGTCGGGTGCGTGATCACCCGTCCACGCTGCTGTCATGAGCAGCCGCCGTGCTCGGCGGAGGGCATGACGCAAAAAGGGCGAGAACCCTGCGGTGCTCGCCCTTTAGTCCTGATCGGATCAGGACAGCATTACTGCGCCAGCGGCTGAGCCTTCATCTTGCGGGCGCGCAACATGGCCAGGCCCAGGATCGCGAGGCCGAACAGCGCGATCGTGCCCGGCTCCGGCACCGAGGTCGGGCGCGAGAAGGCGATGTTGTCGACTTCGAACGCGTCGGTCGGCGACGAGAAGCGAAGGCCGCCGATCTGGCGTCCGGTGTTCGCATCCACCGTGTAGGTGACGTAGCGGTTGTCGCCCGCCGAGCCATTCGGGATGGTCGAGCCGGTGATCGTCGCCAGCACGTTGCCCAGCGTGTCGAGCACGTCGAGCGAGTTGAACGTGTCGATCGAACCCCAGAGCAGGCTGACCCCGCCCCAACCGATCGAACCGGTTCCCTTCAGGAGGGCCGGCGAACCCATGGTCTTGCCGACGGCGAGATAGTTGCCGCTGCCACCGGCGGGCATCAGCGCACCCTGGTAGGACCCGGTCGAGGTCGAGTCGTTCAGGATCGAGCCGCCGTTCAGCGAAAAGCCCGCAGGGATCCCGTTCGTGAAGTCGATCAGCGTGGTGTCCGACGCATAGGTCGGGGGCGTGAGATATGAAGTCGACGTGACGCCCGCAAAGGCCGGCGTGGCGGCCAGCGTTGCGATGGCAGCCATCGCGCCGAAAATCATCTTCTTCATATCACCCTCTACGAAATGCCCTGTGCTGCATTCGACCTAGCGCCTGGCGGATGTTTCGCCAAAAGCTTTCAAGGCAGAAGTGGTGTGCCACGCGTTTCGATGTGAGACATTTGCCGGGGAACCCGCGACCGGAATCGACCGGATCATCGCGCCAGCGCGCGTTCGGTATCCTCGCGGGCCTGTTCGACCAGCACGATGGTGGCCGCACGCGCCGCTGCGGCGTCGGCATCGGCGATGGCGGCGAACAGGTGGCGGTGCTCGGGCATGGAGTCGCGTGGCAGCTTGGCGCTGCGATGCTTGTACAGTGTCGTCCAGCGGACCGCCGCGCCGATGCTGCCCGACAGGCTGATCAGCAACTCGTTGGCCGTCGCCTCCAGGATGATGTTGTGGAACAGCTGGTCGGCGGCGCGGCCCTGTTCGGTATGGAGGCCATGTTCGCCCATCGCCTCCAGTGCCGCACCCATGCGGGACAGCTGGCGCGTGTCGCGCTTGACGGCGGCGAGTTCGGCGGCGGCGGGCTCGACGATCAGGCGGAGCTGGAACAGGCTCTGGACGAAGCCCGCAGGCGGCTCGCCCTCGAACATCCAGGCGAGCAGTTCGGGGTCGAGCAGGTTCCATTCCAACCGCTCGCGCACCCGCGTGCCCGCCTTGGGCTTGCTGACCACCAGCCCCTTGGCCGACAACATGCGCAGCGCCTCGCGCACCACCGATCGGGAAAGGCCGCGCTGTTCGGCGATCTCGACCTCGCCCGGCAGGGTCGATCCGGTGGGAATACGGCCGGTCACGATGGCGACACCGATGTCCCGCGCCAAGGCGCTATGGGCGGGTCCGCGTCGCTGCAAGGTGGTCACTCGGTGGGTTCCTCCCCGGTCGCCGGGGCTGCTGCCCCATGGTGTTTGTCTGACCTATCTATGGAGGCACGCGCCGAAAGGAAAGCGGAGGGATACGATCACGACCGGCTTGTGCTCGCGATGTTACTATGTATCATGCGTAATCCGCCAGTTGCCCTGGACCCCGTGTCGCGGCACGATGGCCGCATCAACCGATCCAAGAGGGGGATCCGTTTTCATGAATGTTCGTAACCTGATGCTTGCCGCGAGCGCGCTCGCGGTCCTGCCCCCCATAGCCGGCGCGGCCACCGCGCAGCAAGCGCCCGGCACCACCGCGCCGGTCCGCGCCGTCACCGATTCCACGGTCAGCGACATTCCCGCCAAGTTCACCCCCCCGACGAACATCGCCGAGCGCGATTACGTCAAGCGCGAGGTGATGATCCCGATGCGCGACGGGGTGAAGCTGTACACGGTGATCGTAGCACCCAAGGGCGCGGTGAACGCCCCGATCGTGCTGACCCGCACCCCCTATAATGCAGCGGGCCGGGCCAAGCGGTCGGACAGCACGAAGATGATCGAGGCGCTGCCGCTGGCCGACGAGGAATTCGTGAAGGCGGGCTATATCCGCGTCTATCAGGACATTCGCGGCAAATACGGCTCGGAAGGCGACTATGTCGTGACGCGTCCGGTCATCGGCCCGTTGAACGCGACCAAGGTCGACCATGTCACCGACGCCTATGACACGATCGACTGGCTGGTGAACAAGGCGAACGTGCCGGAGTCGAACGGCCGCGTCGGCATGATCGGTTCGTCCTATGAGGGCTTCACCGTCGTCATGGCGCTGCTGAACCCGCATCCCGCGCTGAAGGTCGCCGCGCCCGAGAGCCCGATGATCGACGGCTGGATGGGCGACGACTGGTTCCATTACGGCGCGTTCCGTCTTGCCAATATCGGCTGGATCGGATCGCAGACCGGTTACAAGGGGCCGGGCACCGCACCGTCGAGCGGCGGCTATGACGATTACGAGAATTTCCGCTACGGCTCGGCGAACGACTGGGCCAGGAAGTCGGGTTACGACCAACTGCCCATGTGGCAGCGCGTCGTCCAGCATCCGGCTTATGACTTTTACTGGCAGGGCCAGGCGCTC
This sequence comes from Sphingomonas flavida, assembly GCF_036663655.1. Lineage (NCBI taxonomy): Bacteria > Pseudomonadati > Pseudomonadota > Alphaproteobacteria > Sphingomonadales > Sphingomonadaceae > Sphingomonas > Sphingomonas flavida. The sequence continues at coordinate 192,977 of NZ_JAXOJH010000007.1, forward strand.
GACAAGCTGCTGGCGGCCAACCCCTCCAACGTGCCGACCATCTGGGAACAGGGGCTGTGGGACCAGGAGGACATGTACGGTGCGATCACGTCCTGGGAAACGCTGAAGGCCAAGGGCAAGCTGGGCAATAATTTCCTGGTGATGGGCCCGTGGCGGCACAGCCAGATCAATCGGACCGGCACCAGCCTGGGCCCGTTCCAGTGGGATGGCGACACCGCCAAGCAGTTCCGCCAGGACATGGTCCTGCCGCTGTTCAACCAGTATCTGAAGGACGGTCCGGCCGCGAACCTGCCCAGCGCCGCGATCTACAACACCGGCGAAAATCACTGGGACAAGCTGACCCAGTGGCCGCTGGCGTGTCAGAGTGGCTGTGCGACGCCGCTGACGCCTTTGTACCTGGCCGAAGACAAGGGGCTGAGCTTCGACAAGCCGGGCGCAGGGCAGGACGCCTATGTCTCCGACCCCGCCAACCCGGTCCCGCACCTGTCGCGGCCGGTCAATTTCGGTGATGGCCGCTGGGGTGACTGGTTGGTCAGCGACCAGCGCCATGTCGATGGCCGCGGCGACGTCGTGACCTATACGACGCCGGTCCTGACCAAGGCGGTGCGCGTGTCGGGTGCGCCGATCGCCGATCTGTTCGCGCGCACGACCGGGACCGATGGTGACTTCGTGGTGAAGATCATCGACGTCCTGCCGCCGGAAAACGCGATCGACCCCAAGATGGGGGGCTATGAGTTGCCGATCAGCCTGGACATCTTCCGCGGCCGTTATCGCAATAGCTTTGCGAACCCCAGCGCGATCCCGGCGGGCAAGGTGCAGGAATACAAGTTCCGCCTGCCGACGGTGAACCATGTGTTCCAGCCGGGTCACCGGATCATGATCCAGGTCCAGTCCAGCCTGTTCCCGCTCTATGATCGCAACCCGCAGACCTTCGTGCCCAACATCTTCACGGCCAAGGCGAGCGATTACAAGAAGGCGACGATCACGCTGGAGCGCGGCGGCGCCAATGCCAGCCGCGTCTGGTTGCCGGTGGTGCCGGTCGACCAGTCGGCGGTGATCGCCCGCTGACGAACCGGGGCGGGAGGGGGGATTCCTCCTTCCGCCTCTCGAAACGGGGCCGGGCGCAAAGCGCTTGGAGTGGCGGGTCCGTGGCGTTATCGTGTGACTCGTGACGCTATCGCCTTCCTTGTCCCCATCGTTGCCGCTGACCGGCGATGCGATGGCGGAGGTCGGCGTCGATCCCGCCGATGCGCGTCGCTACCTGGCGCTGGTGACGGCGGCGACCGAACGGCTGATGGCGGCCGACGACCCCGGCGCGATGATCGACTCGTTGTTCGCGCTGATCCGCGACGAACTGCGCCTCGACGTATTCTTCCATTTCCGGCGCGACGGCGAGGTGGCCCGGCTGGAGACGTCGGGCGGACTGACCCGTGCCGAACGACAGGCCGCCGCCGCCCTCGACGTCGAGGGCTCGGTCAGCGGGCAGGTGATGCGCGACCGACGGCCGCTGCATTTTTCGCAAATCCAGCAGGGCGACGACGCACAGACCGCGTTCGTGCGGATGCTGGGGGTCGATGTCTATCTGTGCATGCCGCTTCTGCACAGCGAGGAACTGCTCGGCACGCTGGGTTTCGGGCGTCGTAGCGCGGGGCCCTTTGCCGAGGATGAGCGGCGGCTGCTGTCGCTGTTGTGCCATTATACCGCGCTGGCGCAGCACCGGCTGCGTATCGAGGAGGCGCTGCGCCGTGGTATCGACACGCAGGCGCGGTTGCTGGCCGAGCTGAACCACCGGGTGCGCAACGCGCTCCAGATCGCGATCGGGCTGGTGTCGCATGAGGGGCGGCAGGCCGACATACCCGAGACACGCTTCGCGCTGTTCCGCGCGGCGGAGCGGTTGCAGGTTCTGGCGAGCGCACATCGGCCGCTCTACGCCACCGCCGATCCCGGCCTGGTCGACCTGACCGCGCTGTTCGGCGACGTCATCGGCCAGGCGCAGGGGGATGGCTCTGATGCCACCGTCGCCGCCGACGGCCCGGTCGCCGTGCCGATCGAGCGCGCGGTGGCGGCCGCGCTGCTGCTCGACACGCTGATGACGAAGGCAGACACGATTCCTGCAATCGTTTTTACAACCGACCAACAGGACGGGAACGAAATGCTGCGCATCTCGTTCGTGGCGACTGGATGGGGGCGGATCGCCGATCTGGTCGGACATGACCGGCTATTGGCGCGACTTTGCCACCAACTCCGTGCGACCGTGACGAGCGAGGATGATGGGTGCCTGAACTTGGTCATGCCGCATGACGGCGGAGAATATGGGCGTCGCCACCCACACCGGTGAGGCACGGCGTGACGACGAGGCCGACGAAACGCCGCTGAACCTCATCATCATCGAGGATGAGGCGCTGGTCGCCATGCTGGTCGAGGATGCGCTGACGCTTCACGGTCACCGGGTCATGGGCATTGCCGACACCGTCTCCGCCGCGATCGCGATGGTGGACGAGGAGCGACCGGATCTGGCGCTATGCGACGTAAAGCTGGCCGATGGCGACAGCGGCCTGACCGCCGCGCAGTTGCTGGCCGATCGCGGTATCCCATGCGTCTTCCTCAGCGGGAATTGCCCCGAACATGGCGGCCACCCGCTCGTCATCGGCTGCATCGCCAAACCGTTTCGTGCCGGAAGCCTGGGCGCGGCCGTCCGTGCCGCGCACCTGACCGCGCTAGGCAGGCGGCCGAGCGATCCGCCGCCCGCGCTCCGATTCTATCACGAGGTTCGATAAACGACGCCCGACGGCGCGCGATGATCGGCGATCAAAGGGAAAAGGGGGCTGGGCATGACCAGATGGCGACCTTCATGCCCCCGCGCATGTCGCCGCATCGCCCTCGATCCGCGTTTCGATCGCCAGTTCCAGCCGGTCGAGGATGCGGGCGAAATGCATCGTGTCGTCGTCGCTCAACAGGCTGAACGCCTGTTCGACCAGTTCGCGGCGTAGCGGCTCGGTCTGGTGAAGCACCTGGCGGCCCTTGTCGGTGATATCCAGCCGCTTGGCTCGCCGGTCGGCCGGATCGGGCACGCGCACGACCAGCGCGTCGCGCTCCATCGTGTCGATCGCCTGGGTCACGGTGCGTGGCGCCAGGTCGAACCATTCGGCCACGTCGGCGGCGCGGACCGGCGCGTTGTTCGCGATGTGGTGAAGCATCTTGGTCCGCGCCAACGAGGCGCCCTCGGCCGCCATGCGCCGGTCCAGCAAGCGGTGCAGGCGCATATAGATGCGGCCATAGCGAATGGCCATTTGATCGATGTCGAGCATAATATGAGGTAGCTCAATAAATGGTCTTGCCTTATTGTGCAAGTGCGAGCAAATGCACCATCCAGTTCTTTTGATTCCATCGACAGGGAGGCCGGTGTGGCCGACGCAAACCAAGTGCATGAGGGGCAGGACGCGAACGCGGGCGACGCGGACATGGGCGAGGACAAGGCCCCCGTATCGCCGTCCAAGAAGCGGCGCATCCGTATCATCCTGCTGGTCGTCGCGGCCGTCGCGGTGATCGGCGGCGTGTTCTGGTACGCGAACTACAAGAGCGTCGGCCAGTACATGCAGACCACCAACGACGCCTTCATCCAGGCGGATGCGGTCACCGTCGCGCCCAAGGTGTCGGGCTATGTCGACAAGGTCTTCGTCGGCGAGAACCAGAACGTCCAGGCGGGCCAGCCGCTGCTCCAGATCGACACCCGCGACTATCGCGCGCAGACCGCGCAGATCCAGGCGCAGATCGGTGTCGCACGCGCCAATGCCGAGGGCGTTCAGGCCCAGATCAAGGAACAGCAGGCCGCGATCGACAGCGCCGAGGCGGACCTCCGCGCCGCGCAGAGCGACGCCGCCTTCGCGCGGGCAGAAGTGGTGCGCTACACCCCGCTCGCCGCATCGGGCGCCGAAAGCCGCGAGCGGCTGTCGCAATTGCAGAACCAGGCGCGTCAGGCTGCCGCCAAGGTTTCCAGCGCCACCGCCGCTTTGTCCGCCGCGCGTCGCCGCATCGGCACGCTGGACGCGCAGGTCGATCAGGCCCGCTCGCAGGGGCAGGCCGCAAAGGCGCAGCTCGATGCCGCCGAGTCCAATCTGGGCTCGACCACCATCCGCGCCTCGATCTCGGGCCGCGTCGGCAACAAGACGGTGCGGATCGGCCAGTTCGTCCAGGCGGGCACCCGCACCATGTCGATCGTGCCGGTCAGCCAGCTTTATATTAGCGCGAACTTCAAGGAGACGCAGCTTGGCCTGATGCGTCCCGGCCAGCCGGTGAAGATCGAGGTCGACGCGCTGCCCGGTGTCGAGATCAAGGGCCATGTCGAGAGCGTGGCGCCGGGCACCGGTGCGCAATTCTCGCTGCTGCCGCCGCAGAACGCGACCGGCAACTTCACCAAGATCGTGCAGCGCGTGCCCGTCCGCATCGCGGTTGATGCCGATGCGCAGACCCGCGCGCTGATGGTGCCGGGCATGTCGGTCGAGGTGACGGTCGACACCCGCTCGGCCAAGGGGGCGCTGAAGCATATCGCCGAGCAGCAGGACCAGCATAACGAGGCGCGGCAGGGGGCGCAGGGCCGGTGAGCGCCGCCGCCGCCCCGGGCCGGGGCACGAAGGCCGGTTCGGCTTCCCGCGCAGGCGGTGGTGCGGCCCCGGCCGCACAGGGGGGCGGCGCACCTCAGAAAGCCGACCTGACCGCGTGGCTCGCCGTCGCGGCGGGCAGCATCGGCGCGCTGATGGCAACGCTCGACATCTCGATCGTCAACTCCGCGCTGCCGACCATCCAGGGCGAAATCGGCGCGAGCGGGACCGAGGGGACGTGGATCGCGACCTCGTACCTGGTCGCCGAAATCATCATCATCCCGCTTTCCGCCTGGCTGGAGCGGTTGCTGGGTCTGCGCACCTTCCTGCTGATCGCGTCGATTCTGTTCACCGGTTTTTCGGTGGTGTGCGGGCTGTCGACGAACCTGACGATGATGATCATCGGGCGCGCGGGGCAGGGCATTACCGGCGGCGCGCTGATTCCCACCGCGCTGACCATCATCGCCACCCGGTTGCCGCGCGAGCAGCAGCCGATCGGCACCGCATTCTTCGGCGTCACCGCCATTCTGGGCCCCGTGATGGGGCCGCTGATCGGCGGCTGGCTGACCGAGAATGTCAGCTGGCACTATGCCTTCTTCCTGAACATCCCGGTGGGCGCGGTGCTCGTCACGCTCCTTCTGGTCGGCCTGCCGCACCAGAAGCCGCATCTGTCCGAGCTGGCCAAGGCCGACTGGCTGGGCATTGCGGGCCTTGCGCTTGGCCTCGGCGGCCTCACCGTCGTGCTGGAGGAAGGACAGCGCGAGCAGTGGTTCGAGTCGCGGGAGATCATCGAGCTGACCCTGCTGTCGATCTTCGGCTTTGGCCTGTTGTTCGCCGGGCAGTTCGTCGCCTCGCGTCCGGTCATCCGGCTGAAGCTGCTGCTCGATCGTCAGTTCGGCAGCGTGGTCATCATGGGCATCGTGCTGGGCATGGTGCTCTACGGCACCTCCTATGTGATCCCGCAGTTCCTGGCCTCGATCGCCGGCTATAACGCGTTCCAGGCGGGCAAGGTCGTGCTGCTGAGCGGCATCCCCAGCTTGATGCTGATGCCCTTCACCCCGATCCTGATCAAGAAGGTCGACATCCGTATCGCGGTGGGGCTGGGGCTGGGCATCATGGCGCTCAGCGCCGGCATCGACACGGTGCTGACCGCCGATTCCACCGGCAGTTCGTTCACCGACAGCCAGCTTTTGCGCGGCGTAGGCACGATCCTGGGTATGTTGTTCCTGAACCAAGCGGCGATCTCGTCGGTGCCGCCGTCGCAGGCGGGCGACGCGGCCGGGCTGTTCAGCGCGGCACGCAACCTGGGCGGCTCGTTCGCGCTCGCCGGGATCGCGACCGTCCAGGACCAGCGCAGCTTCCTGCACGAACGTCGCCTGGAGGAAACGCTGACCGCCAATTCGGGTTCGACCCAGAGCTGGATCGACTCACTGACCCAGCAATTCGGGAGCAACGACGCGGCGCTGCGCATGATCGGCAACACGATCCGCCAGCAGGCGCTGGTCATGACCTATAACGACCTGTTCTTCATCCTGTGCGTCGGCATCGTAATGGTGATGCCGCTTGTCCTGTTCCTCCGCCCGCTGCCCAAGGGCGGCCCGGTGGCGATGCATTGAGAACCATGATGCGCAAGCAGCTTTCCTTCATTCCGCTCCTCCTGCTGGGGGCCTGCACCGTCGGGCCGAACTATGCCGGACCGCCCAAGGCGATCGGCTCTGCCGCGACCCCGCCCGCCGGGTTCGTGCGGGCGGACAACACACTTTCCACCGCCGCGCCTGCGGTCGCCGACTGGTGGACGACGCTGAACGATCCGATGCTGACCTGGCTGGAGGAGCGGGCGCTGGCGTCCAATCCGAACGTGGCGGTGGCACAGGCGCGGTTGAAGCAGGCCCGCTCCGCGCTGCGGCTGGAGCGGGCCAACCAGGCGCCCAACGCCAATGCCAGCGCGACCTATCTCCACGCCAATCTGCCCGAGTTGAATCTGGGCGGCGGCGGTGAGCAGGGCAGCGGGCAGGGCGGTGCCAATGGCGGCGCGGCCAGCGGGTCGGGTGGCGGCACCAATGTCGACTTCTTCAATCTGGGCTTCGACGCCAGCTGGGAGATCGACCTGTTCGGCGGCCGCCGCCGCACGGTTGAGGCGGCGCGGGCCAGCGCGGCGGCGGCGGAGGCCAATGTGGCCGACGCTCAGGTGTCGCTCAGCGCCGATGTCGCCCAGGCCTATATCGGGCTTCGCGATGCGCAGCAGCGGTTGATCCTGGCGCGCGATGCCTCGAAGATGCAGCGCGACACGTTGAACCTGACGCTCCAGCGCTTCAACAACGGCACCGCCTCGCAACTGGAGGTGGAGCGGCTGCGCAACCAGGTCGAAAGCACCGATGCGCAGATCCTGCCGCTGTCGTCCTCGGTCGAGACCTATCTCAATGCGCTCGCCATCCTGATCGGCGAGGCGCCGGGCACGCTGGACCAGCGACTGACCCAGGCCGCGCCGGTGCCGTTGCCCCCCGCACAGGTGGCTGTCGGCGATCCCACCGCCCTGCTTCAGCGTCGCCCCGACATCCGCGCCGCCGAGCGCAACCTGGCCGCGCAGACCGCGCGGATCGGCGTGGCGGAGGCGGCGAAGTTTCCGCGCCTGAACCTGATGGGGATCATCGGCATCGGCGGCACCTCGCTCGATTCGCTGACCGATCTCGACAATCTGGTGACGCTGGGCGCGCCCATGCTCCAGTGGAACGTGCTGAACTTCGGCCGGGCCAATGCGCGGGTCGGCCAGGCCGAGGGCGCACGTGACGAGGCGGAGGCGCAATATCGCGGCGCGGTGCTTTCCGCGCTGCGCGACGCCGAGGATTCGCTGTCGCGCTTCCGGGCGCGGCGCAACACGGTGGCGACGCTGGCACGCGCCAAGGCGTCGGCGGACCGCTCGGCGGTGCTGATGCAGCAGCGTTACCGGGCCGGCGCGGCGACGCTGATCGACACGCTCGATGCCGAGCGGCAGCGGGTCGCGGCGGAACAGTCGCTGTCGCAGGCGGTCGCCGGGCTGACGAACGATTACGTGGCGCTGCAAAAGGCGCTTGGCCTGGGTTGGCGTACGGCTTCCTGAAGCCAGTCGACAGTCAGGCCAGCCAGCCTGCCACCTCTCCTTACAGGGGAGGAATGAAATGAAGGTCCATATGCCCTAAATCCTCCCCATCGTCAGATGGGGAGGATTGGGTCACACCCCCGCCTTCGCGATCCGCTCGCGCGCTTCGCGTTCGATCGTCTCCAGCTCGTCGACCGTCTGGACCAGCGCGGTCATCTGCTGGCGCAGCTCGTCGACCCGCTCGCGGCAGCGTTCGGCCAGGACGCGCATCTGTTCGACATGCTGCGGATCGGCATCATACAGCCGCAGGAACTCCTCGATCTCGCGCAGCGAGAAGCCCAGCCGCTTGCCCCGCAGGATCAACTGCATCCGGCCCGTCTCGCGCTTGGAGTAAACCCGCGCGGTGCCGACCCGGCGCGGTTCGATCAGGCCGCGATCCTCGTAGAAACGCAGCGTGCGTGTCGTCACGCCCAGGCTGTTCGCGACATCCTGTATGCCGCGAAGCTCCTCGTTTTCCCCCACCGTCTATTCCCCTACGGGCCGCACCGCCGCGGCCGCCGCCTTTGCCAATTCTTCTTCGACCAGTTCCTTTTTCGACAATTTGCCGATCAAGGTCTTGGGCAGGCTTTCGCGGATTTCGACCTCGCGGGGAAGTTCGATCTTACTGACCTTGTCCTGAAGGAACACACGCAGTTCCTCCGGCGTCGCATGATGGTCGGGGGCCAGCTTGACGAAGGCCTTGGGTGACTGGCCGCGATAGGCGTCGGGAATGCCGATCACGACCGCCTCGGCGACCGCCGGATGCTCGTACAGCGCCTCCTCGATCATGCGGGGGTAGACATTGTAACCGCCGCACAGGATCACGTCCTTGATCCGGTCGACGATGAACAGGTAACCGTCCTCGTCCAGATAGCCGACATCGCCGGTGCGCAGGGCCCCGTGGATGAAGACCTGCTCGCTCTCGGTCGGCCTGTTCCAATAGCCGGACATGACCTGCGGGCCGCGTGCGCAGATTTCGCCGACCTCGCCCGGCGGCATCAGCCGGTCGGGATTGTCGCGGTCGCGGATCTCGATGGTCGTGCCGGGGAAGGGGATGCCCGCCGATCCGCCCTTGTTCTCGCCGATCAGCGGGTTGCAGGTGATGATCGGCGACGCCTCGGACAGGCCGTATCCCTCGACCAGCTTGCCGCCTGTCGTGGTTTCGAACGCGATGCGGACCTCGGCGGGCAGCGGCGCGCCGCCCGAGATGCAGGCCTTGATCGCCGACAGGTCGACCTTGCGCGCCTCCGCCACGCCCGCGATCGCATTGTAGATGGTGGGGACGGCGGGGAAATAGGTCGGCTTGCTGCGCGCGATGGTCTTGAGCACCTGGTCCAGCTCGAACCGGGGGAGCAGGATCATCTCGGCCCCCACCCGGATCGCGAAGCTGAGCACGGTGGTGAGCGCGAAGACGTGGAAGAGGGGCAGGACGCCCAGGATGCGCTCCGCATCGATCATGTCCTCGCCGCCGGTATGGATGACCATGGCGTCGGCATTGGCGATCAGGTTGCGGTGCGACAGCATCGCCGCCTTGGGGCTTCCGGTAGTGCCGCCGGTATATTGCAGCACCGCCACATCGTCGGGCTTTGCCGCGACCGGGGTCAGGTCGTGCCCGCGCTTCATCATCTGCTGGAACGTCAGGTGGCGGGGGGCGGCGGCCGGTGCGGCGATCATCGAACGCTTGAGCAGACGGTAGGCCAGCCGCTTGATGGTCGGCAGCGCGTCGGCGACGGGGCAGGAAATGACATGGCGCAGGCCCAGCTTCTCGGCGACATGCGACACGCGGCCATAAATATCGGGAATGTCGCAGGTGGCGATGATCTCCGCGCCCGAATCCTCCAGCAGGTGGCACAGCTCGCGCTCGACATAGAGCGGGTTGACGTTGACGACGATGCCCCCGGCCTTGAGCGTCGCGAAGTAGAGCACCGGATAATAGATGATGTTGGGCAGGCAGAGCGCGACGCGGCATCCCGGCTTTACCCCCAGCGCCTGGAGGCCCGCCGCCGCCCGGTCGACCATCGCGCCCAGTTCGTCGTAACGCGTGATTCGACCCATGAAATCGACCGCCGGGCGATCGCCGTGCCGCCGTACCGTGGTCTCGAACATGTCGGTCAGCAATCGCGGCTCGGAGACCAGCGGGCGTCCCATTGCCTGACCCGGTGCACCGCCTGTCGTGGTTTCCCCGATGGCTCCTGCCGTCATCGCGTCGCTCTCCTATATCTTTTTTCGACCATACCCGGTTGTCGATTGCGGTCGAGTTGCTTATTGTGTTGACGTATAGGGTAGGTAACGCACCTTAACGTTAGGCCGCAAGCCCATAAAGAGAGGATTGGATGACCAACATCGTGATCGCAGGCTATGCCCGCTCTCCCTTCACCCAGGCTGGCAAGGGCGCGCTCGCACGGGTTCGGCCCGACGATCTGACCGCGCAGGTGATTCGCGGCCTGATCGAGCGGACCGGCGTCGATGCCTCGCAGATCGAGGACATCATCCTGGGCTGCGCCTTCCCGGAGGGCGAGCAGGGCATGAACGTCGCGCGGCTGATCGGCCTGCTGGCGGACCTGCCCCTGTCTGTCGGCGGCATGACGGTGAACCGTTTCTGCGGATCGTCGATGTCGGCCATTCATATCGCCATGGGCCAGATCCAGATCGGCGCGGGCGAGGCGTTCATCTGCGCAGGCATCGAGTCGATGAGCCGGGTGCCGATGGGCGGTTATAACCCGCTGCCCAACCCCGAACTCGCCGCCGCCCGGCCGGGCGCCTATATGGGCATGGGCCAGACCGCCGAGAATGTCGCGGAAAAGTACCAGATCACCCGCGTCGAGCAGGAGAAGTTCGCGGTCGCCAGCCAGAAGAAGGCCGCGGAGGCGCGCTCGGCCGGTCGTCTGGCCGACGAGATCGTGCCGATCCGCACCAAGGCTGGCGACGTGACCGAGGACGGGCTGATCCGCCCCGACACGACCGAGGAAGTCCTGTCCGGCCTGAAGCCCGCCTTCGACAAGGACGGCACGGTGACGGCGGGCACCGCCTCGCCGCTGACCGATGGCGCCGCCGCCGTGCTGGTGACGTCGGAGGAGTTCGCGCAGAAGCATGGCCTGACCATCCTCGCCCGGATCAAGTCGGTCGCGATCTCGGGCTGTGAGCCGGAGACGATGGGCCTGGGTCCGATCGCGTCGTCGAAGAAGGCGCTGTCGCGTGCCGGTATCGCCTCGAGCGATCTCGACGTGGTCGAGATCAACGAAGCCTTTGCCAGCCAGGCAATCGCCTGCATCCGCGACCTGGGGCTCAAGGAAGACGCGATCAACAAGGACGGCGGCGCGATCGCTATCGGCCATCCGCTGGGTGCGACCGGTGCGCGGATCGTCGGCAAGGCGGCGGCCCTGCTGGCGCGTGATGGCGGTCAGTACGCGCTCGCCACCCAGTGCATCGGCGGCGGGCAGGGCATCGCGACGGTATTGGAGCGTGCATGATGGCTGACACGATCAACAAGGTTTGCGTCATCGGCGCAGGCGTGATGGGCGCTGGCATCGCGGCACAGGTCGCCAATGCCGGTGTGCCCGTCCTGCTGCTCGACATCGTGCCCAAGGACGGCGGCGACCGCGATGCGGTTGCCAAGGGTGCCGTCGCCAGGATGCTCAAGACCGAGCCCGCGCCCTTCATGTCGCCTGCCGCCGCCAAGCTGGTGGAAACGGGCAATATCGAGGATCACCTGGCCCGCGTCGCCGAATGCGACTGGATCGTCGAGGCGGTGGTGGAGCGACTGGATATCAAGCAGTCGCTCTATGCCAAGCTGGAGGAACTGAAGCGTCCCGGTACGGCGGTGTCGTCCAACACCTCGACCATCCCGCTGGGCCATCTGGTCGAGGGACGGTCGGAGCAGTTCAGACAAGATTTCCTGATCACCCATTTCTTCAACCCGCCGCGCTATATGCGGCTGATCGAGATCGTGACCTCCGACCACACCGATGCCGGTGCCGCCGCGAAGGTCGAACAGTTCGTCGATCACCGCATGGGCAAGCGGATCGTCCGCGCCAAGGATACGCCGGGCTTCATCGCCAACCGCATCGGCACCTATTGGCTGGCGGTCGCGATCAACGCGGCGATGGACCAGGGGCTGACCGTCGAGGAGGCCGACCAGATTGGCGGGCGTCCGATGGGCGTGCCCAAGACCGGCATTTTCGGGCTGATCGATCTGGTCGGTATCGACCTGATGCCGCTGCTCGCCAAGTCACTGTCTTCGACCCTGCCGGAGGGTGACGCCTATTTCGACACGATCCGCCCCTTGCCGCTGGTCGACAAGATGATCGCGGAGGGGTTCACGGGCCGCAAGGGCAAGGGCGGCTTCTATCGCCTCGACCGCAAGCCCGACGGGACCAAGGCCAAGCAGGCGATCGACCTGAACACCGGCGAGTATCGCGCGGAAAAGAAGCCCGAGCGTCTTCCCGGTCGCGCCGAAAAGGATCTGGCCGCGCTGGTCGCGACACCGGGCAAGGTCGGCGACTATGCCTGGGCGGTGCTGGGACCGGTGCTGTCCTATGCGGCGGGTCTGGTCGGCGAGGCGGCGGACGATGTGGTCGCGATCGATGACGCGATGAAGCTGGGCTATAACTGGAAGTTCGGCCCCTTCGAGCTGATCGACCGCATGGGTCCGGGCAAGTTGGCCGACCGGCTGCGCGCCGAGGGCAAGCCGGTGCCCGCGCTGCTGGAGACGGCGGGCGAGCGTCCCTTCTACCGCGTGGTCGATGGCAAGCGGCAATATCTGACGCTGGGCGGCGACTATGCCGATGTCGTCCGCGCCGAGGGTGTGCTGCTGCTCGAGGACATCAAGCTGCGCTCCGAACCGCTGCTCAAGAACGGTTCGGCAGCGGCCTGGGACGTGGGCGACGGCGTCGTCGCGTTCGAGTTCACCGGCAAGATGAACGCGCTGGACGAACAGGTGCTGTCGCTGCTGCAAAAGACCATCGCGCTGGTGAAGAGCCAGTACAAGGCGCTGGTGGTGTACAACGAGGGCAGCAACTTCTCGGCAGGCGCCAATCTGGGTCTCGCCATGTTCGCGGTGAACATCGCGGCCTGGGGTGAGGTCGACAAGCTGGTCGTCGCGGGGCAGCAGGCGTATAAGGCGCTGAAATACGCGCCCTTCCCGGTGGTCGCGGCCCCGGCCGGCATGGCGCTGGGCGGCGGGTGCGAGATCCTGCTCCACGCCGATGCGATCCAGGCCCATGCGGAGAGCTATATCGGCTTGGTCGAAACCGGCGTCGGTCTGGTCCCCGGCTGGGGCGGCAATGGCGAGCTGATCGACCGTCTCGCCAAGTCGCCCAAAAGCCCCAAGGGACCGATGCCCGCCGCCATGAAGGCGTTCGAGACCATCTCGACCGCGCAGGTGTCGCGCTCGGCGGCGCTGGCCAAGGATCTGGGCTATCTGCGCAAGGATGATGGCATCACCATGAACCGCGACCGTCTGCTGGCCGATGCCAAGCAGAAGGCGCTGTCGCTGGTCGAGGGCTATCAGGCCCCCGAAAAGCCGGTCTTCCGCCTGCCGGGTGCGGCCGGACGGGTCGCCTTCAACGGCGCGGTCGCCGACTTCGCCAAGAAGGGCGTCGCCACGCCCTATGACGTGGTGGTCGCGGGCCGTCTGGCGAACATCGTCACCGGCGGCGATGTCGACATCATCGACGAGGTGAGCGAGGACCAGTTGCTCAAGCTGGAACGCGCCGCCTTCATGGAAAGCGTCAAGGATGCGCGGACCCAGGCGCGGGTCGAGCATATGCTCGAAACCGGCAAGCCGCTGCGCAACTGATCGGGAGAGGATAATCCCATGCAAGTCTATAACGCACCGCTACGCGACATGCGTTTCGTCCTCCACGAACTGTTCAAGGAGGACGAGTTCGGCCCCGTCGCGGGCCAGGACGAATTCGGTCCCGAGCTGTACGACGCCATCCTCGAAGAGGCCGCGCGCGTCACGCAGGAGGTCCTGCTGCCGCTCAACGCCACCGGCGATATCGAGGGGTGCAAGCTGGAGAATGGCGTCGTCCGCACGCCTTCGGGCTTCAAGGAGGCCTATAGCCAGTTCTGCGAAGGCGGCTGGGCCGCGCTCGCCTCGCCGGTCGAATATGGCGGGCAGGGGCTGCCCGAGGCGGTGAACAAGCTGGTCGAGGAGATGATCTGCGCGACCAACCTGTCGTTCAGCCTGTACCCCGGCCTGACCCACGGCGCGACCACCGCGTTGATGGGCCATGGATCGGAAGACCTGAAGAGCTTCTACCTGCCCAAGATGATCTCGGGCGAGTGGTCGGGCACGATGTGCCTGACCGAGGCGCATTGCGGCACCGATCTGGGCCTGCTGCGCACCCGTGCCGAGCCGCAGGAGGATGGCTCCTATCGGCTGACCGGCGGCAAGATCTTCATCTCGGCGGGCGACCATGACCTGACCGACAATGTGATCCACCTCGTCCTCGCGCGCACCCCCGATGCGCCCAAGGGCGTGAAGGGGATCAGCCTGTTCCTGGTGCCGAAATATCTGCCCAAGGATGACGGCTCGGTCGGCCCGGCCAATGGCGTCAGCGTCGCTGCGATCGAGCATAAGATGGGCCTGAAGGCCTCGGCCACCTGCCAGCTGGAGTTCAACGACTCCAAGGGCTGGGTCGTGGGTGAGCTGAACAAGGGCTTGGCCGCGATGTTCACCATGATGAACACCGAGCGTGTCTCGGTCGGCATCCAGGGCCTGGGCATCAACGAGGTCGCGTACCAGTCGGCGGTCGCCTATGCCAAGGACCGCCTGCAGGGTCGTGCGCTGGGCGGCGCGGCACGTCCCGACCTGCCCGCCGATCCGATCATCGTCCACCCGGACGTTCGCCGGATGCTGATGACCATGCGCGCCTATGCCGAAGGGTGCCGCGCGCTGGGCCAGTGGGCCGCACGCGGACTGGATGCCGAGGCGCATGCCGTCGACCCGGCCGACAAGTCGCGCGCGTCCGATTTCGTCGCGCTGCTGACCCCGGTCGTGAAGGCGCTGTTCACCGACCTCGCCTTCGATGCGGCGAACATGGCGGTGCAGGTGCATGGCGGCCACGGCTATATCCGCGATCACGGGATCGAGCAGTTCGTCCGCGACGCCCGCATCGCCCAGATCTACGAGGGCACCAACGGCGTGCAGGCGCTCGATCTGGTCGGTCGCAAGATGCCCGCGCATATGGGCCGCTATATGCGTCCCTTCTTCCATGCGGTGTCGGAGCAGGTCGAGGCGCTGGTGAAGCATGAAGACAAGGCCATCACAGGCTGGGCGGCGGCCATGCAGCAGGCGTTCGGCGCGCTCCAGCTCAGCACCGGCATGATCGCGCAAAAGGGCATGAAGGACCCCGAGGAAGCGGGTGCCGCCGCGACCGACTATCTGCGCCTGCTGGGCCTGGTCGGCATGGGGCATTGCTTCCTGAAGTCGGCGCGGATTGCGACCGAGCGTCTGGCCGAAGGCACCGACGAGGCGGGCTTCTATAAAGCCAAGCTCGCCACCGCCGGGTTCTTCTTCGACCGTATCCTGCCGCAGGCGACGGCGGCGTTCCTGGCGATCAAGTCGGGCAAGCGCTCGACGATGGCGTTGGAACTGGAAGCATTTTGAAATGATCCGATGCCGGTTGCGCTTGATTGCGTGTCACCGGCATCGTACGCAGGACGTGGTGTTGTCCTATGCGTCATATGATGGACGTATAGGGCAATTCAGATTTTAGCGAGCGACCGGAAAAACCGGCGCTCCGGCCCGGACGATCGGGCGTGGAGAGGAGAAGAGGCATGTTGTTGACCCTGATAACGATGGCCCTTGCCGGTGCCGGCGCGAATGCGGACACGGTGATCGGCCGCTGGCAGACCCAGACGCGCGGCGGCGTGGTCGAGATCACGAAGTGCGGCCCTTCGGTCTGTGGCCGCATTGTAAACTCGGAAAAGCTGCGCACGAACCCCGCGCTGACCGACCAGAACAATCGCGATGCCAAGCTGCGCAACCGCCCGCTCAAGAACCTGCTGATCCTCCAGGGCTTCTCGGCCGACGGTGCGGCCTGGAGCGGCGGCACCATCTACAATGCCGAGGACGGCAAGACGTACAGCGCCAAGCTGACGCCCGAGGGGCCGGACACGCTGAAGGTGCGCGGATGCGTCTTCGTGCCGCTGTGCAAGACGCAGACCTGGACCCGTATCCGCTGATTCTTTGCCCATCATAAAAATCTCGGGGAGTATGCTCATGACCAAGTCGTTCAAGGCTCCGCTGCTGGCCACCGCCATCCTGTCCTCGTCCTTCGCCTTTGCGGGCGCGGCGCATGGCCAGGCCTTCTATCTTCAGGAACAGTCGACCCGTGGTCAGGGCCGTGCCTTTTCGGGTGAAGGTGCCGATACCGGTGCCTCCTCGCTCTGGTGGAACCCGGCCTCGATCGCGGGGATGGAGCGCGGTGAGGCCGTGATCGGCGCCTCGGCGATCATTCCCAAGGGCGATGTCGTCGACAATGGCACTTTGATCCGTCGCCCGGGCCAGCCGACCTTCTCCGCCGTCGGGGGCAACCGCGTGTCGAGCGATCCGATCAATCGCGGCGTCGTGCCTTCGGGCGCGGTCGCCTATCCGCTGAACGACCGGGTCGCGGTCGGCCTGGCCGTGACCTCGCCCTACAGCTTCACCACTGAATATGATGCGAACAGCTGGGCCCGCTACAGCGCGCTCAAGACGGAGCTGCGCACCATCGACATCCAGCCGTCGGTCGGCATCGCGGTGCTCGACTGGCTGCGCGTCGGCGGCGCGGTGAACGTCGAATATACCAAGGCCGAGCTGGGCAATGCACTGCCCAACCTGTCCTCGGCGCTGCCCGACGGGTTTCAGCGGTTGAAGGGCGATGGCTGGGACCTGGGATGGACCGCCGGTGTCCAGCTCCACAATGACTGGGCGACGGTCGGCATCAGCTACAAGTCGCGGATCAAGCATCAGCTGAAGGGCAGCCTGGAAGTCGGCGGCCTGCTCGGCCCGCTCGCCGGGCAGAACCGGACCGTCGACGGCGCGACGGCGGAATTCTACACGCCCGCGCAGATCATCGTGGCAGGCCGTTTCCGCGCCACCGACAAGCTGACGCTGAACGCGCAGGCGGTGCGTTTCACCTGGGCCGATTTCGACGCGATCCGCCTCGGCGCGCCGATCAACACCGCGATCCCCGAAAATTACAAGAACAGCTTCTCGCTGGCGGGTGGCTTCGACTATGCGGCCAATGATCGCCTGACCCTGCGTGCGGGTGCGCAGCGCGGTATCACCCCGACGCAAAACGGCAATCGCGACGCCCGCGTGCCCGATGCGAACCGCTGGAATTATTCGATCGGCGGATCGTACAAGCTGACCCCGCGCTTCACGCTGGATGCGGCGGGCAGCTACATCGATTTCGCCAATGCCAGCATCGACCGTCGTACCGCCGCCTATGCGGGTACGGCCGTGCAGACGCCGATCCTGACCAACGGCCAGGTGCAGAACGCCCGTGCGTTCGTGGCGTCGATCGGCGGCCGCTTCAGCTTCTGATTGAGAGAGTTGTCATGAAGATCGTCGTGCCCGTGAAGCGGGTGTTGGACTATAACGTAAAGCCGCGCGTGAAGGCGGACGGAACGGGCGTCGATCTGGCGAACGTGAAGATGTCGATGAACCCGTTCGAC
>NZ_JAXOJH010000008.1:0-200189 GCF_036663655.1 Sphingomonas flavida
CACGGCCTCGCGCAGGATCTCGGCTTCCATGGTTTTCTTGCCGAGCAGACGCTGGAGTTCGCTCACCTGCGCCTGCAGCGCCCGGTACTCGGACGCGGGCACCACCTCCTCGCCGGCACCGGCCGCAGTTAGCGCGCCCTGCGCCATCAGCCTGCGCCAGGTGAAGAGCTGGCCAGCGCCGATGCCGTGGCGGCGCGCCACCAGCGACACGCTCATGCCCGGCAGGTACGTCTCCTCGACGATCCGGACCTTCTCCTCCGGGGTCCAGCGCCTCCGGCGCTGAACCCCGGAGAGGACCTCGCCGTCGTTGTAACGCCTGGTCGTATGCTCAGTCATATGCCTCACTCTTATCCAAGAGCGAGACCCTGTCAGGTCATTTAGGGGGCCATCTCACGCTGTCACTGTTGGCAATGCCTGATGTAACAGTTTGCCTAGCCGTATGGCAAGGGGCAGGCCGATGTGAGTCCGCAACAGGACTCGAACGTTGTGCCTACCCTTCGCCCTCAATGGCTCCCGGCCACGCCATCGATATTGTGGCTAGCCGCTCCGTAAGCGCAACGGCTTGCTCAAGCTCGGCATATGCCTCGATCATACCGGAGTGGATGCGAGAACCCTGCAACATAGCGCCAGCCATCATCATGAGGTGCATCTTACGTTCAAGCCCACCTAGCTCGGCATGTTGGGCGTCCATCTTGCCATTGGTCACGCCTCTTAGGATAGATAAACCAGTTACATGCGACGACACTCCCGAGAGCAGTCTATGGAAGCCGTATAGCTGATCGACACCGCCATGTTCTGCTAAGCTCTTCCAATCCAGCTTTGCGGCTTTGGCGCCCTCTGGCAGGAAGGATTGTAGATAGCGGAGGGTAGCCTCGCCTTCCTTAACCGTATCTGTTGCGCCGTTCTCCCGATGTATTTTGATCTGTCCCTGAATTGTATGACAGGCATCCTTCTTCATAAGGAGCACGAATTCATCTCGGAGCCGATAGTTTGCAGCGATACAAATTTCTGTCTCGACCGCCGAACGTAGGATGATGTTAGCTTCAAGGGAAAGGTGCAGATTATACAGCGCGGTATACCCACGATGATTGCTCCATAGCCGTTTGTACAGCATGATAGAAAACATCTTTGGGTCGGTGCTTAACCCTTCGATGTTGGCAGATATCTCCCAAAGTCTTACACCAAGACTAGCAATATCGTTATAAATCGATAATTCATCAGCCGTATGTTCAAGCATCAGCGATAGTACCTAGAAGGAGGTTGTCCGCAGTCCTCATGGAAAGCTAGTAGTGATATCTCTTCCCGCGTGCTCCGCCGCATCCTTGATTAACGCATCGCCCACAGCGACGCAGCCGGTAGCATAGACCAGCTTGTAGTTATCCTCTTTCGACCCCCTGAGGAACGGAGCTAGCTTCAAGATAGACTCAAACAAAGTCGGATGGTCAAAGGTCAGCGGTAGCGCCCGATGGGCGAACACATTCCTAATATCCTTGATCGCGTTAAGACGGCCATGCATCAATGGACCGTATATACCAATTGCCATGCCTAGCTGTATCTTGGCAGAGAAGGTGGCGAACGGCGCGCTAGGACCAGTGAACCACTCTCCCGCAAGTTTAGCTCCGGGATCGATTAAGCGGCACTTGATCGCTTGCGTAAGGTAATGCTCGACCAGACCGCCGCCCATGATGGCACAGCCCCGGTCATCGGCCTCGAAGTGTAGCATCTTCAAATATGCAGGCATGTCGGCTGGATCGGGTATCTCAGCCATAAGCTGCTGTCGGGTTGGCTTCTTAACTCCCCGAGCAGCCGTATGCTTAGCTCGATCCTTGCCACCCCCTGCCATTCCCTGCCCCTATGCGACCCGGCTACGGCCTGAAAATGACAGAGATATGTGAGAGGGCAATCAAACAATTCTGAGCGCGCTATCTCCCCCGTATCCCTACCGCCTCGGCTGGGCGATTATGACACGCCTGCCCGACCTGCATTATTGCGCGCGGTTCGTTCTCCCGGCGTAGCGTGTCACAGTAGCAGGATCATGGCTGGATCGGCTCTGTCCAGAATAACCAAACGAGCGTTAGCCAATACGCAGACTTGTCCGCCCCCCGTTCCGTATAACGCCGGCAACGTCTATCCACACACCATGACTGCCACCCGCAACATCGTCATCCTCACCGGCGCGGGCATCTCCGCCGAATCCGGTATCGCTACCTTTCGCGGGCCCGGCGGGCTGTGGGAGGGGCACCGGGTCGAGGATGTTTGCACGCCCGAGGCGCTGGCCGCCGATCCCGACCTCGTTCACCGCTTCTACGACCTGCGGCGGGCGGCGTTGGCGGACGTTCGGCCCAATGCGGCGCATGAGGCGTTGGCGCGGCTGGACCGGGAGTGGCGGGGCGACTTGCTGATCGTCACGCAGAATGTCGACGATCTGCATGAGCGCGCCGGAGCAGTGCGGATGCTGCACATGCACGGCGCGTTGAAGCAGGCGCTGTGCGCAGCTTGTGGGGAGCGGTTCGGTTGGGAGGGCGACCTGCCGCCCGGCACGGCCTGCCCCGCCTGTGCCGCGCCGCGCTTGCGGCCCGACATCGTGTTCTTCGGTGAGATACCGTACGACATGGACCGGATCGAGGCGGCGCTGGCACGGGCCGATCTGTTCGTGTCGATTGGCACCTCGGGCGCGGTCTATCCGGCCGCCGGGTTCGTGCGGATGGCGAGCGCCTGCGGGGCGCGCACGCTGGAGCTGAATCTCGACCCATCGGAGGGCAGCGGATGGTTCGACGAAAGTCGTCTTGGCCCGGCCAGCGAACGCGTACCCGAATGGGTCGACCGGTTGCTCAGCCGGTGACCGGCACGATCACTTCGCGGGCACGGGGGGTCAGCCGCTCGAGCGCCGGGGCCTGAAGCCCGCGCGCCGTCACCAGCACGCCGAATGCGCGCGGATCGGGCTTGTTGAAGAGCAGCGGCTGGCCCAGCGCATCGGCGACCCCCGCCCCCGCTTCCGATGCGATCAGCGCGGCGGCCGCGATGTCCCACTCATTGCCCCAGCGCAGCGTTGCGACCAGATCGGCCTCGTCGGCGGCGACCATCGCGATGCGCAGCGCGATCGAGTTGGGCTTGAAGACAGCGACCAGATCGCGATCCGCCTTGGGCAGGGCGTCCACCGGCACGCGCGCGCCGGGCATCTGGCGGCAATAGCCCGCACTCAATGTGCGACCATTGCGCGTGGCGCCGCCGCCCGCCTGCGCCAGCCACAATTCGCCGCGCGCGGGCGCGGCCAGCACGCCGATCACCGGCCGCCCGTCCTCGACCAGCGCGACCGACACCGCCCAGCCCTCGCGTCCGCGAATATAGTCGCGCGTGCCGTCGATCGGATCGACCACCCAGACGCGGCGCGCGGCCAGTCGGTCGGGCTTGTCCGCCGTCTCCTCCGACAGCCAGCCCGCATCGGGAACCAGCGCGTTCAGTCGCGCATGCAGCATCCGGTCGACGTCCAGATCGACCTCGCACACCGGGCTGCCAGGCGTCTTTTCCCACTGGCGGAATTCGGTGCGCCAACGGGCGAGCGCCATGGCGGCCGCCTCGCGCGCCGCCGCCACGACCGCGGGGATCAGGTCCGATATGGGGATCGGTTCTGGAATCGGCTCAGCTGCTGGCAACCGTCATTCCATCGATGCGCAGCGTCGGCACGTTGACGCCGTAGCGGAACTCCAGGTCGTTGGCCGGGGTCATGGCGAGGAACATATCCTTCAGATTGCCTGCCACGGTGAACTCCGCAACCGGCCCGGCGATCCGTCCGCCCTCGATCCGAAAGCCCGCCGCGCCCCGGCTATAGTCGCCGGTGACCGGATTGACGCCGCTGCCGATCAGCTCGGTGACGTACACGCCATCGGCGATATCGGCGATCAGCGTTTCTACCGGCACGCGGCCCGCCGCCATGAACACGTTGCTGGTCGACACCCCCGGTGCGCCGCCCGTGCCGCGCGCGGCGTGGCCGGTCGGCTCCAGCCCCAACTGCCGGGCAGAGGCGGAGTCGAGCAGCCAGGTTTCCAGCACACCGTCCTCGACGATCGCGGTCGGCGACACGGCCAGCCCCTCGCCGTCGAAGGGACGCGAGCGCAGGCCGTGCGGGCGATGCGGATCGTCCTCGATCCGGATGCCCGCCGCCATCACCTGTTCGCCCAGGCCATCGAGCAGGAAGCTGGTCCGCCGGGTGATCGCCGCGCCCGCGATCGCGGAGACGAGATGCCCGACCAGCGACGATCCGACGCGCGGGTCATAGACGACCGTCATCGCGCCGCTGGCCAGCTTGCCCGGGCTCAGCCGCGCCACGGTCCGCTCGCCCGCGCGGGTGCCGATCGCCTCGGGCCCTTCGAGCAGGCGACGCAGGCGCGCGCCGTGATGGGCATAGTCGCGCTGCATGGCCGCGCCCTCGCCCGCCACCACGCTGACCGACAGGCCGTAACCGGTGGCGGCATAGCCCGCGGCAAAGCCATGGCTGGTCGCCAATGCCGAGACGACACGCGAGGCCGATGCCCCCGCCCCTTCGGAATTGGTCACGCCCGCCACGGCGCGCGCGGCCTCCTCGGCCTCCAGCGCGGCGGCGCGCAGCGCCTCGGGCGCCACTTCGCCGCCATCGTCCAGGTCGAGCATCGGCGGCGCGCCGTGCAGAAGCCGTTCCTCGGGCGCCAGGCCCGACCAGCGATCCTCGGGCGCCTCGCGCGCCATGGCCACGGCACGCTCGACGGCCAGGGTCATCGCATCGCCCGACAGGTCCGACGTCGACACGCTGGCCGAGCGCCGCCCGACAAAGACGCGCAGGCCCAGTTCCTCGCTTTCCGACCGGCCGACATCCTCCAGCGCGCCGAGGCGGACCGACACCTCCAGCGCGGCATCGGCGGCAAAGACCGCATCGGCGGCGTCGGCTCCTGCGGCGCGGGCACGGGCAACGATATCGGCGGCCCGGTCGCGGGCCTGTTCGGGTGTCAGCATGGATCAGGACTTAAGGTCGCAAGGGCGGGGATGCCAGTCCTTACCGACCGGCATCCCCGCCCCGATGGTCAGCTTGCCAGCGACAGGCGCTGCCGCGAGGTGAGGACGGGGGGACGCGGCGCACCGGCATCGCCCGTGCGGCTCAGCCGGAACTGGGCGACCTCGCGCGCCAGGGTATCCGCCTCCGCCGCCAGATGACGCGCGGCGGCGCTCGCCTCTTCGACCATGGCCGCATTCTGCTGGGTCGAGCCGTCCATGTCCGCCACGGCGACGTTCACCTGCTGCAAACCGGTGGCCTGTCGCTGCGCCGATGCCGCGATTTCGGCGACGAGGGCGGCGATCTCGCCGATCCGGGCCGAGATCACCTCGAGCGCGCGTCCGGCCTCGCTGACCAGCCCGACGCCCACCCCGACCTGCGCAGACGAGGCCTGAATCCGGTCCTTAACCTCCTTGGCCGCGTCGGCGGAGCGCTGGGCCAGCGCCCGCACCTCGCTGGCGACGACGGCGAAACCCTTGCCCGCATCGCCCGCGCGCGCCGCTTCCACCCCGGCGTTCAGGGCCAGCAAGTTGGTCTGGAACGCGATGCCGTCGATGACCCCGATGATGTTGGAGATCTCGGCCGAGGACCGCTCGATCGCGCCCATCGCGTCGACCGCACGGCGGACGACATCACCCGATTCCTGCGTTTCGCGGTGCGCCGCCGCGACGACCGTATCGACGCGGACCGCACTGCCCGCCGTCTGGCGGACGCCGCTGGTGATCTCGTCCATCGCCGCCGCCGTCTCCTCCAGGCTGGCGGCCTGCTGCTCGGTTCGTTGCGACAGGTCGTCGGATGCCGAACGAACCTCCGACGCGCCGGTGCGGACATTGCCCGCCGATTCCGCCACGCGCGACAGGGTGTTGCCCAGGCGCTCCATGGTGGCATCGAAGGACACGGCCAGCCCGCGATATTCGGCGGGCAGGGCATCGCCGATCCGGTGGGTGACATTGCCCTCCCCCAACTGGTCGAGCGCCCCGGCGAGTTCGCGCACCACCGTTTCCTGCTTGTCGACATTGACCCGCTGCGCCTGGGCCGCGATGCGGAACACCTCGACCGCCGAGACCATGGTGCCGATCTCGTCGGCCCGTTCGCCGCCCTCAAGCTTCAGGGCCAGGTCGCCGTCCGCCATTCGGTGCATCGCATCGGCGGTGGCGCCGACCGGCCCCAGCACGCGGCGCATCAGATAGACCAGCCCTCCGATCAGCATCGCGGCGATGGCCAGGCCGAGCAGCGCCAGGATCGCGATCGTCATATGGAGCGACGACAGGCTCGCTTCGTTCACCCGCGCCTGCGCCGCGCTGACCGACCGGACCAGCGTGTCGATATCGCGGCGATGCGCGACATAGGCGTCGGTCAGACGGGCATAGCTGGCATCCACCGCCGCCTGATCGCCGCGTCGCAGGGCGGGCAGCGTCACGCCGTCCAGTTCGGTCCAGAAGCGATCCGCCTGACGCGCCGCCCTGTCGACCAGCAACGACTTCACCTCGTTATCGACCGACGAAGCCTGCCAGCGCGCGATGCTCGAACGGAAGCTCGCCTCCAGCGCGGCCAGCTTGGCACGGCGGGTCGACAGCGTTTCGGGATGGCGGACCAGCAACGTCGCCTCGAGATAGGGCTCGATGATATAGGCGGGTGGCGGCAGGATATCGGCCTGGAGATCGCTGACCTGCTGCTGGGCATCGGCCAGAGGGCCGCCGATACGGATCTTGTCGATCTCAACCCCGGTCAGGATTCCGCCAACGGCCAGAATGGCCAAAATGGACAATCCACCGATCCGACATTTTTGCTTGATATTCAAGAGAATAGCTCCTTGCCGCTCTCTCGATACCAACACATGACTTAAAATAGGTTATCCTGCGTAATATTATTCTGTTCATTTTGGCCATTGCCGCGCGCCATGATGCCGGAAACAGCCGACCATATGCTGAGCGCTGTCACACCGGGGCCGCGTCCGCCCCCGCGCCGTAATGGTGCCAGGTGAAGATCGCGAGCGCGCTGCGATGCGGGCGAAATGCCTCCGCCAGCGCGCGCACCTGCTTTTCCGAGGGGCGTGCGTCGTGCCCCAGGATACGCCCCATCTCGATCTGCACCGCCAGGTCGCCTGCGGGCCAGATATCGGTGCGCCCCTCCGCGAACAGCAGATAGACCTCCGCCGACCAGCGACCGATACCCTTGACCGCGACCAGCCTGGCGATCGCCTCCTCGTCATTGTCGGGCAGGTCGGACAGGTTCAGGCGACCGCTGGTCACTTCCTCGGCCAGGCTGCGCAGATAGGAGGCCTTTTGCCGCGAGATACCCGCGCCGCGCAGTTCCTCGTCGGTCACGCCGGCCAGCCGGGTCGGGTCGGTCGCATCGCCGAGCAAATCGTGCAGCCGCCGCCAATGCGCGTCCGCCGAGGCGACGGACACCTGCTGGCCCAATATCGTGCGGACCAGCGTGGCATAGCCGCGCGCCCGGATGCGCGGCGCGGGATAGCCGATCCGCTCGAGCGCGGCGGCAATGGCGGGCTCGCTGGCGGCAAGCGCATCCATGCTTTGACGAATCTGTTCGGCGCTCAGGCCCATGATGCTTGATCCGTGCGTTCAGGCCCGGCAGAGGCGCTTTCAACAACCGGGCCGACAACTGGGCCGAGAGGGAGAATAGACATGCCCAAGCTTATCGTCGTGACCCGCGACGGGGAAGAACGCGAAATCGATGGCGAGGCCGGTCTGTCGGTGATGGAGGTCATTCGCGACGCCGGTGTCGACGAACTGCTGGCGCTTTGCGGCGGTTGCTGCTCCTGCGCGACCTGCCATGTGCATGTCGACCCGGCCTTTGCCGACACGCTGCCCGCGATCGGGCCGGACGAGGACGACTTGCTCGATTCGACCAGCGAGCGCGACGCAACCTCGCGCCTATCGTGCCAGCTGCCGTTCGGGGAAGCCCAGGACGGGATGCGGGTGCGGATCGCGGCGGAGGACTGACCGGGCATCGCGCAAGAACGCGGGGGGCGGGGCGTTGGTCCCGCCCCTTTTTTGCGCGTGGGGGTGAGAGGGTTTTGCTTGAACCCGTTTCCCATGGCCTTCGACTTCGCTCAGGCTGAACGGAGCTTGGGGAATGGCGCCGGTTGACCCCACCCGTCCCGCACACCCCGCAAACCATACCAACAGCCGTTCACGCTGAGCGAAGTCGAAGCGCACGCCCTGCGTTCGCCGCAGGTACAATCTCTGCGCCCTCCGCGCCTCTGCGCGAAAAAAATGGCGGCAGGACGAATCCCGCCGCCCCGGAAATCACCGCGCCGCCACCGCGTACAGCGCGATCGCCGCCGCGTTGGAGACGTTCAGACTCTCCACCTTCGGGCTGATCGGCAGCTTGGCGAGTTCGTCGCAATGCGCCTCGGTATTCTGGCGCATGCCTTCGCCTTCCGCGCCCAGTACGATGCAGATGCGCTGCGTGCCCATCGCTTCGGCCAGCGTGTGGTTGGCATGGCCGGTCAGGCCGATGCGCCAGAAGCCAGCTTCCGCAATCTCCTCCAGCGCGCGGGCCAGGTTGACGACCCGCACCCATGGCACGGTTTCCAGCGCACCGCTGGCCGAGCGGGCGACCGTTCCCGATTCGGGTGGTGCGTGCCGGTCCTGGGTCACGATCGCCAGCGCATCGAACGCGGCGGCGGAGCGCAGGATCGCGCCGACATTGTGCGGATCGGTCACCTGGTCCAGCACGACGAGCGGCCGCTGGTCATCCTGCGCCTCGTGCAGCAGGTCACCCAGCCAGATATCCTCCAGCGGATCGACCTCGGCCACCAGGCCCTGATGGGGTGCATCGGACGGCACCAGCCGACCCAGATCGGCCACATCGGCATAGGTGATCGGCACCACCGGCGGCAGGTCGAGCGCGGCCAGCGCCTCGCGCGTGCCCCAGATCTTGCGCACCGTGCGGTTCGGGTTGGCGAGCGCCGCCGTCACCGCATGCCGTCCCCAGAAGCGGGGGCGGTTGGATGAAGCCTGGCTGGGGCGATGTCCTCGGCGTGCCATCAGTCGTCGGTATCCGTAAAATCAAAGGGTTTGGTCGTCACCGGTTGCGTCGGCACCGGCGGGCGCGGCAACGCCTTGTCCGCATTCGCCGCCGCGAGCAAGACCCCCGCGAGCACGACGGACGCCTGGCGCATGTCGTCGGCCTTCAGATGGTCGAACGTATCGGCCGAACTGTGATGCGTCCGGCTGCCATAATCCAGCGGATCCTGGATGAACTGAAAGCCCTGTACGCCGACCGCCTGCATGAAAACATGGTCGGTGCCGCCGGTCGTCCGCTGCACGACATTGCCCGCCCCCATCGCGGCATAGGGCGACAGCCATTCCTTCAGCATCGGCACCGCCGCCGGATTGTTCTCGGCATAGATCCCCCGCAGCTTGCCCGAGCCATTGTCGATGTTGAAGTACGCGGCGAGGTCGCCGTAACCGGGCTTCGGCGTGATCGGCCAGCGATTGGTCCAGCCATAATAGCGCTTCAGGCCGGTCTGCGGCGCATCGTCCGGCCGCCCACGCGACGCCAGATGCTGCTCGACATAGGCCATCGAACCCAGGATGCCCTGTTCCTCGCCCGACCAGAGCGCGAAGCGGATGGTGCGCTTCGGGCGCTGGCCGGTGGCGGCCAGGATGCGTGCCGCCTCCATGATCATCGCGCTGCCCGCCGCATTGTCGGTCGCGCCGTCGCCCGCGACCCAGCTGTCGAGATGCGCGCCCGCCATGACGTAACCCGCCTTGGGATCGGTGCCGGGAATCTCGGCGATGATGTTGTAGGCGTTCACGTCGCTATCGTCGTAGCGGACGTCGCTCAGCACCTCGATGGTCGGCGCAGGCCCGACCTTCGACAGGCGCGCGAGGCGGCGATAATCTTCGGCGGCCAGTTCGATGCCGGGGACGGCAGGCGTCTCGCCCCGCCCGAACAAATAGCCTTCGCCGTGCACCAGCTTACCGTCGCGATAGCTCTGGGTGACATAGGCCACCGCACCCTCCGCCTTCAGGAACGCGTCGAGCTTCTGCGCGAAGTCGAGCCGCTTCAGGCGGCGGTCGGCACTGTCGGGATCATGCTCCGGCTGGACGTATACGTCGAGCTTGGCAATATCCTCACCGGTCAGGCGGCGGAAGGGCGCGGAGCCGGGTTCGTCGCCGGTGCCGGGCATCGAGACCATGACGATCTTGCCGCGCAACTGCCCCCGCCACTTGTCGAAATCGCGCTCGCGCTTCATCGGCGCGACGATCACCGGGGCGGTCACCGCGCCGTTGGTGCCGGGCGTCCAGGCGATGGGGATCGCGGTCAGTTGCAGCGGGCGGGGCGAGACCATGCGCACGCTCGCCCGCTCGATCGACCAGCCGCGCCCGAAGGCGAAGCCTTCCTTATGGACGTTCTTCAGCCCCCATTTGGCGAACTGCTCGGCGGTCCAGCCCTCGGCGGTGCGCATCGCCGGGCTGTTGGTCATGCGCGGACCGATCACGTCGGTCAGATGCTGCGCGGTCTGCAACACCTGGCTGTGGTTCATCCCCTCGTCGATCAGCCGATTGGCGGCGGTGCGATCCTGCGCGGAGGCCATGGCGGCGGGCAACAGGGCCACCGCCGCGACGGCGGCGAGCAAGGATGGACGCATCATGATATTTCCCCCGGTGTCTCTCTGATGGGTCAAAGGCTATGTCCCGATTGCCCGACATGCAAGCAAGCGGATCGAACGCGAGTTGTGCAAAACGTACAAATCGGCGTTGACAGGTCCGCCGAGCTTCGGCATTGGGCGCGCCTCGCTCCGATGGAGTGACACCCCGGAAGGGTGGCCGAGTGGTTAAAGGCAGCAGACTGTAAATCTGCCCGCGTGAGCGTACACTGGTTCGAATCCAGTCCCTTCCACCATCCCCGCCAATCGGCTAGGGTCGATCAGCGGCGCTGGACTTGAGCGGGTATAGCACAATGGTAGTGCAGCAGCCTTCCAAGCTGAATACACGGGTTCGATTCCCGTTACCCGCTCCACGCTCCCCCATCTCTGGACCTCTGGCCACCACGCCTGAATAATTCCCCGTTCAGTGCTTGACGCATACGTCAACACGCGGCACGCAAGCCCGCGACACGGACATATTCGAAGGCGTTACGCGACATGGCATCGGTGAATTTCGACATCCCCCACAGCCTGGGCCGTGCCGAAGCGCGTCGCCGCGTCGAGCAGGGGCTGCCCAAGCTCGAATCCAAGATTCCCGGCGGTGGCCAGGTGACGTCCGAATGGCCCGCCGATGACCGGCTGATGCTGACCATCATCGCCATGGGCCAGTCGGTGAAGGCCGACATGAACATCACCGACGACGCGTTGCGCGGCACGGTGGCGATCCCGATGATGCTGTCGATGATGGCCGGTCCCATCGGCGAGTTCGTGAAGACCAGCGCGGAGAAAATGCTCAGCAAGGCGTAAGCTCCGCCGATCGGGCGCCTGCGCACCCCTTGCCTCGCGCTTGATGGAGAGGGGTGGATTGGTTCCCTCGGCAATCGCCGATCGATCGCCCCACTCCGGGCCAGCATTCCCCCTTGCCCCGCCGCGCCCGACACGTCACCATTTTCCGGCCATGCCCACACTTCCCGCCGTCGCCACCATCGCCCAGACCATCCAGCTGTCGCTGGCGCCGGTCTTCATGCTCGCCGCGATCGGGCAGTTGCTGAACGTGCTTGCCGGGCGACTGGCCCGCGTCATCGACCGCGCACGCGGGCTGGAGATGATGATCCACAAGGTCGACGACAGCCCGGAGCGGGTCCGCCACAAGTGGGAGCTGCGGCTGCTCGACCGGCGCATGTCGATCATCAACGCCGCGCTGTTCCTGGCGGTGTCCAGCGCGGTGATGGCGTGCATCGTCATCGCGCTGCTGTTCATCGCCAATCTGGGCAAATTCCATATCGGCACCTGGATTGCGCTGGCCTTCATCCTGTCGGTGACGCTGCTGACGCTGTGCCTGATCGCCTTTATGGTCGAGGTGCGCGTGTCGCTGCGCGCGATCCATGTCCGCAAGGAAATCCTGGATTGAGCATCGCCCCGGCTGAACGGCGTGCCTTGCAGGTCGTCGTCGCCATCGCCTGCCTGGTGCCCCTGGTCACCGGCGGGATCAGCGTAATGCGCGGCCCCGGCTGGCTGGGCCATGCGTCATCGGTGCCGACCGATCTGGACAGCCAGTTCCGCTATGTCTCGGGCATCTTCTTCGCCCTGGGGCTGGCCTTTGTGACGTGTGTCCCCGCCATCGAGCGCAAGGCCGCGCGGTTCCGGCTGCTGGGCGCGATGGTCGTGGCGGGCGGACTGTCGCGGGCGCTGTCCTGGACCATGGTCGGCGCGCCGTCGACGGGGCATCAACTGGGATTGGTCATGGAACTGGGTGTCGTCCCGCTTCTTATGATGTGGCAGGATCGCGTCGCGCGCGGCTCCCGCTGATTTTTCCAGGAGCGTGTCGATGCGTTTTTCCAACCGGGCCTTTCTCGTCACCGGGGGCACCTCGGGCATCGGGCTGGCCACCGCGCAGCGCCTGGTCGCAGAGGGCGGGCGCGTGCTCGCCACCGGGCGCAGTCCCGAACATATCGAGGAGGCCAGGGCCGCCCTGCCCGACGCCACGATCATCGCGCATGACGCCGCCGATGCATCGGCGACCGACACGCTTGCCGAGGCGGTTCGCGCCTTCGCGCCCGAGGGGCTGGACGGTGCCTTCCTCAATGCCGGGATCGGCCGGTTCAAGACGCTCGACGCGATCGACGCCGCCGAGTTCGACCAGCATTTCGACCTGAACGTCCGCGCGCCGATGCTCCAGGCGCAGGCGCTGGCCCCGTTGATGAAGGATGGCAGCGCCCTGCTGCTGATCGGATCGGGCACGGTCGGCGGCGGGCGGGCCGATACGCTGGTCTATGCCGCCAGCAAGTCCGCGATCCGCCAAGCCGCGCGCAGCCTGGCCAGCCAGTTCGCCCCGCGCCGCATCCGCGTGAACGTCGTCGCCCCCGGCGCGACCGAAACCCGCTTCCACACGCGCGGCGGCATGAGCGACGCCGACCTGGCCGAATACAAGGCCAAGCTGTCCCACACCATTCCGCTCGGCCGCCTGGGCAAGCCCGAGGATGTGGCGGGCGTCGCCTGTTTCCTGCTGTCCGAGGATGCCGCCTATGTCACCGGCTCGGAGTATCGGGTCGATGGCGGGCTCACCATGGCATGACGGCGCTTCGGTGGATCGCCAAAACGCTGGCGCTGGTCCTGATCCTCGTCGGCCTGGCCGCGACCATCGTGCCGCACTATCTCGACCGGCTCTACTATGAAGGGCCGGAAAGCGGCCATTATGACGGGCAACGCTTCTTCAATTCGGACGGCGACAGCGATACGTTGCGGATGCCGAGCCGTGGCGGGCGTGGCGGCTTTCTGTGGCGCCAACTGACCGGCGACGATGACCGCCCCGCCTGGCCCGAGACAGTGGCGGTGCGCCAGACCCGGCCCGAGCCGCGCGTCGAGGGGCAGCGCATGGTCGCGACCTGGATCGGCCATGCGACGGTGCTGGTTCAGACCCAGGGCCTCAACATCCTGACCGACCCCATCTATGCCGAGCGGGCCGGGCCCTTTGGTTTCGGTCCGAAGCGGGTCGCCGCACCCGGCGTGGCGTTCGACGCGCTGCCGAAGATCGACCTGATCGTCATCAGCCACAATCACTACGATCATCTCGACCAGGCGGTGTTGAAAAAGCTTTGGGCGCGCGACCGGCCGCTGGTCGTCACCAGCCTGGGCAATGACAGCGTGATCGGACAGGTCGGCGTGCCCGCGACCGCGCTCGACTGGGGCCGGGAAAAGATCATCCGGCCGGGCGTGTCGGTGGTCGTCACCCGCAACCATCACTGGGGCAGCCGCTGGTTCGCCGACCGCAACCGGGCACTATGGTCGAGCTTCGTGGTGAAACTGCCCGGCGGCAATGTCTTCTTTGCGGGCGATACCGGCATGGGCGACGGGCGCTGGCCCGAGGAAGCGGCGAAGTTCGGCCCGGTACGCCTCGCGCTGCTGCCGATCGGCGCGTTCCGCTTCGCTCCCGGCCAGATGGCGAGCGGCAGCCATGTCGGCCCGCCGCAAGCGGTGCAGATCTTCGAACGGCTGGGCGCATCGACCGCGATCCCGATCCACTGGGGAACGTTCCGCCTGTCCTATGAAGGCTATGATACGCCGCCCAAACTGCTCGATGCTGCGATGCGCTGTTCTGCGGTGCGGTCGGGGAGCCGCTTTGCCGCGGTGCGACTGGGCGAGCCGGTGACGATCGGGCCGGTGGTCGGCGGGGCCGGTGGCCGAACGGACGATGCGGCGATGCGGACCTGCCTGGATACGCCACAGGTCCGGGCGTTACGCTGATCGGCAGGCGAGGGGCGTGGCCTCCGACTGCGCTCAGGCTGAACGGGGGTCGGGGAGATGGACAGACACCCCCCCCCCCCCCGTTCACGCTGAGCGAAGTCGAAGCGCACGCCCCACGCTCGCGGCTTGGCCCGCCACAACCTCAGGAGCGGCTGGCGACCGCCCCCGGCTTCAGCAGGTCCAGAATCGCCGCCGTCGTCGCCACCGCGCCGGTCACGATCGACGGTTCGGGCGCGATCTTGAACTGAGGCGAATGGTGCGACGCCACCGCAGGCCCGCCCGCCTTTGCCGCCGCCAGCGCTTCTGCGGGCGTGCCGCCGACCGACAAGTAATAGCCGCGCACGCCGCTATCCGGCTGGACCAGATAGGCGAAGTCCTCCGCCCCCATGCCCTTCTGCTCGAACGGCGTGACGTGATCCTGGCCGAAGGTCGTGACCATCACCGCGTTCAGCCGCCTGGCGAGCGCCGCATCATTGATCGTCGTCGGCGTGCCCTCGGTCACCGTCACCACCGGCATCTTGTCCTCCGGCATCCCGTTCAGCACGCCGATGCCGCGCGCGACGCGGCTGATCCCGGCCAGCAGCCGCACCCGCTCCGCCTCGTCATTGGCGCGCACCGTGACCTGCAGCCTGGCCTGGTCCGAAATGATGTTGTGCTTCAATCCGGCATGGAAGGAACCGACGGTGATGACGCCGGGCTTCAACGGCTGCTGCTCGCGGCTGATCAAGCCTTGTAGCGCGACCACCAGTTGCGAGGCCATATAGACCGGGTCCTTGCCCATATGCGGGCTCGCCCCATGCGCGCCGATGCCGGGCACGGTGATGTCGACCGAATCGGACGAGGAATATTGAATCCCCTCCGACGCCGACACCGTGCCCGCCGCGCGTTCGGAATCGACATGGAAGGCCAGCGCGTAGTCGGGCTTGGGGAAACGCGTATAGAGCCCGTCGGCGACCATCGCCTTGGCGCCGCCGACCCGTTCCTCGGCGGGCTGGACGATGAACACCACCGTGCCCCGCCAGCGGTCCTTCAGCGCCGCCAGCCGCCGCGCGGTGGCGACCATCGCGGTGATGTGCGTGTCATGGCCACAGGCGTGCATGACCGGCGCCTCGACCCCGTCCACCCCCACCTGCCGCACGGTCGAGGCATTGGGCAGCCCCGACTTTTCCTCGACCGGCAGGCCGTCCATGTCGGCGCGCAACAGCACCACCGGCCCCGCGCCGTTCTTCAGGACGCCGACCACGCCGGTGCCGCCGACCTTCTCGGTCACGACCATGCCCGGCACCGCGCGCAGCTCGGCCGCCATGCGCGCGCCCGTCTTCACCTCACGAAAGGACAGTTCCGGGTTGCGATGGAACCAGTCCCAAAGCTTTCCCAGGTCGCGGTCGTAATCGGCTTTCACGGCGGCGGCGTAATCCGGCTCGGCAAAAGCGGGGGCGGCGGTGAGCAGCGAGGCCGACAACAGGGCGGCGGCGATAGCATGGCGCATGGAAATCCCCTTTTCCTCTTTTTCCGCGATGCTACCCCAGATCGACGGGTGACGAAACGGGAACAGATACCCATATTCATCCCCATGGCGATCCAGATCCGCACCACCCTCGACGAGCCCGAAACCGGGGTCAGCTTCGTACCCCACCGCCCGTCGCGCCCCGAAAAGGCCGAAGGCGGCAAGCGCTTCGAACTCGTCACCGAATACACCCCCAGCGGCGACCAGCCTGCGGCGATCCAGGAACTGACCGCCGCCGCGCGGGCCGGGGACAAGGATCAGGTGCTGCTGGGCGTCACCGGTTCGGGCAAGACCTTCACCATGGCCAAGGTCATCGAGGAGTTGCAGCGCCCGGCGCTGATCCTCGCACCCAACAAGATCCTCGCGGCGCAGTTGTATGGGGAGTTCAAGAGCTTCTTCCCCAACAACGCGGTTGAATATTTCGTCAGCTATTACGACTACTATCAGCCGGAGGCCTATGTCCCCCGGTCCGACACGTATATCGAGAAGGAAAGCTCGATCAACGAGTCGATCGACCGGATGCGTCACTCGGCGACGCGCGCCTTGCTGGAGCGCGACGACGTGATCATCGTGGCGTCGGTATCTTGCCTGTACGGCATCGGCTCGGTCGAGACCTATTCAGCGATGATCTTCGACCTGAAAAAGGGCCAAAGCGTCGACCAGCGCGAGATCATCCGCAAGCTCGTCGCCCTGCAATATAAGCGCAACGACGCCGCCTTCATGCGCGGCAATTTCCGGGTGAAGGGCGACAATCTCGAAATCTTCCCCTCGCACTATGAGGATTCCGCCTGGCGCGTGTCCTTCTTCGGCGACGAGATCGAGGATATCGTCGAGTTCGACCCGCTGACCGGCAAGAAGGTCGCCAGCCTTAACTCGATCCGCATCTACGCCAATTCGCACTATGTCACGCCCGGCCCGACGATGAAGCAGGCCACGGAGGCGATCAAGTTCGAGCTGACCGAGCGGTTGAAGGAGCTGGAGGCGGAAGGCAAATTGCTGGAGCACCAGCGGCTGGAGCAGCGGACGAACTTCGACCTCGAGATGATCGCGGCCACCGGCAGTTGCAACGGCATCGAGAATTACAGCCGCTTCCTGACCGGCCGCCTGCCCGGCGAGCCGCCGCCCACTTTGTTCGAATATCTGCCCGAAAACGCCGTCCTGTTCGTCGACGAGAGCCATGTCACCATCGGCCAGATCAACGGCATGTCGCGCGGCGACCACCGTCGCAAGATCACGCTGGCCGAGTACGGCTTCCGCCTGCCCTCGGCGATCGACAACCGGCCGCTGCGCTTCAACGAATGGGACGCGATGCGCCCGCAGACCGTCTGCGTCTCGGCCACGCCCAGCCATTGGGAGATGGATCAGACCGGCGGCGTCTTCGTCGAACAGGTCATCCGTCCCACCGGGCTGATCGACCCGCCGGTCGAGATCAAGCCGGTCGAGGAACAGGTCCAGGACCTGATCATCGAGGCGCGCAAGACCACCGAACTCGGTTACCGCACCCTCGTCACCACGCTGACCAAGCGGATGGCGGAGGACCTGACCGAATATATGCACGAGGCGGGGATCAAGGTCCGCTACATGCACTCCGACGTCGAGACGCTGGAGCGTATCGAGCTGATCCGCGACCTGCGGCTGGGCGTCTATGACGTGCTGATCGGCATCAACCTGCTGCGCGAGGGGTTGGACATTCCGGAGTGCGGGCTGGTCGCGATCCTGGACGCGGACAAGGAAGGGTTCCTCCGCTCCGAAACCTCGCTGATCCAGACGATCGGCCGCGCGGCGCGCAACGTCGACGGGCGGGTGATCCTGTATGCCGACCGGATCACCGGCTCGATGGAACGCGCCATGTCCGAGACGTCACGGCGTCGCGAAAAGCAGGTGGCGTATAACACCGAGCATGGCATCACGCCGCAGACGATCCGCCGCCAGATCGGCGACATCATCGCGCATGTCGCATCCGGCGACCAAGTGACCGTGCCGATCGACGACAACCGTCCGCATATGGTCGGGCATAATCTGCGCGCCTATATCGAGGATCTCGAGAAGAAGATGCGCAAGGCCGCCGCCGATCTCGAATTCGAGGAAGCGGGCCGGTTGCGCGACGAGATCCGCCAGCTGGAGAATGAGGAGCTGGGCCTGCCGGTGCACGAGCAGAAGGCGCCGATCATGGGCCGGTCCAATGAAGGCAAGCCGGGAACGCGCAAGACGCGGTTCGGGAAGAGCAAGAAGTTCGCGAGCGGGCGGAAGGCGAATTGATTGTTGGAGGGGGCTGCTTGGCGAGGCCCTCCCCCATCCCCTCCCGCTTGCGGGAGGGGAGCGTTACTGGTCAGGCGTCAAGGCACTACGTCTGAAGAATTCCTGCCGCGACCACGGGCACGCCCCTCCCGCAGGCGGGAGGGGATGGGGGAGGGCAGGCCACAAGGACCGCCCTCCAAAACATCACCCCAGGTCCAGATTTTCCGTCCCAACCCCATAATAACCCGCAACCCGATCGGCATAAGCCTGATCGAACACCGGCGCATTGTTGGACCAGCTCGGGCCGCCTTCCAGCAGGCGGCGATCGACGGTGATCACATATTGATCGCCCACCGGATCGAACTGCAACAGGCTGAACGGCACCGGGTAGAAGCTCTTGCCCATGCCCAAAAAGCCACCCAGCGCCAGCACCGCATGGGTCGCGCGGCCGGAGCGTTTGTGCACCATGAAGGAGTAGACGCTGCCGATCGCATCGCCATCCCGGCTTTCGAGCTTCAGCGTGCCCGAGACGGTGGACTGGACAAGGATCAGGGTCGGCGTGTCGTGTTCGGCCATGTTAACCTCCATTTAGCCGGATGAACCGCCGGGGCGGTGCCGGGTTCCGATGCATGTTCCGATGCCCGCCGCATCGGCACGCCCCGTCGCACCGCGGGGTTGAGCATCCGGCCCCCCTCCCGCATAGGCTGGACCCGATGCGTCGCCTGTCCCCCGCCCCCCGCGCCCCCTTCACCCCGGTTATCGCGGCCACCGTCCTCCTGCTGTCGGTCGCGGGTTGTATTCCCGCCGCCCCGCGCCCGGAGCCCGCCCCGCCGGTCCGCCAGGCACCCCGCCCCGCCCAGGCTGCACCACGCCCGGTCCTGGGCTCGGACTGGCGCGATTGGCCGCTAACGCCGGGTGACTGGCGTTATCAGCGCACGCCGCAAGGGTCGGCGGCAGTGTTCGGCACAAGTGGCGTCGCACGGCTGACGCTGGCTTGCGACCTGCGCACCCGGCAGGTCATTCTCGGCCGTCCGGCGGCGGTCGCGGGCATGGTCACGATCCGCACCTCCAGCACGACACGGAGCGTCACGACTCGCGCCGTCGCGACGGGAGCCGAGCTGACGCTGCCCGTCGCCGATCCGCTGCTCGACGCGATGGCGTTCAGCCGGGGGCGGTTCACGGTGGAGCAGGCGGGCCAGGCCTCGCTGGTCATCCCCGCCTATGCCGAGATCGGCCGCGTGATCGAGGATTGCCGGGGCTGAGTCCCGCCATTTGGCGGGGGCAGAATGCTCGGCCAAACATCGTTGCATTTCAAGTCTTGTTTATCGCCGCTCGCCTACGCACATTGGCGATGCGCACCTGCAAGGGGCGCATTGGCTTTAACTAGCGAAAGGAGGTGATCCGATGTCTCATGGTTCAGCAAGGGGGTCGGTTCAGTTCGTTCGGGGGGCCGGTCTCTGACATCGACGGGTGTGGTTCGGGGGGTATTTTCCCCCAATCAACGACCGCATCTGATGTCATGAGGCCCGCATGGTCTCCCGGGCTGGAGCTCTCCGGCCGCTGACCATGTTTAGGGGTTGTCGGGGCTGTCGTGATGACGCCCCGGCAGCCTCTTTCATTTTGGGGCCCTCCCCGCCGCCCTCGCAAGCGGGTCAGGGTTTGGCAGGCGTCGGGTCCTGCATCACCAGCCGCAACGGCTTGTTACCCGGCACCATCAGCGAGGGCACATCCTCGCCCGCGCGCAGCAGCACCTGATCGACCGGAATCGCATCGTCGCTCTCGCCCGCGATGAAGACCTGCACAAGCCGCTCACCCTTTTGCGGCACGAAGCCCGCCGGAATCACCATCGGCTTGCGCCCCATCGCCGCCAGCCAGTCGGGACGGCCTTTCACCAGATGCGCGGGTGGATGATAGACCTGAAG
Organism: Sphingomonas flavida; assembly: GCF_036663655.1. Classification (NCBI taxonomy): domain Bacteria; kingdom Pseudomonadati; phylum Pseudomonadota; class Alphaproteobacteria; order Sphingomonadales; family Sphingomonadaceae; genus Sphingomonas; species Sphingomonas flavida. The sequence continues at coordinate 20,058 of NZ_JAXOJH010000008.1, forward strand.
ATCGACGGCATCGACATATTGGCCGACCGTGACGGCGCGATCGCCCGCGAATGATATGGTCGAACGCTGAAGTCCCTTCGCCGCCAGCGCCCGGCGCGCCAGCCCCGTGTCACGTCCCGCATCCGGCCCCAGTGTAACCTGATCGATCGTCAATGGATCGATCCCTGTCATGGCCTTCAGCCGCGCCGCCATCCAGCTGATGGGGGGATCATTGTCCCAGCCCTTGATCGGCTGTTCCGCGACATGGCTGAACCCGACATAGACAAAGACTTTCGCATCGGGGTCGGTGGCCAGCGCCTGAGCCAGATGACGGGCCTGCGCTTCCTCCCGCCGGGCGATACTCTCGGTCCGGCTGGCGCCCTTGCTCCGTTCGGCGTCGGTGATCTCATAGGCCAGCGGGCGATAGCCGAGCGCCAGCGACTGCCGCACGAAATCGCCGAAGACGGGATCGTGCGTGTAATAGCCCGTGCCCTTGCGCGTTGGATAGCCGATCTCGGCTAGGCGGGTCATCGCGGCCTGATCGGCGTCGTTGACGAACGTCTCGGCCGCCAGCACCGAATAGCCCAGCGGCCGCAACGCCCGCGCCACCTCCAGCGCGAAGGCGCGATTGCGGGGCAAGCCGTGATTTTCGTTGAGGATGACGATACGGGTACGGGCTGCGCGCGCGACGATCTCGGCCAGTGCGTCGCGCGGCGTGGCGGCGGCGAGCCGTTCCGCCATCGCCCTGGCGTCCGCATCGTCGATCGGCGCGGTTTCACCGCCGACCGGCGCGTTGGTCATCAGCGTGTTCATTTCCGCCCATTGGTCATGGAGAAAGCCGGATTTCGGCTTGCCATCAGGACCAAAGGCCAGCGGCCGTAGCCGGTTTGCGGCGTCGAGATAGCGTCCGCTGTCCAATGCCTGCGACGCCTCATGCGTTGCGGCGAGATCCGCCTTGCTCGGCCCGTCCTGCGCCATCACGGCGGCGGGAAGCATCAACACCACCGCCGCCGTGCGTGCGATCATTCGGCCTTTTCCTCGCGATACTTCATTTCCAGGAACCGCCCGCGCGTCGACAGGCTGTCGAGATCGGCCTGGGCCAGCCGCTGCGTCATGTCGCCAATCTCCTGCTCGATCAGCCTCAGGCCGTCGACCAGCTGCGCATCCGGTGTCCGTCCGTTGCGCTCGACCCGGCGCAAGGGCTCGGGCACGCGTTCGTAATCGCGCAGGAAGGCGGGGAGCTGCTCACCGATCAGGCGGCGGACCTCCATCGCCTCGGGCGTCTCGTTGTCGACGGCGGTAAGCTGCGGCGCGAGCGTGTCGAGCCGCCGACCGATCCGGTCGACCAGCTGCACGGCGGGCGCGGGCAGCAGGGGCCGCTGCGCCTCCAGCCAGCGTTCGGTCTGGGCGGGCAGCGCCTTGATATCGACCTGGGCCAGCTTGGCGGGCGTCGGCGCGCGCGGGGCGGGAGCGAGGGCGATGGCCAGCGTCGCCGCCAGCATCAGCATCATCACCGCCAGCGCGCCGAAAATGCCGATCCCGCCGGGCAGGATCAGGCCCGTCACCATCGCCGCGATCAGGATGACCGCATTGGCGATGGCGATCAGGATGACGCGCTGCATCGCCGAGCGCGCGCGTCGCCGCGCCCGCTTGACCGTCGCCTGCGCCTGCCCGCGATAATCCTGCGAGATGCGCGCCATCGTCTCGCGCGCACGCTCGATCTGGGCATCGACCTCATTCGAGCGGGGAGTGGTCACGGGATTACAGCGCCTCCAGCTTGAACGACGACGCCGACGAGGTGAGCTGCGGGTTCTGCGCCCCCTCGGCCCGGGCGATATAGCCCTTCGACTTCTCGACCTCGTTGCCCAGCGTCGTGACCGTGGTCTTCATCGAATCGAGCGCCTTCAGCTTGAAGGTGTCGATCGCATCCATCGTGTCGTAGATATTCTGGAAGGCGCGTTGCAGCGTCTCCAGCGGAATGGTCGAGGCCGCCGCCTGCTCGTGGATCTGCGCGGTCTGGCTGCGAAGCAGCTTGCCGGTCGAATCGATGATGTTGGCGGTGGTCGAGTTCAGCGCGGTAATCTGGTCGAGCACCAGCTTCTGGTTGGCCAGCGCCTGCGCCACGGTGACGGCGGTGCGCAACGCCGAGACGGTGGTGGTCGAGGCGCGATCGACGCCCTTCACCAGCTCGACATTGTTCTTCTTGACCAGGTCCAGCGCCAGATAGCCCTGCACCGTGACCGCCATCTGGGTCAGCAGGTCCTGGGTACGCTGGCGGGTATAGAAGAGCGCGGTCTCGCGGATTGCCTTGGCCTTGGCGGGATCGGTGTGATCCAGATCGCCCGCGGTATCCTCCAGCTTGGCGTCCATCGCCTTGGACAGATGGATCATCTGCTCCAGCCGCCCCATCGCCGACCACAGGTTCGCGCGCTCGGTGTCGATCGCGGCATTGTCCATCAGGAGTTCGTCGCGGCCCGAGGCCAGGCTCTTCAGGATCGCGGCGATGTGCGACTGCGACGAGCGATAGCCGTCGAAATAGTCGCGCATCTTGTTGCCGAAGGGCAGGATGCCCAGCAGCTTGCGCGGCGCGGACAGATTGCCCTGCTTGCCCGGATCGAGGCTTTCGACGACGCGGCGCAACTCGGTCAGGTCCTTGCCCACCCCCGTCTCGCCGTCCATCGCCTTTACGGGTCGGTCGAGAAAGCGGTTGGACTGGCCCGCGGCTTCGCGGATTTCCTTCTGCCCCATCGCGGTGATCGCATCGACGCGGCGGCCGAATTCGGGGCTGTTGACGTCCTGCGCGATCAGCTCGGCGACGAAGCCGTCGACTTTCTGCTCCAGCTGGCTGCGCGTCTTGTCGTCGACGGGTACCAGCCCGGCGGCCTGGGAAGGCGCCACCGTCGGCACGGGATCGGGCGGCGTCAGCGTCAGCCCCTTTTCCTGGGTCGCGGTATCGGCGGTCGTGGCCATTCTCAAACTCTCCAAATGCGCGCGTCTAGTGTGGAGGGGATGGCCGCCGGGTTCAAGTGTATTATATGAGCAATACTATCCAGCCGCACGCGACGACAAATTGATCGTGCGACGGGCGCAACCGAAGCCAGGGGGGTTCGTTACCCGACCTCGACCCTGCCTCTCCGGACGGTTCGATCATTCCACAAAGCCCATGGCCCAGCGTTTTTCGCGCGAGACTTCATGCGGTTGCGTCAGGATGGTCGCGCATCGGTCGGAAAGACCGGGTCGAACGCAGCACATACAGACACCCGCCTGCCCCCTTGTCGGTTCCATACCGCCAGGGGGCTTTTTTGGTTCAGGTGCCGGACGGGACCGGATCAGGCGTCGAACAGTCCGTCCTGCGAGCCCACCGGCGGGTTCAGGCCCAGATGCTTCCATCCACCTGCGTTGAGGATGCGACCGCGCGCGGTGCGGGCGAGCAGGCCGAGCTGGATCAGGAAGGGCTCGATCACCTCCTCGATCGTGTCGCGCGGCTCGGACAGCCCGGCGGCCAGCGTCTCCACGCCCACCGGACCGCCGCGATAGACGTCGGCGATCATCGTCAGATAGCGCCGATCCATGGCGTCGAGCCCCAGCGCATCGACCTCCAGCCGGTTGAGCGCCTGGTCGGCGGCGGCGGCATGGACGATCTCATGCCCCGCCACGCTGGCGAAGTCGCGCACGCGGCGCAGCAACCGGCCCGCGATACGCGGCGTGCCGCGCGACCGGCGTGCGACCTCGATCGCGCCGTCCTCGGCAATCGGCAGGTCGAGCAGCCGGGCGGCACGGGTGACGACGCGGGTCAGCTCTTCGACGGAGTAGAATTGCAGGCGCACCGGGATGCCGAAACGGTCGCGGAGCGGCGTGGTCAGCAACCCCTGTCGCGTCGTCGCCCCCACCAGCGTAAAGCGCGGCAGGTCGATCCGCACGCTGCGCGCCGACGGCCCCTCACCGATCATCAGGTCGAGGACACGGTCCTCCATCGCCGGATACAGGACTTCCTCCACCGCCGGTTGCAGCCGGTGGATTTCGTCGATGAACAGGACGTCGCCATCCTCCAGGTTCGTCAGCAGCGCCGCGAGATCGCCCGACTTGGCGATCACCGGGCCCGACGTCGCGCGAAAGCCCACCCCCATCTCGCGCGCGATGATCTGCGCCAGCGTCGTCTTGCCCAGCCCCGGCGGGCCGAAGAACAGGACATGGTCGAGCGCATCGCCACGCCCGCGCGCCGCCTGGATAAAGACGCGGAGGTTGTCGCGCGCCGCCTGCTGCCCGACGAACTCGTCCAGGCTTTTCGGGCGAAGCGCGGCGTCGACATCCTCGGGACGGCGGCTGGCGGACAATAGGCGGTCTTGGTCGGTCACGCGCACAGCCCTAGCGGCTGGGGGGCATGGCTGTCGAGAAGGCTCGCGAACATTGCACGAACATGGGCATGTCGCGGTCCGGCGCGGCCATACGCTCGCCGCGTTTGATCCGGATGGCGGACAGCCCCGCCAAAGCGCGCTATCATCCCGGCCATGCCGCACGATCTCTTCCTCGCCACCGCCGTCCCGCCCGCACTGGACATCATGCTTGCCGAGCGTTTCACGATCCATCGCGAGACGCCCCCGCCGACCACGCGCGCGATCGTCGGCGGCGGCATGATGACGGTCGACGCGGCGTTGCTCGACCGGCTGCCCGAGTTGGAGATCATCGCGGTGCACGGCGTCGGCCATGACGGCATCGACCGCGCCGCCGTGGCCGCGCGCGGCATCCGCATCGCCATCACCCCGGACATCCTGACCGAGGACGTCGCGGATCAGGCAATCGCGCTGTGGCTGGCGGTCGACCGGCGGATCGCGGCAAACGACCGCGCGCTGCGCATGGGCAACTGGACGGTGCCGCTAGGCCGCCGGGCGAGCGGGCGGCGGATCGGCATTTTCGGGCTCGGCCGGATCGGCGAGGCGATCGCCAAGCGCGCGGAACCGTTCGGGGGAGAAATCCTCTATACCGCGCGCAGCGCCAAGCCGGTGGCGTGGCGCTTCATCCCCGACCTGGCGACTTTGGCAGCAGAGAGCGATGTGCTGTTTCTCGCCGCGCCGGGCGGTGACGAGACGCGCGGCGTGGTCGACGCGCAAGTGCTGAACCGGCTGGGGACCGAGGGCGTGCTGGTCAATATCGCACGCGGCAGCCTGGTCGACGAGGCGGCGCTTGTCGCAGCGCTGGAGTCGCACCGGATCGCGGGCGCGGGGCTGGACGTGTTCGCCGACGAACCCGACGTTCCTTACGCGCTGCGCCGGATGAACCATGTCGTGCTCGCCCCGCATCAGGGCAGTGCAACTCGCGAGGGACGCGCGGCGATGGCGGAGATGGTGGTGGCGAACCTCGATGCGCATTTTGCCGGGCGCGAGGTGCCAGGATTGTTGGGGTGAGGTTTGGGCGTGGCCTTCGACTTCGCTCAGGCGGAACGGAGTTTTGGATCACACCCCCACAGCCGTTCAGGCTGAGCGAAGTCGAAGCCCATGCCGCCTTACTTCGCCGCTTTCCTGAGCGCCAACCGCACCAGCGCGTCCAACGACGCCCCCGCGCCCAGTTCCTCCTCCGCCGCCGCGACCGCCGCATTGGCCTCGGCGGGCCGGAAGCCCAGGTTGAGCAGCGCCGATACCGCATCCGCGCCCGCCCCGACCGGCGCGGCCATCCCGCCCCCCGATCCGGGGGCCAGCACGATGCCGCCGACCCTGTCCTTCAACTCCATCACGATCCGCTGGGCGAGCTTGGGGCCCACGCCGTTCGCGCGCGCGACCATCGCCTTGTCGCCGCTGGCGATCGCACGCATCAGGTCGACAGGCTCCAACGCCGAGAGGATCGCCAGCGCCACGCGCGAGCCCACTCCCTGCACCCCGGTCAGCAGGCGGAACCAGTCGCGCTCGTCCGCGCTGGCAAAACCGACCAGCCGGATCGAGTCGTCGGACACCAGCATCTCGGTATGCAGCATCGCCGCCTCACCGACCGGGCCGATGGACGACAGCGTGCGCGCCGAGGCGCCGACCAGATAACCGACGCCGCCGACATCGATCACCGCATGGTCGATACCGGTGGAGTCCAAACGTCCCTTGAGATGCGCGATCATGGGGATGGGTTAGAACAAAAGGGGGAATTCGTCACGGGGGTTTGAAGGACAGGGAATGGCCCGTGGCTTTCCCTCCCCCATCCCCTCCCGCCTGCGGGAGGGGCATGCCAAGCTTCGCCTGCAGGACGCCTGCGCGACGGTTCTGAACGGCCGCCCCGCAACGCACCCCTCCCGCAGGCGGGAGGGGATGGGGGAGGGCCCAGCCGCCAGCAAGACGACGGCGCTAAACCGCCCCCACCCGCCGCTGCATCGCCCGTGCACTCGCCAGGTGATGCGCATGCGTGATCGCCACCGCCAGCGCGTCCGCCGCGTCGGGCCCGGTCAGCTTCACGCCGGGCAGCAGATGGCCGACCATCGCCTGCACCTGCTTCTTGTCCGCGCCGCCCGTGCCGACGGTTGCCTTCTTGACGATGCTGGGGTGATATTCGCCCACGACCAGCCCCGCCTGCGCCGCCGACAACAGGACAACACCGCGCGCCTGGCCCAGTTTCAACGTCGACTGCGCATTGCTGTTGCCCAGCACCTCTTCCACCGCCGCGCCGTCTGGCTGTTGCTGGCGGATAACGTCGTAGAGCGCGGCGTGCAGGTTTGCGAGGCGACGCGGCAGGACCATCGACGGCTCGGTCTTGATCTGGCCGTTGGCGATATGGCGCAGGCGGTTGCCCTCCACCGCGATCACCCCCCAGCCGGTGGTGCCGAGGCCGGGGTCCAGGCCGAGGATGATGGCGGGGGGTGGGGTCATTTCAGGCTTTCGGGAAGGGTTTGACGTTGCCGGCCCCTCCACCACGCGGCTTCGCCACGCGGTCCCCCTCCCCAGGCGTCGCCTGGGGAGGATTGGGGTCAGGCCAGCTTTTCCATCACTTCGTCGGAGACTTCGTAATTGCCCCAGACGGTCTGGACGTCGTCATCGTCATCCAGCGTGTCGATCAGCTTGAACAAAGTCGCCGCCGCCGCTTCGTCGACCGACACCATGGTCTGCGGCCGCCAGGCCAGCTTGGCGCCTTCCGCCTCGCCCAGCACGGGCTCGAGCGCCTTGGCCACTTCGTGCAGGTCGCCCTGCGCGGTCCAGATCTCGTGGCCGTCCTCGGACGAAGTCACGTCCTCGGCCCCGGCCTCCAGAGCCGCCTCGAACACCTTCTCGGCGTCACCGGCACTCGCGGGATAGTTGATCAGGCCCATCCGGTCGAAACCGTGGCTGACCGATCCGCCCGCGCCCAGGTTGCCGCCATTCTTCGACACCGCGGTGCGCACGTTCGTCGCGGTGCGATTGCGATTGTCGGTCAGCGCCTCGATGATCAGGCTGACGCCGCCGGGGCCGAAGCCCTCGTACCGGACCTCTTCGTAATTCTCGCCGTCGCCCCGCGAAGCCTTGTCGATCGCGCGCGCGATATTGTCCTTGGGCATCGACGCCGCCTTGGCCGCGTTGACGGCAGCACGCAGACGCGGGTTCATGTCCGGGTCGGGCGTGCCCATCTTGGCCGCGACGGTGATTTCGCGGGAAAGCTTGGAAAATGCTGCCGAGCGCTTCTTATCCTGCGCGCCCTTGCGGTGCATGATGTTCTTGAATTTGCTGTGGCCTGCCATCGGTGCCTCTTGAGATGATCGCGCTCTCTACGACCGCGAAAGGGCCTTTGCCAACCCGTCGATCTTGGCCTCCAGGCTATCGAGCCGGTCGGTGACCGCATTGTCCAGCTTGTGATGCAGCCGCAATATGTCGATCTCTGCCCGCAAATTGGTGCGATAGTCGAGGCTCGCGGCCAGCCGGTCCTTCGCCGATTGCCGGTTCTGGCTCATCATGATGACCGGTGCCTGGATCGCCGCCAATGTCGAGAGCATCAGGTTCAGGAAGATGTAGGGATATGGATCGAACGCCAGCCCGAAATGGCTGAGCACGTCCGAATTGAGCAGCATCCAGCCCAGCAGGACCACCGTAAAGGCGATGATGAAGCCCCAGCTGCCGCCGACCGCCGCCACCCGGTCGGCCAGCTTCTCGCCCCAGGTCGAGGTTTCGTCCGCGATATCGGCGGCGTCGCGCGCGCTGAGTTGTCCCGACTCGATATCGGCGATGACCTGGGCTTCTTCCTCGTCCAGTTCATGCGCGGGCTTGCCCAACGTGCGGCGGGCGATTTCGGCGGCGGTCGACAGGGCCATAAGGGGAGCGCTCCGCTTGAAGAATCAAATGCCTTGCTCCTTGGGGCGTTGATCGGCCAAACGCCAGAGTCATGACGGTACGCGTGGATATGGGAACCGACGAGCGTGGCTCGTCGGTGCCGATCGATCTTGAGGAACTGCTGGCGACCCGCCTGCTGGTGCAGGGCAATTCGGGGTCGGGAAAGTCGCATCTGCTGCGCCGCCTGCTCGAAAGATCGGCGGGCCAGGTGCAACAGGTGGTCATCGACCCGGAGGGCGATTTCGTCACCCTGTCCAAGGCTTACGGCCATGTCGTGATCGAGGCGGGCGACTATGCCGAGCGTGAGGTCGGGCGCTTCGCCTCGCGCATTCGCGAGCACCGCGCCTCGGTCGTGCTCAGCCTGGAGGGGCTGGAGATCGAGGGGCAGATGCGCTGCGCCGCCACCTTCCTGAACGCGCTGTTCGATGCCCCGCGCGAGCACTGGTATCCTGCCCTCGTGGTGGTCGACGAGGCACAGCTCTTCGCCCCCACCACGGGCGGCGAAGTGACCGAGGAGGTGCGCCGCGCCTCGCTGTCGGCGATGACCAACCTGATGTGTCGCGGCCGCAAGCGCGGGCTGGCAGGGGTGATCGCGACCCAGCGACTCGCCAAGCTGGCCAAGAACGTCGCGGCGGAGGCGTCCAACTTCCTGATGGGCCGCACCTTCCTTGACATCGACATGGCGCGCGCCGCCGACCTGCTCGGCATGGAGCGGCGGCAGGCGGATGCGATTCGCGATCTGGCGCGCGGCACCTTCCTGGCGCTGGGCCCAGCCGTCTCGCGGCGGCCGATCACGGTGAAGATCGGCGCGGTCGAAACCTCGGCCCGCTCGGGCAGCCCCAAGCTGACCCCCCTGCCCGACGCGCCGCCGCCCGACCTGCAGGAACTGCTGTTCGCGCCGGTCGAGGAAGCACCGACCCTGCCGATGACCTTCGATCCGCGCCCACGCCGGGTGCCCGCCGAGGAACTGATGGCCGACCTGGGCCGACCGCCCCTGCCGACCACCGCCGCCCCGCCCGCGCCCGAGATGGACGCGGGCGAAGTCGAGGCGATCTACGAACAGGTGCTCCGCGCGATCGTCGAGGACCCCGAATCGACCTTCCGCCCTGCCTCGGTCCTGTTCCAGGATTTCCAGGTGCGCTGCCGGATGGCGGGGCTGGCGCGGCCGCCGCTCGACCTGAACGGCTTTGCCCGGCGGCTGTCCTGCGCGCGGGCCGGGATTTTCGACGTCAGCGATCCCGACTGGCAGGAGGCGCTGGCGCTGGCCGCGATGCTGCCCGACGACATGCTGGGTGCGTTCCTGCTGGTCGCGCGCGCAGCCCGCGAGGGGCTGCCCTGCCCGCCGGATACCAAGATTGCCGAGACCTATGGCACCAGTTCGCTGGGCCGGGTGAAGCGGCTGATCGCCTATATCGAGAGCCGCGACCTGTTCGTGTGCCGCACCGACCTGACGGGAAAGCGGTCGATCACGATTCCCCGGCTGGGCTGGACGACCCAGGCGGCGGAGATGGGGTGAGGGTTTGCCCTTGGCCTTCGACTTCGCTTGAGGAGAACGGGCGTTTGGGATCATGAGCCACAGCTACCCACTCCGTTCAGCCTGAGCGAAGTCGAAGGCCACGCTCCACATCCGCCGCGTACCGACAGGTTGGCGGACTTAAGTGATCAAGGCTTGGGAGCGGCTGGCTGGTCCTTCAGGCGCGGTATCCAGATCGTGCACGACAGCCCTTCGACCAACGGCCCGCCATCCGGCATCCTCACCCGCTTGAAGCATCCACCCAACGGAAATGCGCGGCTGAGCCATTTCCCCTCGGGCGTGTCCTGTTCGAAGGACTCGATCTTGTGACGCTCCAGGAACACCCACAATTTTTCCGACGCCTCGCCCGCACAGATATATTTATGGCTGTCTGCCGTCTCGCGCACATCCCCGACGTTGACTGCCTCGCCCAGACAGGCCTCCATCAGGACCGGCACCTGTTCCGGAAAGGGCTTTTCGTTCCCGATAGCGAGCAGCGCGATGGCGAAGATCAACATGATGGAACGGGTATATGCCCGGTCCGATCACGACCGGCAATGATCTGAAGCACAGCTACCCACCCCCGCTCAACCTGGAGCGAAGTCGAAGGCCACGCCCCACCACCCGCCAAACAAAAAGGGCGACGGAGCCACCAGCCCCGCCGCCCTTCGCATCTCCGAACCCGAAACCGGGATCAGATCATGCCCAGCGCCTTCATATACACTTCGAGGATGGCTTCCTCTTCCTGATACTCCTCGCGCTTCTTCTTGCGGATCGCCATGATCTTGCGGATCGCCTTGGGGTCGTACCCGCGCGCCTTGGCTTCGGCGAAGACATCCTTGATGTCGTCCGAAATGCCCTTCTTCTCTTCTTCCAGCCGCTCGGCCCGCTCGATCAGCAGGCGCAGCTCGTCGGCCGTCACATTGCCGCTGCTGTCGAAATTCTCGTCCGCCATTGTCTCTAACCTTCTTGAAATCCGATATGCCCCGACGAGCCCTGCCATGTCGCCGCCACGACGCGGCCCTGCCTCGGCGAAGGTCGGTCCGGCGCGGATGTCGGGATCGCGGGCGGTCTAGGCGGTTCCGCGCCCGGGCTCAAGCGGGGGTTAACGGTTCTTCTTCACGCTCTCGGCCATGCGTGCGAGTTGTTCGGGTGTCGCCTCGGCCTGATGCTCGGCCTTCCACTGGTCGTACGGCATGCCATAGATCGCCTGCCGCGCCGTCGCCTTCTCGACCCCGGCCGCCTCGCCCACCCAGTCGGACAGGCAGTTGCGGCAGAAACCGGCCAAGCCCATCAGGTCGACATTCTGCGCATCGGTGCGGTGGCGCAGATGCAGCACCAGCCGACGAAACGCCGCCGCCGCCGCCGCGTCATCAATTGCATTCAACGCATCCAGCGTATCGCTCATATTCGTCGCTCCTAGGTTGATCGTAACGCATTAGGCTTTAGGACACTGGCCGCAAAGAAGCAGGATGTGAACATGACCAAGGCCCTCCCCCCGCGTTCGCGCAAAGTCCGCGTCCTCGCCACACTCGGCCCGGCCAGCAGCGATCCCGAGACGATCGCCACCCTGTTCCAGGCGGGCGCCGACGCCTTTCGCATCAATATGAGCCATGGCGACCAACAGTCGAAAATCCCGCTGATCCAGGCTATTCGCGGGCTGGAGGAGCGGTTCGGCCGCCCGACGACGATCCTGGCCGACCTTCAGGGCCCCAAGCTGCGCGTCGGCAAGTTCGCCGAGGGCAAGATCATGCTGGAAACCGGCAGCACCTTCATCCTCGATCGCGACCCGACGCCGGGCGACGCCACCCGCGTCGAGTTGCCGCACAAGGAAATCTTCGCCGCGATCGAGCCGGGCGCGCGCCTGTTGCTCGACGATGGCAAGCTGGTCCTGCGCGTCGCCTTCCACGACGCGGACAAGATCACGACCCTGGTCGAGGTCGGCGGTGCGCTGTCCAACAACAAGGGCCTGAACGTCCCCGACGTCGTGCTGCCGATGGCCGCTCTGACGGAGAAGGATCGCTCGGACCTGGCCTTTGCGGTCGAGCAGGGCGTGGACTGGATCGCCCTGTCCTTCGTGCAGCGGCCCGAGGACCTGATGGAGGCGCGCGGCCTGATCAAGGGGCGCGCCGCCCTCCTCGCCAAGATCGAGAAGCCGCAGGCGATCGACCGGCTGGAGGAGATCGTCGAGCAGTGCGACGGCGTGATGGTCGCACGCGGCGACCTGGGCGTCGAATTGCCGCCGCAGATGGTGCCGCCGCTTCAGAAGCGCATCGTCGAGGTGTCGCGCCGCATGGGCCGCCCGGTCGTCGTCGCGACCCAGATGCTCGAATCGATGATCCAGAGCCCCTCGCCCACCCGCGCGGAAGTGTCGGACGTGGCGACCGCCATCTATGACGGTGCCGACGCGATCATGCTGTCGGCCGAATCGGCGGCGGGTGCGTGGCCGGTCGAATCGGTCGCGATGATGAACGCGATCGGCGTGTCGGTGGAGAATGATCCCGGCCACGGCGACCGCATCCACTTCACCGCGATGACCCCCGACCCGACCACCGCCGACGCGCTGGCCGAGGCCGCGGCGCGGATCACCAACACCGTGTCGGCCAAGGCGATCATCTGCTTCACCACCAGCGGATCGACCGCGCGCCGTATCGCGCGCGAGCGTCCGTCGGTGCCGCTGCTGGTCCTGACGCCGCAGCTCGAGACGGCGCGTCGCCTGGGCCTGCTCTGGGGCACGCATGCGGTCCACACCCGCGACGTGGAATCCTTCGAGGAGATGGTCGCCAAGTCCAAGCGCATGGCGCTGCGCCATGGCATCGCCGAGGCGGGCAACCAGGTCGTGCTGATGGCGGGTGTCCCCTTCCGCACGCCGGGATCGACCAACGTGCTGCACGTCACCCGCATCATGGGCGACGAACTGACCAATTACGGCGATCGTAGCGAGGCGTAAGCGCCGAGCCGGTTTGCCGCGAAACAGGATCGGGCGGTGGAGTGAAGACTCCGCCGCCCTTTTTCGTGCGCGGCGAGTATCCGGTCCAGACAAGAAAAAAGCCAGCGCCGTAGCGCTGGCCTTATCTGGTGCAGACATGACTGCTTGTTAGCCGCCAGTACCGCAATCTCTGAGATCTCAAAATTATGTCAGTAGAGACCAATGTCAAGAACAGAATTCGGTCTAGCCGCAACCAATCACCTTTCGCGAACTAAAACGTTAGCGTTATAGATTGGCTACTCGACGAGACGCATCGCGAGCTGCGCCCCATCTCTGGCATTCAAAGGCCTTGGTGGAGGGGGCTTTTCGTCCGCCAATATCAGCTTAACTATACTTCCCGTTGTACTGAGTCAATGCCCCAATCACCTTTATTGACTAATCCCTCCAAATTGGCTCCAATACGGCTCGCGAACGAGCCGGGCGCCACATAGGATGTACGTAATGCAAACGCGGAGCAAACTTCAGACTTGGCGCTTGGGGATTGATCTCGGGGCGAACTCCTTAGGATGGGCCGCGCTACGGCTGGATAGCGCGGGCAACCCAGACAGTGTCCTCGCCATGGGCTCCAGAATCTTCAGCGACGGACGCGATCCGAAATCGGGGGCCTCGCTGGCGGTAGACCGCCGTGCGGCACGGGCGATGCGGCGACGGCGCGACCGGTTCAAGCAGCGTCAGGCCGCGTTGATCAAATATCTCGTCCGCGACGGGCTGTTTCCCGAAGACCAGGCCGAACGCCAGCGGCTGGCGCTGGAGGACCCTTATGCCCTGCGCGCGCGGGCGCTGGACGAAAAGCTGTCGCTGCACGAGCTTGGTCGTGCGCTGTTTCACCTCAACCAGCGGCGCGGTTTCCAATCCAATCGCAAGACCGATCGTGGGCAGGATGACGAAGCGGGCAAGATCGCGGTCGGCGTCGACCGGCTGACCCGCCGGATGGAGGAGGAGGATGCCCGGACACTGGGCGAGTTCCTTCATAAGCGGCGGCAGGCGGCGCAGGATGCCAACCATATTCCCTCGGTCCGCACCCGGCTGCGCCCCGAGACGGGTGAAAGGGCCAAGGGCGACGGCTATGACTTCTACCCATCCCGCAAGCTGATCGCCGAGGAGTTCGCCGAGATCTGGGCGGCGCAGGCGCCGCACCATCCGGACGCACTGACGCCTGTGGTGCATGACCGGCTGTACGAGATCATCTTCCACCAACGCCCGCTGAAAGCGCCGCCGGTCGGGCAATGCACGCTGATCCCCGGCGAGACACGCCTGCCCAAGGCGCATCCGCTGTTCCAGAAGCGCCGCCTGCTGGAGGAGATCAACGCGCTGATGATCGTCCGCGCGGGCGAAGTCGCCCAGCGCCTGACGCCCGAGCAGCGCGATACGCTGTATCTGGCGCTCAAGACGCGCGCCAAGATGACCTTCGCGGCCTTGCGCAAACAGTTGAAGCTCGACCCGGCGGACCGCTTCAACAAGGAAAGCGAGAACCGCACCGAGTTGAAGGGTGACGAGGTCGCCGCCGAAATGGGGGCGAAGAAGCGGTTCGGCACGCGCTGGCCGCATCTGTCGACCGAGGCCCAGTGGGAGGTCGTCCGGCGATTGATGGCCCTCGAGTCGGAACGCGACGAGGCGGCGTTCCAGGACTGGTTGCGCGAAGCCCATGGCCTGTCGGAGGATGAGGCCGGCGCGGTGCTGGGTGCACGATTGCCCGACGGCCATGGTCGCTTCGGCCCCACCGCGACGACGACGCTGATCGACTCGCTCATGCACGATCGAACCGAAGACGGGCGGGTCGTGGTCTATAGCGAGGCGGTGCAGCGTTCCGGCCTTGGCCATCACAGTGATTTCCGGAGCGACGATCCCGACGCGGATGTCAGTGAGCTGCCCTATTATGGCGTCGCGCTGGAACGGCACATCATGCCCGGCACCGCCGAGCCGACCGACCCGGAGGAGATGCGGGTCGGCCGCCTGACCAACCCGACCGTGCATATCGGGCTCAACCAGTTGCGCCATGTCGTGAACCGGCTGATCCGCGCCTATGGGCCGCCGAGAGAAATCGCGGTCGAACTGGCGCGCGAACTGAAATTGAACGAGGAAGAAAAGAAGCGGCGCAACCGCGAGAATAGCGACAACCGCCTCGCCGCCGAGGGCCGTTCCAGGAAGTTGGAGGAAATCCGCCAGCGCGACACCGGCGCCAACCGTGCGCTGCTGAAGCTATGGGAGGAACTCAATCCCGGCAATGTCCTCGACCGGCGCTGCATCTATACCGGCGAGCAGATTTCGATCGACATGCTGTTCTCCGACCGGGTCGAGGTCGACCATATCCTGCCCTTCGCCGAAACGCTGGACGATTCGAACGGCAACAAGCTGCTCTGCCTGCGCGAGGCCAATCGCGAAAAGCGCCGCCGGTCACCCCATGAGGCCTGGGGGCACACTGATCGTTGGCCCGGCATTGCCGAGCGCGCTTCGCGCCTGCCCAAGGCCAAGCGCTGGCGGTTCGAGCCGGATGCGATGCAGCGTTTTGCCCAGGACGGCGGCTTCCTGGCGCGGCATCTGGTCGATACCCAGTATCTGGGGCGGCTGGCACACGAATATCTGACATGGCTCTATCCCGGGCGCGGCGAGGGAACGAGCCATGTCTGGGTATCGCCCGGCAGGCTGACCGAGATGGTCCGGCGCAAGCTGGGGCTCAACGACCTGCTGCCCGACCATAATTTCGGCGGTGGCGCGGACCAGCCCAAGAACCGGCTCGACCACCGCCACCATGCCATCGACGCAGCGGTGGTCGCGATCGTCGACCGGGGGATGCTGAACGCGATCGCCAGCGCTTCGGGGCAGGATGGCAGCGAGGGGCGCGAGCGTATCCATATCCCCGCGCCCTGGGACGGCTTTCGCGACGATCTGCGTGTCGCGGTCAACCGCATCATCGTTTCGCATCGCCCCGACCATGGCACCGTGTCCAAGGCGGGCCTGCGTCCCGGCCGCGACCAGACCGCCGGGCGGCTGCACAACGATACCGCCTATGGCCTGACCGGGCAGACCGATGCCAAGGGCAACAGCATCGTGGTCCGCCGCGTGCCCCTGTCATCGATCAGGAAGCCCGCCGACATTTCGCGGGTCCGCGATCCGTTGCTCCGCGACGCGCTCAGCGAATTCACGCAAGGGCATGACGGCAAGGCATTCGAGGCGCGCATGGCCCGCTTCGGCGAACTTGGCCCCCTCCTCTATCGCGGCACCCGCCGGGTGCGCGTGACCGAACCCTTGACCGTCATCCCGATCCGCGACCGCAACGGACGCGCCTATAAGGGGTATAAGGGCGACAGCAATTACCGCTATGACGTATGGGAAATGCCCGATGGGAAGTGGCGGTGTCAGGTGGTGTCGATGTTCGACGCGCACCAGACATCCGAACAGCCCCGCCCCCACCCCGCCGCCCGCAAGGTCCTGAGCCTGCAGCGCAACGATGTCCTTGCCGTCGAGCGGACCGAAGGCAGTCGCGAACTGGTTCGTGTCGTGAAATTCTCCGAAAAGCAGTTTGCCGTCGCGCCCCCGCATGAGGGCGGTGCCCTGAAGGCGCGCGACGCCGATGGCGACGATCCGTTCCGGTATTTCTATCCGTCGCCCAACACGTTGAAGGGCTGGCGCGCCCGCCAGGTGCGGATCGACGAACTGGGCCGCGTGCTCGACCCCGGCTTCCCTGCGCGCAAGGCCGTCCGACGCACCCGGCCGCGCCCCTCCGCCGACTGACGGAGCGACGCCGCGATGGGATTGGAACGGATCGTCGATATCGCCACCGACAATCGGCACCTGTCCGTCCATCGCGGCTTCATGATCGTCTCCGAAGAGCGGGTCGAGGTCGGCCGCGTGCCGCTCGACGATGTCGGTGCGGTCATCGTCCATGCGCACGGCGTCACCTGGTCGACGAACCTGATCGTCGCGCTGGCGGAGCGTGGCGCGGTGATGCTGCTCTGCGGCGCCAACCACAGCCCCACCGCCATCTGCCTGCCGATCGACGGCCATCATGCGCAGAACGGCCGGATGCGTGCTCAGTGGGAAGCCGGGCGGCCGCTGTCCAAGCAGCTCTGGCGCGCGCTGGTCGTCGCCAAGATCCGCTGGCAGGGTGCGGTCCTTGCCGCCAACGGCCACTCCGCCACCGCCTTCGACCATCTGGCGCGCAAGGTCGGCTCGGGCGACCCGGAGAATATCGAGGCACAGGCGGCGCGCCGATACTGGCCATTGCTGATGGGCGAGGCGTTCCGCCGCGACCGAGACGCCGACGGCACCAACGCCTTGCTCAACTATGGCTATGCGGTGATGCGCGCCGCCTGCGCCCGGGCGGTGGTCGCCGCTGGCCTGCATCCGTCGATCGGGGTGCACCATGCGCATCGTGGTAATCCCTTCGCGCTGGCCGACGACGTGATCGAGCCGTTTCGCGCGCTGGTCGATGCATTGACCATCCGGCTCATGGCGCATGGCATCACCGGCGTCACGCCCGAAGCGAAACGCGCCTATGCCGCGCTGATCGCGGTCGACCTGATGCTCGACGACGGGGTCACCACGGTCTGGCTGGCGATCCAGCGCGCCGCCCAGACACTGGCGCGAAGCTTCCAGTCCGGTCGCGCGACCGACCTGATCCTGCCGCTCCCGCCCTCCGCACTCGAGATCGCGGCGCTGGACTGTTTGTTACCGCGATGAGCACCGGTGCGGCGCTCCTGTCGGGATATCGACTGATGTGGATTTTCGTCATGTTCGACCTGCCCGTCACCAGCAAGACCGAGGCACGCGCCGCCACCAAGTTCCGGCAATATCTGCTCGATGAAGGATTCGAGAAGAGCCAGTTCTCGGTCTATGCCCGCTTCTGCAGCGGCAAGGAACAGATGGAGGCGTATCTGCGTAGGATCGAGGCGAACCTGCCCGACAAGGGTGAAATCCACATTCTGAGCTTCACCGACCGCCAATATGAAAACATCATCCGATTCGCCGGACAATCCCGCAGGCAAGCCCGGAAAAATCCGGACCAACTGGCGCTGTTCTGATGATTCGTGAGCGTTTTGACTATGCTGGATGGCAGGTTTCGTCGTTGAAGATCAACACGATACCCCACCATCCAGTATAGCCGCTCAGAGATTGCGGTCCAGCGGCAACGATCGTCCGCCCATAAGCATCAGTCTTCACAGTATAGCCGCTCAGAGATTGCGGTCCAGCGGCAACGTGCTGGCGCCGCGCGATCGGCCAGCCGAAGTATAGCCGCTCAGAGATTGCGGTCCAGCGGCAACGGCAACCGGCCGGGATAGTTAATTTTCTTCAGTATAGCCGCTCAGAGATTGCGGTCCAGCGGCAACTCATATTGCAACCAGGTCAGGTTGATCAGGAGTATAGCCGCTCAGAGATTGCGGTCCAGCGGCAACAAGGGGGGTATCCCATATCAGACCTCGTCTAGTATAGCCGCTCAGAGATTGCGGTCCAGCGGCAACAACTCGCCGCGCATAGGCTGGCGGACGATAAGTATAGCCGCTCAGAGATTGCGGTCCAGCGGCAACTTGTACTCGACCTTGTAGTGATCGAGGAACAGTATAGCCGCTCAGAGATTGCGGTCCAGCGGCAACCTGGCGTTGGTCGTCAGCACAATCGGGTGTAGTATAGCCGCTCAGAGATTGCGGTCCAGCGGCAACGACCTGATACCGTCAGCGACTTCCTCGACAAGTATAGCCGCTCAGAGATTGCGGTCCAGCGGCAACCAGGGTCCGGTCGTACAGTACCTGGTTGGCAGTATAGCCGCTCAGAGATTGCGGTCCAGCGGCAACGAGCCGGATTGGGGCGAGGAAGGCGAGGAAAGTATAGCCGCTCAGAGATTGCGGTCCAGCGGCAACCTTTTCGCGGACGCACCAGCAATCGGAATTAGTATAGCCGCTCAGAGATTGCGGTCCAGCGGCAACCCGATCGCCGCTTTGGCGAGTTCGGCCGTCAGTATAGCCGCTCAGAGATTGCGGTCCAGCGGCAACGTGCCTTCCCGCGCAGACGACGAGCCTTGCAGTATAGCCGCTCAGAGATTGCGGTCCAGCGGCAACTGACGGTCGGTGACGACGTGTTGGTCCAAGAGTATAGCCGCTCAGAGATTGCGGTCCAGCGGCAACCGCGCGGTCATAGGCTGCTTTCACCTTATTAGTATAGCCGCTCAGAGATTGCGGTCCAGCGGCAACGGGAACAGAAGCCCGGCAACACGAACAGTCAGTATAGCCGCTCAGAGATTGCGGTCCAGCGGCAACCTGTCCTGCACGAAGCCGCGCACGTTCTGGAGTATAGCCGCTCAGAGATTGCGGTCCAGCGGCAACGCTTCTTCCGCCGTGTGTGGGAGCATTGCGAGTATAGCCGCTCAGAGATTGCGGTCCAGCGGCAACCCGCATTCTCCGCGCTCGTCAGGGCGTTAAGTATAGCCGCTCAGAGATTGCGGTCCAGCGGCAACTTCTCCTCGTCCGTGACCTCGCGGCGGACGAGTATAGCCGCTCAGAGATTGCGGTCCAGCGGCAACTCGCCAGGGCCTCGGCGCGGGCGTTGAAATAGTATAGCCGCTCAGAGATTGCGGTCCAGCGGCAACGTACACTCGCTGGAATACTATATCAATCGGAGTATAGCCGCTCAGAGATTGCGGTCCAGCGGCAACTCTTGCCTTCCACCAGCGTGCTCATGAGGGAGTATAGCCGCTCAGAGATTGCGGTCCAGCGGCAACGATCGAAGTCGAGAAGCCACTATACGACGCAGTATAGCCGCTCAGAGATTGCGGTCCAGCGGCAACCGAGCGCGGCGCGGACGACCAAGCCGTCAGAGTATAGCCGCTCAGAGATTGCGGTCCAGCGGCAACCCGGCGGTCGGGCTGGATGCAGGCTATGTAAGTATAGCCGCTCAGAGATTGCGGTCCAGCGGCAACAGCAGCCAAGCAGGGTGGCCTGCGCGGACAAGTATAGCCGCTCAGAGATTGCGGTCCAGCGGCAACTAGATCGTGATCGGCGGCAAGCTAGGCCCCAGTATAGCCGCTCAGAGATTGCGGTCCAGCGGCAACTCCTATGGGCTTACCGAAGCGTCGCCCGTTAGTATAGCCGCTCAGAGATTGCGGTCCAGCGGCAACGCCCCTCTACCCGCAGCTGCTGCACCGCAGAGTATAGCCGCTCAGAGATTGCGGTCCAGCGGCAACACAACCAATGGGACATCGGCGCGGTGCTCGAGTATAGCCGCTCAGAGATTGCGGTCCAGCGGCAACTCTGGTCGTGGCGCTGCGGGTAAGGTTAGCGTGCGCCAATGGGCTTCCGGCACTTTGTCGACGCTTGGCTTCCCGTGAAGACGGCCGACAGCCTCTAGCCGGCAATCTGACCAGCAAGCCCGTCGCCCTGCACCCCGTCACCTGCCGCCCAAAAACAAATACGGGCGAGCATCGCAAGATGCCCGCCCGTCTCATCAGTTCTTCGGCAAGGCCGGGTCAGATGTGGATCGGCTTGCCCTGCACTGCCATCGCCGCTTCCTTCAACGCCTCGGCGTGGGTGGGGTGGGCGTGGCAGGTGTAGGCTATGTCTTCCGACGTCGCGCCGAATTCCATCGCCTGCGCGGCCTGGGCGATCATCGTGCCCGCAAGGCTCGAGATGATCCACACGCCCAGCACGCGGTCGGTCTTGGCGTCGGCGATCACCTTCACGAAGCCATCGGTGTCGCGGTTGGTCTTGGCGCGGCTGTTGGCCGCGAAGGGGAACTTGCCGACCTTGACCTCGCCCTTTTCCTTGGCGGCTTCTTCCGACAGGCCGACACCGGCGATTTCGGGCATGGTGTAGACGACGCTGGGGATGACGTCGTGGTTCACGATGCCTGTTTGCCCTGCGATGTTCTCCGCCACCGCGACGCCTTCGTCCTCGGCCTTGTGGGCGAGCATCAGGCCCGGCGCCACGTCGCCGATCGCCCAGACACCGTCGACATTGGTCGCGAAGTCATGGTCGATCTCGACCTGGCCACGACCGTTCAGCTTCACGCCGGCGGCTTCCAGGTTCAGCCCATCGATGTTGGGCTTGCGGCCGATGGCGACCAGCACGGCGTCGGCCGACAGCGTTTCCGCCGCACCGCCAGCCGCCGGCTCGACCGACACGGTCGCGCGGTCGCCCTCGACGGTGACGCCGGTTACCTTGGTCGAGGTCTTCAGCTCCATGCCCTGCTTCTTGAACAGCTTGGCCGATTCCTTGCGGACCTCGCCATCGAAGCCGGGCAGGATCTGGTCGAGATACTCGACGACCGTGACCTTGGCACCCAGACGACGCCAGACCGAACCCAGTTCCAGCCCGATCACGCCGCCGCCGATGACGACCAGATGTTCCGGCACCTTGGGCAGCGCCAGCGCGCCGGTCGAGTCGACGACGACCTTCTGGTCGATCTCGACGCCCGGCAGCGGGGTCACGACCGAGCCGGTGGCGATCACGATGTCGCGCGCGGTGACGGTCTGGTCGCCGACCTTGACCGTGCTCGCATCCTGGAACGCGGCCTTGCCCTTCAGCCAGGTGACCTTGTTCTTCTTGAAGAGATACTCGATGCCGCCGGTCAGCTCGCCGACCGCCTTGGCCTTTTCGGCATGCATCTGGTCGAGGTTGAGCTTGGCGCACTCGATCTCGATGCCGAACTTCGCGAACGCGCCGTGGCTGGCTTCCTCGAAGATCTCCGATGCGTGGAGCAGCGCCTTGGACGGGATGCAGCCGACGTTGAGGCAGGTGCCGCCCAGCGTCTCGCGCGCCTCGGCGCACGCGGTCTTCAGGCCCAGCTGCGCCGCGCGGATCGCCGCGACATAGCCGCCGGGGCCGGCACCGATCACCAGGACGTCATAGTCATACTCAGCCATTTGTCTCTCCCGTTCCCCGGCCTGGGGTCCAGCCTGCGGGCGCACCCGCCTTTACATAGAACGAACGGACCCTCGCGGTTGCGAGGGCCCGTATAGATCACAAAGCGATCAGAGGTCGATCAGGATGCGGGTCGGATCCTGGATCGCGTTCTTCAGCGCGACGAGGAAGGTCACCGCCTCGCGACCGTCGATGATGCGGTGGTCATAGGACAGCGCCAGGTACATCATCGGGCGGATGACGATCTGGCCGTCGACGACGACCGGGCGCTCCTCGATCCGGTGGAGGCCCAGCACCGCCGACTGGGGCGGGTTGATGATCGGGGTCGACATCAGCGAGCCGAACACGCCGCCGTTCGAGATGGTGAAGGTGCCGCCCTTCATCTCGTCCATCTTCAGCGTGCCGTCCTTGGCGCGCTTGCCGAAGTCGCCGATCGTCTTTTCGATGCCCGCGACCGTCAGGTCCTGCGCATCGCGGATGACCGGCACGACCAGGCCGTTCG
Organism: Sphingomonas flavida; assembly: GCF_036663655.1. NCBI lineage: Bacteria > Pseudomonadati > Pseudomonadota > Alphaproteobacteria > Sphingomonadales > Sphingomonadaceae > Sphingomonas > Sphingomonas flavida. The sequence goes on from NZ_JAXOJH010000008.1 coordinate 42,160, forward strand.
GGGCCGAGACGGCGACCGAGATGTCGGCATAGTCGTGATAGACGATCTCATCGCCCTCGATCGACGCGTTGACCGAAGGAATGTCCTTCAGCGCCATCGTCGCGGCCTTCACGAAGAAGCCCATGAAGCCCAGGCGGACGCCGTGCTTCTTCTCGAACAGGTCCTTATACTTGGCGCGCGCCTCGATCACCGCGGTCATGTCGACGTCGTTGAACGTCGTCAGCATCGCGGCGGTGTTCTGCGCCTCCTTCAGGCGCTTGGCGATCGTCTGACGTAGGCGCGTCATCTTCACGCGCTCTTCCTTGCGCGCCGAACCGGCGGGCGCAGCGGCCGGAGCAGCGGCGGCGGGAGCAGGCGCGCTCGACTTGCTGGCAGCGGCGGCGGCGACATCTTCCTTGGTGATGCGGCCGTCCTTGCCGGTGCCCTTGATCGTTGCGGGGTCGAGGCCATGCTCGAGCACCGCACGACGGACCGACGGCGAGAGTGCGGCGGGCGAGTCGCTCGACTCGTCAGCGGCAGGCGCAGCGGCCGGAGCCGGAGCAGCAGCAGCCGGAGCGGCCGTTGCGGCAGGCGCCGCCGCTTCGGTCTTGGCCGGGGCCGAGCCACCGGCATCGACGGTCGCCAGCAGCGCGCCGACCTGCACCGTGTCGCCGACCTTCACGGCATGTTCGCCCATGACACCCGCCACCGGCGAGGGCACTTCGACCGAGACCTTGTCGGTCTCCAGGCTCGCGATCGGCTCGTCGACCGCCACCGCCTCGCCCGGCTGCTTCAGCCACTCACCGAGCGTCGCTTCGGAGATCGATTCGCCCAGCACCGGCACCAGAACTTCAGTCGCCATTTCCATTTCCTCCACCCGGTCCATCGACCGGGGTTCTTACGCGGGCGGGCAAAACGCCCGCGCCAGATTTCATCCCTCCCCGGTCCCGCGAAGGACCGGGGCGCTCGTCAATCGTTCAGTCCGCGGCCGCCGTGGTCGGCTTGGCGGTGGTGTTGCTGCCCTCGGCGCGCGTCCGGCGGATTTCGTCGCGGACATTGTGGCCCAGCGCATCGGCGACCAGCGCACCCTGCTCTGCGGTGTGGCGCTTCATCAGGCCGGTGGCCGGGGAAGCCGCCGCCGCACGACCCGCATAACGCGCACGCTTCACGCTCGCACCGGCCTCGGCCAGCGACTCCTCGATCAGCGGCTCGACGAAGAACCAGTAACCGTTGTTCTTCGGCTCTTCCTGCGCCCAGACCACGTCCTGCAGGTTCGGCATCCGCGCGATCCGCTTGGCCAGCGCGTCGCTGGGGAACGGATAGAGCTGCTCGACGCGCACGATCTGGGTCGTGGTGTCGCCCGCCGCATCGCGTGCCTCGATCAGGTCGTAGGCGACCTTGCCGGTGCACAGGACCAGACGCGTCGTGGCCTCGTCGGCGGCACCGTTGGTGTCCGACAGCAGACGGCGGAAGTGGCTGTCGCCCTGGAACTCCTCGGCCTTCGACACCGCCAGCTTGTGACGCAGCAGCGACTTGGGCGTCATGACGATCAGGGGCTTGCGGAAATTGCGGTGCATCTGGCGGCGCAACAGGTGGAAATAGTTGGCCGGGGTAGTGCAGTTCGCAACCTGGATATTGTCGTTGGCGCACGACTGGAGGAAGCGTTCGGGACGCGCGGAGCTATGCTCCGGCCCCTGGCCTTCGTAACCATGCGGCAGCAGCATCACGAGGCCGTTGGCACGCAGCCACTTGGACTCGCCCGACGTGATGAACTGGTCGATCATGATCTGCGCGCCGTTGACGAAGTCGCCGAACTGCGCCTCCCACAGCACCAGCGTCTTCGGATCGGCGAGCGCATAGCCATATTCGAAGCCTAGCACGCCGTACTCGGACAGCGGGCTGTCCAGCACCTCGAAGCTGCCATGCTCGACGGTCTTCAGCGGCACATACTTGTGCTCGTCGGTCTGGTCGACCCAGACCGCGTGACGCTGCGAGAAGGTGCCGCGACCCGAATCCTGGCCCGACAGGCGCACGCCATAGCCTTCCGACAGCAGCGAGCCGAAGGCCAGCGCCTCGCCGGTCGCCCAGTCGAAATTCGCGCCGGTGGCGAACATCTGGCGCTTGGCGTCCAGCACGCGGTTCAGCGTCTTGTGGACCTGCAACCCCTCGGGGATCGTGGTCAGCGTGCGGCCGATCGCGTCGAACAGCTTCTTGTCGAGGCCGGTTTCGACGTTGCGGCGACCCTGATCGGTTTCCTTGGGTGCCGACAGACCTGACCAGCGACCGGCAAACCAGTCGGCCTTGTTGGGCTTGTAGCTCGCACCCGCCTCAAACTCGCCTTCGCAGCGGTTGGTGTACTGCTTGATGTTCTCGTCGACCCAGGCCTGATCGACCACGCCTTCGGACACCAGCCGCTTCGAGTAGATTTCGCTGACACCGGGGTGCGAGCGGATCTTGTTATACATCAGCGGCTGGGTGAAGCCCGGCTCGTCGCCCTCATTGTGGCCGAAGCGGCGATAGCACCACATGTCGATCACAATGTCGCGGTGGAACTTCTGACGGAACTCGATCGCCATCTTGGTGGCGAAGGTCACCGCCTCGGGATCGTCGCCATTGACGTGGAAGACCGGCGCCTGGACGCCCTTGGCCACATCCGACGGATAGGGCGAGGAGCGCGCGAACTGCGGCGAGGTGGTGAAGCCCACCTGGTTGTTGATGATGAAGTGGACGCAGCCGCCGGTGTTGTAGCCACGGATGCCCGAGAAACCGAGGCACTCCCAGACGATGCCCTGGCCGGCAAAGGCCGCGTCGCCATGGATCAGCACCGGCACCGAGGCCGAGTGATCCTCCAGGTCGCCCGCGATCGTCTGGATCGCGCGGGTCTTGCCCAGCACGACCGGGTTCACCGCCTCGAGGTGCGAGGGGTTGGCAACCAGCGACATATGGACCTTATGGCCGTCGAACTCGCGGTCGGTCGACGTTCCGAGGTGATATTTCACGTCGCCCGAACCACCGATATCATCGGGGTTGGCCGAGCCACCGGCGAATTCGTGGAAGATCACGCGCAGCGGCTTGGCCATCACGTTTGCCAGCACGTTCAGACGGCCGCGATGCGCCATGCCGAACACGATCTCGCGCACGCCCATCTGGCCACCGTACTTGATGACCGATTCGAGCGCGGGGATCATCGACTCGCCACCGTCCAGGCCGAAGCGCTTGGTGCCGACATATTTCTTGCCGAGGAATTTTTCCCACTGCTCGGCCTCGATGACCTTGTTCAGGATCGCCTTCTTGCCATCGACGGTGAAGTCGATCGCCTTGTCCTGGCCTTCCATCCGGTCCTTGAGGAAGCGGCGCTCCTCCACGTCCGCGATGTGCATGTACTCGAGGCCGATATTGCCGCAGTAATTCTTGCGCAGCGTGTCGACCAGCTCGCGAACGGTCGCCCATTCGAAGCCCATCGTGCCGCCCAGATAGACCTTGCGGTCGAGATCAGCGTCGGTGAAGCCGTGATATTCGGTCTTCAGGTCTTCCGGAAGCTCACGCAGGCCCGACAGGCCCAGCGGATCGAGGTTCGCCGCGAGATGGCCGCGCACCCGGTAGGTGCGGATCAGCATCTGCGCGCGGATCGCGTCGCCCGCCGCCTTGACGATGTCGGCGGTCGAGGGCGCAGGTGCGGCCGAAGCGGCAGCGGCGGGCTTACCGCCCTTGGCAGGCTTGGGGGCCGGTTCCATCTGGGTGGGGTCGAGGCCCGCCGTCAGGTCGTCGGTCGAGGTCAGCGGCCAGCGCTTGTTCTGCCAGCTGGGGGCTCCGACGCCCTGCTCCAGACCGTCGAAAAAGGTCCGCCAGCCCGCATCGACCGACGACTGATCGGCCTGATACTTGGCGTAGAGCGTTTCGATGAAAGCGGGGCTGACGCCCGCCGCGATTTCGCTGAATTCCTGGCCTTCGTAGCCCATGAGACGCTTCCTCGACCGCCCGTCTTATCAACTATCGCCACCCCGGCACATCCGCCTGGGGTCCGCAGCCGCGAGCGGCCCGCCTGCCGCCACGGACCCCGGCGGTTGTGCCGGGGTGACGCGATACGCCTTACTTGTTCAGCACCGACAACAGCGTCGAGCCAAGCTCCGACGGCGAAGCCGCGACCTTGATCCCGGCCGCTTCCATCGCCGCGATCTTGTCCTCGGCGCCACCCTGGCCGCCCGACACGATCGCACCGGCATGGCCCATGCGACGGCCCGGAGGCGCGGTGCGGCCCGCGATGAAGCCGGCCATCGGCTTCGAGCGACCACGCTTGGCCTCGTCACGCAGGAACTGCGCGGCTTCTTCTTCCGCCGAGCCGCCGATCTCGCCGATCATGATGATCGACTGGGTCTCGTCATCGGCCAGGAACAGCTCCAGCACGTCGATGAAGTTGGTGCCGTTGACGGGATCGCCGCCGATGCCGACCGCGGTCGTCTGGCCCAGGCCGGCGTTCGAGGTCTGGAACACCGCCTCATAGGTCAGCGTGCCCGAGCGCGACACGACGCCGACCGAGCCCTTCTTGAAGATCGAACCCGGCATGATGCCGATCTTGCACTCACCCGGCGTCAGGACGCCCGGGCAGTTCGGACCGATCAGGCGCGACTTCGAACCCGACAGGGCGCGCTTCACCTTGACCATGTCGAGGACCGGAATGCCTTCCGTGATCGCGACGATCAGCGGGATCTCGGCGTCGATCGCTTCCAGGATCGAGTCGGCCGCGAAGGGCGGCGGCACATAGATGACCGACGCGTCGGCGCCCGTCTTCGACTTGGCTTCGGCGACGGTGTTGAAGACCGGCAGGCCGATATGCTCGGTGCCGCCCTTGCCCGGCGTCACGCCGCCGACCATCTGCGTGCCATAGGCCAGCGCCTGCTGGGTGTGGAACGTGCCGGTTTCACCCGTCATGCCCTGGGTGATGACCTTGGTGTTCTTGTTGACGAGGATGCTCATCTAACTTCTCTTCCTCTTGTTCCCCGGCGAAGGCCGGGGCCCAGTTGGGGAAACGATCATGGCAGTGCGATCCGGTCGTAAAGATCATCCCATTCGGGATTGAGCCCTTCGATTTCCCGCAGCTTCCAGGCCCGCTTCCATTCTTTCATCCGCAGCTCGCGCTGCCGTGCTGATTCGATGCCCTCATGCGCCTCGAACCATACGAGGCGATGACAGCGATGTTTTCGCGTGAACCCGGCGACCACCCCTTCGCGATGCTGTAGCACGCGCCGGGCGAGATTGCTGGTCACACCGAGATAGAGCGTGCCGTTGCGATCGCTGGCCATGATATAGACATAGCCCGGTCGCTCCATCTCAAACGCCTTCCCAACTGGGCCCCGGCCTTCGCCGGGGCACAATGGAATGGATTACGCCAGCGACTCGTCGATGCCCTTGCAGGCGACGAGCAGTTCCTTGACCGCGTCGACCGAAACCTGAAGGTTTGCCTTCGCCTCGTCCGACAGCTTGACCTCGACCACCTTCTCGACGCCGTTCGCGCCGATCACGACGGGGACGCCCACGTACAGGTTGTCGATGCCATACTCACCCGACAGGTGCGCGGCGGCAGGCAGGATGCGCTTCTGGTCGTACAGATAGGCTTCGGCCATCGCGATGCCGCTGGTGGCGGGGGCGTAATAGGCCGAACCGGTCTTCAGCAGCGCGACGATCTCGCCGCCGCCGCCACGGGTGCGCTTGATGATCTCGTCGACCTTTTCCTTGGTCGAGAAGCCCATCTCGATCAGATCGCTGACCGGTATGCCGCTGACGGTCGAATATTCCAGGACCGGGACCATGGTGTCGCCGTGGCCGCCGAGCACGAAGGTGTTCACGTCCTTCACCGACACGCCGAATTCCTCGGCTAGGAAGTGCGAGAAGCGGGCCGAGTCGAGCACGCCGGCCATGCCGACGACCTTGTTCGCGGGCAGACCCGAGAATTCGCGCAGCGCCCAGACCATCGCGTCGAGCGGGTTGGTGATGCAGATCACGAAGGCGTCGGGCGCGTTGGCGGCGATGCCCTCGCCGACAGCCTTCATCACCTTCAGGTTGATGCCGAGCAGGTCGTCGCGGCTCATGCCGGGCTTGCGCGCGACACCGGCGGTGACGATGATCACATCGGCGCCCGCGATATCGGCGTAGTCGTTGGAACCCTTGATGTTCGCGTCGAAGCCTTCGACCGGGCCGCACTGCGACAGGTCGAGCGCCTTGCCCTGGGGCACACCCTCGACGACGTCGAACAGGACGATATCGCCCAGCCCCTTGAGCGCGGCGAGGTGCGCCAGCGTGCCGCCGATGTTACCGGCGCCAATCAGCGCGATCTTCTTGCGAGCCATTCCAATCCTACTCCGTAGTGGACGTACGTGATTGGTCACGCGGCCTACGCCCATTGCGGCGTCGGGGCAACCGTTATTCCACAGAGTTTAAGAATTTAAACGATAATGGTTCGCAAGTGCATTAAGGCACGATCAAGCCTCGTCCGAGCCATGCCCCTGCGCCAGATAGTCCTCGGACCGCATCTCTTCCAGGCGGCTGATCGTGCGTTCGAACTCGAACCGGCCGTCCCCGGTTTCATAGAGTTCGGCGGGCTGGGCGTCGGCTGCGGCGAGCAGCTTGACCTTGTGTTCGTAGAGCGCGTCGATCAGCTGGACGAAGCGCGCCGCCTCGTTGCGATTCTCCGGCCCCAGCTTGGGGATGCCGACCAGGATAACGGTATGGAAGCGCCGCGCGACGGCCAGATAATCCGCCGCCCCGCGCGCCTCGCCGCACAGCCGCTTGAACGAGAAGACCGCGACGCCCTTCAGGGCCTTGGGGACGTGCAGCACGCGGCCACCGACCTTCAGATCCTCCGAGGGGACGTGCGCCGCATCCTCGACCGGATAGTCGGTCAGGCGGAAGAACGCCGCCGACAACGTCATCGTCGCCTTCGACCCGTTGGGCACCAGCCATGTGTCCAGCCGCCCCAGCCGGTCGCGCCGATAGTCGGTCGGCCCGTTGAGCGCCAAAACGTCCAGCCGCGCCTCGATGAGCGCGATGAAGGGCAGGAAATGCTCGCGGTTGAGCCCGTTCTTGTACAGGTCCTTGGGCGGCCGGTTAGAGGTGGTGACGATCGTCACCCCCGCCTCGATCAGCGCGGTGAACAGCCGCGACAGGATCATCGCGTCGGGGCTGTTCGTCACCATCATCTCGTCGAACGCCAAGAGTCGCACCTCCTCGGCCAGCGCGGCGGCGACCGGGGCGATCGGGTCGCCCGCCTGCTTGGCGCGCTCGGTGGCGATGCGGGCGTGGACCTCCAGCATGAACTCGGCGAAATGGACCCTGCGCTTGGCCTGAACCGCGACTTGGGTAAAGAACAGGTCCATCAGCATCGACTTGCCGCGACCCACGTCTCCCCAAAGATAGACGCCTTTGGGAGCAGGCGCGCCCTTGCCGGTCAGGCGGGCGAGGAAGCCGGTCTTGCGCGGGGTTTCGAGTTCGTTTGCCAGTGCCTCGAGTCGGGCGGCGGCGGCGGCCTGTTCGGGATCGGGGCGGAGCTCTTCGGCGGCGACCAGGCGGCGATAGGCGTTCAGGATATCAGGCATGTTGCAGGCGATGTCTGCCCTGGCCCGTCTGGCGTCAACCCCTACCCTCACCCTTCCCACCCGCTTGCAGCGGGCGGGCCCCTTCCCTCTCCCGATGGGAGAGGGAGGGAGGCGCATAGCGCCGGAAGGGTGAGGGTGGCTTGGCAAACCGAGCAGAAACAAAAAAGGGGGCCGTTTCCGACCCCCTTTCTGTTTCCATCGAAAGCAACCGAATCAGATGACCCGCTCGGCTTCCATCTTCTTGATCTCGGCGATCGCCTTGGCCGGATTCAGACCCTTGGGGCAGACATTCGCGCAGTTCATGATCGTGTGGCAACGATACAGGCGGAACGGATCCTCCAGCTCGTCCAGACGCTCGCCGGTCATCTCGTCGCGGCTGTCGGCCAGCCAGCGATAGGCCTGGAGCAGGATCGCGGGGCCCAGGAACTTGTCGCTGTTCCACCAATAGCTGGGGCAAGACGTCGAGCAACAGGCGCACAGGATGCACTCGTACAGCCCGTCGAGCTTCGCGCGGTCGTCGGGCGACTGGAGCCGCTCCTTGCCCGAGGGGGCGGGCGACACGGTCTGCAGCCACGGCTTGATCGAGGCATATTGCGCGTAGAAGTGTGTGAAGTCGGGGACCAGATCCTTGACCACATCCATATGCGGCAGGGGCGTGATCTGGACTGTGCCCTTCACATCCTCGATCGCGGTGGTGCAGGCCAGGCCGTTGCGACCGTCGATGTTCATCGCACACGATCCGCAAATACCCTCGCGGCACGAACGGCGGAAGGTCAGCGAGCTGTCCTGCTCCGCCTTCATCTTGATCAGCGCGTCGAGCACCATCGGACCGCACTCGTCCAGATCGATCTCGAACGTGTCGTAACGCGGGTTCTGGCCCGAATCAGGATCGTAGCGATAGACCTTGAACTTTTTCAGGCGGCCTTGCGTGGTCGCCTGATGCGCTTCGCCCTTCTTGATAACGCTGTTCTTCGGCAGGGCAAATTCGGCCATGGTCAATAACCCGCTGGATGGGCCGGCCCCGGGACCGGCAAAGGATTACCAGAGCCGATACATGACAGGACCGGATGTCGCAAATGTCTTGAAGCGATTTAGGCGCGTGCTCAGATCACATCAAGGATGAGGCCCAGATCGCGCGCCTCCTCGGCATCGATATACCAATTGCTGACCGCCTTTTCGCGCAGGGTCTCGAACGAAACCTGCGATCCGTTGACGATCGCGCGGAACCCCTCCTCCTGGATCAGGACCGACTGTTCGATTTCGTGCAGCTTGGCCTTCAGGATCGCGGGCAGGGTGGTGAGCGGACCGCTCAGGTCGATCGATCCCGACATCTGACGCTCGTGCAGCATCAACCGGGTGCCGCGCGTCAGGAATCGACTCTCGACCGGGAAGGCCGACATGAACGTCGCGCCCGCCGAATAGACCGCGACCTTGCCCAGGAATAGTGTCTCGCGCCCGGTATAGTCGCGCAGCAGGCGGATCGAGTCGCCCATGGCGCGCGCCATTTCCGGGTCGCCGCCCAGCGTGGTGATCGACACGACCAGCGGACCGTCGGCCGGTGCGGCGGCCAGCTGGTCCTTGAAACCGGCATACATCACCTCGTCCACGGTGCCGTAGAGCTGGATATGCGGGCGGGCGAGCAGCGGGTAGTTCACCGCGTTGTTGGGAAGATTGTGCATGACGCTTGCGAACCGGGGGTGGGCGATAAGGTTCCGGTTCGGAGGCCCAGAGCGACCTCCTATCCAGCCTTCGCCTTGGCATATTCCTGCGTCCCCCGCGTCACCACATCGTCCCCCGCCTCGATCTCCGCCACCGGGATATCCGGCAACGCCTTGATCTCCTGATATAGCGGCGCGAAGTCCGTCTCCAGCGTGGTGCGCAGCAATTCCTCGTAACTGGGGATCACGAAATAATTCTGCTGGAAATCGTCGATCCGGTATTCCGTCCGCATCACCCGCTTCAGGTCGAAGCCGATCCGGTTGGGGCTCGGGTCCTCCAGTGCGAAGCGGCTTTCCGAATAGCTCGACACGATGCCTGCGCCATAGATGCGCAGGTCGCCACCCTCGCGCACCAGCCCGAACTCGACCGTGTACCAGTAAAGCCGCCCCAGATATTTCAGCGCGTCCATGCCCAGCGCCCGCTGCCCGCCGCGCCCATAGGCGGCGAGGTAATCGGCGAAGACCGGATCGGCCAGCATCGGCACATGGCCGAACACGTCGTGAAAGACGTCCGGCTCTTCCAGATAATCCAGCTGGTCGGGCCGCCGGATGAAATTGCCCGCGACGAAGCGGCGATTGGCCATGTGGTCGAAGAACACATCGTCGGGCACCAGCCCCGGCACCGCCACCACCTGCCACCCGGTCAGCTTCATCAGCCGCTCGGACAGTTCCTCGAAATCGGGAATACCCGGCCGCGACAGCTTGAGCACATCGAGGCCGCGCAAATACGCCTCCGACGCGCGGCCCGGCAGCAGCTTGGATTGGCGCGCGAACAGCGTATCCCAGGTCGCATGTTCCTCGACCGTGTAATGCTCCCACCCCTGCGGAATGGTCCAGTCGGCCCCTGCCCCTTCGGGCGGGGCGGCGAGAACATGGGTATCCTGTGCCATGCGCAAAGCCTATCATGAAGATGGTGACAAATGAAACCATAGCGTGGCGACGGCTGGGGCGCGTTGCAAGGGGGATGCTGGCTGCGATCGGCCTGATCCTGTTCGGTTATTTCACTCTGGGGCTGGCGCTGGGCATGATAGCGCGGGCGAGCGCGCCAATGCCCGCGGCGGGCGCGGATGCCGTCACCATCTTCGTCGAGTCGAGCGCGGTCCACACCGCGATCATCGTGCCGAAGCAGGCAGCGGGGGTGGACTGGCGCGACTGGGCACCGCCGCAGGACCTGCGCGACCCACGCTATGCGGGCTTTCCCTTCCTCGCCATCGGCTGGGGCGAAGCGGGATTCTTTCGCGAGACGCCGCATTGGCGCGACGTGAAGCCCGGCACGATCGTGCACGCGGCGCTGGGCAGCGACCGGACGCTGATCCATGTCGATCACCTGCCGTTGCCGCGCGCCAATGGCGACGATGTCCGCATGATCCGGCTGTCGCCTCAGGCCTATCGCAAGCTGGTCGGCTTTATCCAGGCAAGCTGGAAACGCGGCGGGCCGCATGGTCCGGGTTATGACGTGTACGACGCCTTTTACGAGGCAAGGGGGCGCTACAGCGCCGCGCATACCTGCAACAACTGGACCGGCGATGCGCTGGCGGCGGCGGGGGTGCGGATGGGCTGGTGGACGCCCTTTCCATGGACGGTGATGCGGTGGCTGTGACCCCGCCGCCGTCGAAAGCGCTCTGGGCCGCCGAATTGCCGCGCGCCTTGTGGATGGGTGCGACCTGGTGGCGACACCGGGCCGAGCTGGCCGCCGCGCCGCGCGGCGACGGGCGGGCGCTGATGGTGCTGCCCGGCCTGGTCAACAGCGACCGGGCCACGGTCGTCCTGCGCCGATACCTGACCGGCAAGGGCTACCGGGTGCATGGCTGGGGACTGGGCCGCAATCTGGGCATTCGCAGCGTCGGGCGAGAAGCCGAGCGATTGATCGCGCGGTTGGAGTCGCTGGCCGATACCGGCCCAGTGACACTGATCGGCATCAGCCTGGGCGGGATCATCGCACGCATGGTGGCGCAGGCCCGGCCGGATCTGGTCGCGGGGGTCATCACGATCGCCTCGCCCTATGCGGGCCCGGCGCGGGCGACCAATGTTTGGCGCGCCTTCGAGCATCTGACCGGCGAGCGGGTGGATGATCCGGCGGTGATCGCCCGATCGGCGGCGATCGCGGGGCCGCTCCCCTGCCCCTCCGCCGCGATCTGGAGCCGGAGCGACGGGCTCGTCGCCGGGATCATCTGTCGCGACGATGCGACCCCGGCGGTCGAGGTCCGCTCCAGCCATTTATGGGTGCAGCACCGGCCGCAGGTGCTGGCGGCGGTGGCGACCATCCTCGCCGGATGGCCGCCACCGGTCAGCGATCAGTAACCGGCGCGATAGCCGTCATAGCCCTGCTGGCTGGGCTGTTGGCCCTGCTGCTGGCACTGTTCGGGATGCTTGCGGCACTGCTTCTCATACTCGCGGCGCGCGCGGCCTTCCTTGGCCTCCTGCTTGCGCATCTTGCGGCCGTAATTGCGATCGGCCTCCGACTGGCTGGTCGTCGTCCAGTCGACCACCTGCCCCGCCGCCTGGAACGGTGCCTTCACGACACTGGCCACCGTCTTGACGCAGCCTCCGGTGGTCAGCGGCAGGGTCAGGACGGCGAGCTTCAGGACGAGGTTACGCATGGTCGTTGGGGTTCTTTCAGCGGGCGCGCAAAAAAGCGTTGCGCGTTTCTACCCCGATTTGCGGGAAATCGGTGAAGAAACCGTCGATGCCCTGGCCCAGCGCGGCGCGGATTTCGCCCGCCACATCGCCATGCGCCTTGGCATCCGAACCCTTGCGGAAAGCCGCCCGCACGAACTGGTTCTCCGCGCGATAGGTCCAGGGGTGGACCCGCAGGCCCGCCGCATGGGCATCCGCGACCAGCGTCGAGGGCGCATCACCCTTCCACAACATCGCCTTGTCCGGCCCGATCCCCCAGGCATAGGTCGCGACCTGTTTCATCCCCTCGGGCGTCATCATCGCGGCGTAGGTCGGCGCGGCGGCGTCGGCCGGACCGCCCTCGCCCGCGACCAGCTGGATCAGGCGGATGCCGGTCATCGTCTTCAGATGTTGTAGGTTCTTCACCTCGAACGACTGGATGAAGACCGGCGCGTCCGCCGTCTTCCACCCGGCCTTCTCGAGCGCGGCGACCAGCGGCGCGTCGGTGCCCTTGCCGATCGATGCGAAATAGGTCGGATGCTTGGTCTCGGGATAGATGGAGATGGTCCGCCCCGTCTCCTTCGACCGCTGCTTGGCGAGCGTGATGATCTCCTCCAGCGTCGGGATCTGGAATTGCCCGTCATAGGCGGTTGAGCGCAGCTGCGGCAGGCGTTCGCGGGCGCGCAGGCTCTTCAGCTCGGCCAGGGTGAAGTCCTCGGTGAACCAGCCGGTTTCGGTCTGGCCGTCGATCGTCTTGGTCGTCTTGCGATCGGCGAATTCGGGATGGGCCGCGACATCGGTGGTGCCCGAAATCTCGTTCTCGTGCCGCGCGACCAGATGGCCGTCCTTCGTCGGCACCAGATCGGGTTCGATCACGTCCGCGCCCTCGCGGATCGCGAGATCATAGGCGGCCAGCGTATGCTCGGGACGTTCCCCGCTCGCCCCGCGATGCGCGATGACGATAGGCGAGGAAAGCGAGGGCGAGGATAACGGCGTATGGGGTTCGGCGGACATGGCCTCAGACTGCCCCAAGACCAGCGAGACGGCAATGAGAGTGGTTCGCAACGGGAAACGTGCGCAAGTCATGGCGTTTGTTCATCCAACTGTAATCCCAAAGGGATGGCGCGATGCATTTCACAATCAATGGTCAATCGCATGACATCGAGGTCGATGTTCGCACCTCTTTGCTCGATCTCTGTCGCGAGCATCTGGGCCTGACCGGCTCCAAGAAAGGGTGCGACCACGGCCAGTGCGGCGCGTGCACGATGCTGGTCAACGGCCGCCGGGTGAACAGCTGCCTGACGCTGGCGGTGATGCACCAGGATGACGAGATCACGACGATCGAGGGACTGGGCCAGCCCGGCAACCTCCATCCGCTGCAGGACGCATTCGTGCGGCATGACGGCTTTCAATGCGGCTATTGCACGCCCGGGCAAATCTGCTCGGCGGTCGGGATGCTCGACGAGGTGAAGAAGGGCTGGCCCAGCCATGTCACCGAAGACCTGGGCGCGGCCGAACTGACGGTCGAGGAAATCTCCGAGCGGATGAGCGGCAATCTGTGCCGCTGCGCCGCCTATCCCAATATCGTCGACGCGATCCGCGACGTGGCGGGACAGGGCGACCGCAATCCCAATGAACAGGTCGGCCGGGAGGTCGCGGCATGAAGACGTTCGATTATGCCCGCGCCGATTCGGTCGCCACCGCCACCCGCGACGGGGCAGCGCCCGGCGCGCGCTTCATCGCGGGCGGCACCAACCTGCTCGACCTGATGAAATTGCAGGTCGAGACGCCCGAGACACTGATCGACATCAGCCGCCTGCCGCTGACCGAGATCGAGGAGCGCGAGGATGGCGGCCTGACCATCGGCGCGCTGGTGCCCAATAGCGACCTCGCCGCCGATGCGCGTGTGATCGAGCGTTATCCGGTCCTGTCGCGTGCGTTGCTGGCGGGTGCCTCGGGGCAGTTGCGCAACAAGGCGTCGACCGGCGGCAACCTGCTCCAGCGGACGCGCTGCTATTATTTCTACGACCCTGCCACCCCCTGCAACAAGCGTGAGCCGGGCAGCGGCTGTTCGGCGATCGGCGGCGAGAATCGCATCCTGGCGATCCTCGGCACCTCGGACCAGTGCATCGCTACCCATCCCAGCGACATGGCGGTCGCCATGCGCGCGCTGGAGGCGGTGATCATCACCCAGAAGCCCGACGGCGACCGCCGCCGGATCGCGATCGGCGAATTCTACCGCCTGCCGGGCAGCACCCCCGAGATCGAGAACGTCCTGGAACCGGGCGAACTGATCACCCATGTCGAACTGCCGCCCGCGCCCGAAGGTCGCCAGACCTATCGCAAGGTCCGCGACCGTGCCTCCTACGCCTTCGCACTGATTTCGATCGCCGGGATCATCGCGGTGGAGGGCGGCAGGATCACCTCGGCGCGCCTCGCCTTTGGTGGGCTGGGGCCGATGCCGTGGCGCGACGAGGCGGCGGAGGCCGCGCTGGTCGGGCAGGAGGCGACCGATGCCGCCTTCAACGCGGCCGCCGATGCGCTGCTCGCCAACGCGAGGGGCTATGGCTCGAACGATTTCAAGATTCCGCTGACGCGCCGCACATTGATCGCGACGCTCCGTGAACTGACGCAGGAGGGCTGATCCCATGTTCGGATTCGGCAAGGACGACACGCATTCGCTGACCATGAATCAGCCGCACCCCGACAGCCTGCTCGACACGGGCGTGCAGGGGGTGATCTCCAAACCGCTCGACCGCGTGGACGGGCCGAAAAAGGTGACGGGCACCGCCACCTATGCCGCCGAGTACGCCATCGAGAACCTTGCCCACGGGGTGCTGGTCAGCGCGACCACGGGCCATGCCAGGATCAAGTCGATCGACGCCGATGCGGTGAAGGCGATCCCCGGCGTGATTGACGTCATCACCGATTATGCCACCTTCCTGCGCAACCCGCAGCAGGGCGGCGAGACCGGTGCCCCGACCCAGGGCGTGAAGCAGGTCGACTATTTCGGCGAGATCATCGCGATCGTCGTTGCCGAGAGCTTCGAGGTCGCGCGCGACGCGGCCAAGCGGCTGAAGGTCGAGTATGAGCCGCTCGAGGGCACCTTCGATTACGAGGCCAATCGCGACAAGGCCGAACCCGCGCCCGACGGCCTGATCAAGGGTCATTACGACCAGGGCGATTTCGACCAGGCGTTCGAGAATGCGCCGGTCAAGATCGACGTGACCTACACCACCCCCAGCCAGAATTCGGCGGCGATGGAGCCCCATGCCTCGATCGCGGTGTGGGAAGACGGCGCCCTGACGCTGTACGGCGCCTATCAGATGCCGACTTCGGACGCGCAACAGCTTGCCAAGTCGCTGGGCGTGTCCTCGTCCAAGGTGCGGATCATCGCACGCTATATCGGCGGTGGCTTTGGATCGAAGCTGGGCATCGCGCCCGAAAGCGTCGCCGCCGCCATTGCCGCCAAGCGGCTGGACCGCCCGGTCAAGGCCGTCATGCTGCGCCAGCAGGTGTTCGACGCCACCGTTCGCCGCTCCAACACCGAACAGCGGATGCGCCTGGGCGCGGAAGCGGGCGGACGGATCGTCGCGCTGGGCCAGGAGTCGCTCACCTCCAACCTGCCGGGCGAGGCTTATTTCGAGCCTGTCGGGATCGGCACCCATTTCCTCTATGCGGGCGAGAACCGGCGGATCAACCATGACATCGTGCCGATGAACTGGCTGCTTTCCGGCTCGATGCGCGCGCCGGGCGAGGCGGTGGGCATGATCGGCATGGAATGCGCCATGGACGAACTGGCCGAGGCGATCGGCATGGACCCGATCGCCTTGCGCAAGGTCAACGATCCCGAACAGGATCCCGAACTCAAGGTCCCCTACTCCTCGCGCCAGCTCACCCGCTCGCTGGAGGAGGGCGCCAAGCATTTTGGCTGGGACCAGCGCCAGGCGCCGGGCCAGCGGCGTGAAGGCGACTGGCTGATCGGCATGGGCGTCGCCGCCGCCTGCCGATCGAACCAGTTGCAGCAGTCGGCGGCCAAGGTCGAGCTGCACCCCGACGGCACGGCCACCGTGTCCTCGGCGATGACCGATATCGGCACGGGCAGCTATACGATCATGGCGCAGATCGCCGCCGAAATTCTGGGTCTGCCGGTCGAGCGGGTGACGATGGCGCTGGGCGACACCAACGATCCGCCTGCGGCCGGTTCGGGCGGGTCCTGGGGAGCGGCTTCGGCGGGCTCGGCGGTATACCTCGCCGCCGAACGCGTGCGCGAAAAGCTGGCCAAGGCGATGGGCGTCGAATCCGATGGCCTCACCCTGAAGGACGGCATGGCGATCGGCGACAATCGCTCGGTGCCGATCGGCGAGTTGGTCGGCGACAAACCCCTGTCCGCGATCGGTGAGATCAAGCCGGGCGCGCAGGAAAAGCAGTATAGCCAGGCGGGCTATGGCGCGCATTTCGCCGAGGTCGGTGTGAATGTCGTCACCGGCGAGGTGCGCGTCCGGCGGATGCTGGGCGTGTTCGCGGCGGGGCGTGTGCTCAACGCCAAGACCGCGCGCTCACAGTGCCTGGGCGGGATGACCTTCGGCATCGGCACCGCGCTGACCGAGGATTTGATCCATGACCCGCGCACCGGCAAGCTGGTAAACCACGACCTCGCCGAATATCATGTGCCGGTGAACGCCGACGTGCCGCAGCTGGAGGTTCATTTCCTCGACGAGCGGGACATCCATGCCAATCCGATCCACGCCAAGGGGATCGGTGAGCTGGGCATTTCCGGCGCGGCTCCGGCGGTGGTCAACGCCATCTACAACGCCACCGGCGTGCGGGTACGCGAGATGCCGGTAACGCTCGACAAGCTGCTCGATCACTTGCCCGCGCTTTGATGAGCGACAATGATCGGATTCTGGCCGCCGCGCAGGAATGGCGTGGGCAGAAGATGGCGATCGCGACCGTGGTGTCGACCTGGGGGTCGGCACCGCGTCCGCGTGGCAGCCACATGCTGGTCCACGCCGATGGCCGGTTCGAAGGGTCGGTGTCGGGCGGTTGCGTCGAGAACGACATCCTCCACACCGCCGCCGAGGTGATCGGCGGCGCGCCCTTCCAGCTCAAGCGTTACGGCGTCGCCGACGCCTCGGCTTGGGAAGTCGGCCTGCCCTGCGGCGGAGAGATCGCGGTGATGGTGCAACCGGTGTCGGCGGACGGGTTCGACCCCGAACTGTTCGACCGGATCGCCGAGGCGCGTGACGCAGGCCAGTCACTGACCGTCACCACCGACCTGGCGACCGGCCATGCGGACTTGCGCCCAATCGAAACCGGCGAGGTCTTCGCCAACCGCTACGACCCGCCCCGCCGGTTGCTGATCGTCGGCGCGGTGCAGATCGCGCAGAGCCTGGCGCAGTTGGCGCAGACATTGGGCATCGCCACCACCGTCATCGACCCACGCGCGCGCTTCCTGACCGAGGAACGCTTCCCCGGCGTGACGCTCGACGATCGCTGGCCGGACGAGGCGGTCGCCGCCTATCGCCCCGGCCCCGCCACCGCCGTCGTGACGCTGAGCCACGACACCAAGATCGACGACCCCGCGCTGGTCGCCGCGCTCGCCACCGACGCGGCCTATGTCGGTGCCCTGGGCAGTCGGCGCAGCCATGCCGCGCGGCGGGAGCGTCTGGCGGCGATGGGCGTTTCCTCGCAAGCGGTCGAGCGGATCGACGGCCCTGTCGGGCTCGACATCGGGGCGATCGGCCCGTCCGAGATCGCGCTGTCGATCGCGGCGGCGATGATAGGAGCCTTTCATGATCGACGCTGAAGATGTGGTTCTGGTCCTGCTGGCGGCGGGCCAGTCGAGCCGGTTCGGGGTAGAGAACAAGCTGGAGGTCGAGTTTCTAGGCAAGCCGGTCGGCTATCACGTCACCACCGCGCTGGAGAGCATCCCCTTTGCCAACCGGATCGTGGTGACCGACGGATGCCAGCTCGACTTCGCGTCACGCGGCTATCACGTCATCCACAATGATGAGATCGCCAAGGGCATGTCGCATTCGCTGCATCTGGGCATTCGCGAAGCCATGAAGACCTCGCCGAAGGCTATCCTGATCGCGCTGGCCGACATGCCGCGCGTGACGGCGGCGCATATCCACCGCCTGTTCGACGCTTTTGAGGGGCCGGACTCGGTGGTCGTGTCGAGCAATGGCGAACACCCCACCCCGCCGGGCGTCTTCGGATCGGGCCGGTTCGACGACCTCCTGAAGCTGGAAGGCGACGAGGGCGGGCGCAAGCTGGTCGCGGGCGGACGCCATGTCGTCACCGCCCCCGCCGAGCTGATCGACATCGACACGCCCGAGGATCTGGAACGCCTGCGTCAGCTGGTCCACGCCCCCGAACGCACGATCACTCGTGCCGTAGCGCGTCAATCGGATTGAGCGCCGCGGCCCGGCGCGCAGGGAAGTAACCGAACACCACCCCGATCACCGCCGAGATCGCAAAGGCGATGATGTTGATCTGAAGGTCGAAGGTCCAGGGCACCTGCATGAGGGGCACCAGCAGGGCGATGATCGCCTGCGCCAGGATCAGGCCGATGATCCCGCCTAAGCAGGACAGCACGACCGCCTCGACCAGGAACTGCATCAGCACCTCGCGTGCGACCGCACCGATCGCCAGGCGGATGCCGATCTCGCGCGTCCGCTCGGTCACCGACACCAGCATGATGTTCATGATGCCTATGCCGCCGACCACCAGGCTGATCGCGGCCACCGCCGCGACGATCCGGGTCAGCATGGTCGTCGTGCTGGTCAGCGTGTCGCTGATCTGCTTGGTGTCGAAGATGTTGAAGTCCTCGGCCTTGTCGCCGGTGATGTTGCGCCGTTCGCGCAGCAGATCGGTCAGCGAGGCCTGGACCGCGTTGGTCGAATAGGCCTGGTCCACGCCGACCAGCATCAGGCGGATGTCGCGATTGCCGGTGAAGCGCCGCTGCACCGCCTTGATCGGCATCAGCACCACGTCGTCCTGGTCGCCGAAACCGCCCTGCCCGCGCGTCGTCAGCACACCCACCACGTCGCAACTGATCGCGCCGATGCGGAACCGCTTGCCGACCGCATCGGTGCTGGGGAACAGGTTCTTGCGCACGGTATTGCCGATGATGCACACCGCCTTGCCCGCCGCCTGTTCGGCCGGGGTCCACAGCCGCCCCGACGCCAGCGGCCAGGGCTGGACGGTGAAATAGGCCAGCGTCGTACCGGTGACCGTCGTCGACCAGTTGGCGCCTTCGTAAATCGCCGTCGCGGTCGACTGTGCCTGGGGTGCGACCGCGGTGACGCCCGCAATCTGCTCGGCGATGGCCGACACGTCCTCGGGCTTGAAGTCGGGCGGACGCGGGCCGCCGCCACCACGCCCGAAGCCCTGGCCGGGGCGCACTTGAAGGATGTTGGTGCCCAGCGACGAGATCGACTGCTGCACGGCCGCCGTCGTCGCCTTGCCCAGCGTGACCATCGTCACGACAGCGCCGACGCCGATGATGATGCCTAGCGTCGTCAGGAACGAGCGCAGCACGTGTCGCCGGATCGAGCGGATGGCGAGGATGAGCGTGGTGCCGAACATCAAATACCATCTCTGTCAAACGGGGCCATTTCCGGCACCACGCCCGGCCGATGCTGCGCCTCGATCCGATCGACCAGCCCGTCCTTGAAATGGATCACGGTGCGCGCGAAGGCCGCCATGTCGGGTTCGTGGGTGACCATCAGGACGGTGATGTTGCTGTCGCGATTGAGTCCGGTCAGCAGCTCCATGATCTCGACCGAGCGTTCGGAATCGAGATTGCCGGTCGGCTCGTCGGCCAGCAGCACGTCGGGGCTGGTGACGATGGCGCGTGCGATCGCCACGCGCTGCTGCTGCCCGCCCGACAGTTCGGCGGGCGTATGGTCCCACCATTTGTCGAGGCCGACCTTTTCCAGCGCCGCCATGCCCAGATCGCGCCGCGTCTTCTTGTCCTCGCCGCGATAGAGCAGCGGCAGTTCGACATTCTCGAGCGCGGTAGTGCGCGACAACAGGTTGAACCCCTGGAACACGAAGCCCAGATAGCGCCGCCGCAGCATCGCGCGCTGGTCGCGGTCCAGCGTCTCGACCGGATGCCCGCGAAACAGGAAGTGGCCGCCGCTCGGCACGTCCAGGCAGCCCAGGATGTTCATTGTCGTCGACTTGCCCGAACCCGACGGGCCCATCACGGCGACGAAGTCCCCAGCGGCGATGTCCAGGTCGACGCCCTTCAGCGCCTGGAACTGGGTCGCCCCCATGCCATAGGTCTTGGTGACGCCGCGCAAGCTGATCAGGGGCGCATCAGCGGCCACCGCCTGCTCCCTGACCGCCGCCGGTACGACCCTGGCGACCCTGGCCGCCGCCCGAGCGTGCTTGCTCGCCCGCCGCCAGCTGGCCGGTGATGACCTGCATCCCCGGCTTCAGCCCGCCCGACAGCACCTCGGTCATCGACCCGTTGGTGTCGCCCGTCACGATCTGGACCGGCTGCGGCTTGCCGTCGGCGCCGCGCACATAGACGGTCTGGGTCGCGCCGCGCTGCACCGTCGCGGTGCGGGCCGCACGATCGCGGCGCGGGCGGAAGGTCAGCGACCCCGCAATACCGCCGCCACCCTGGGCCGCGCCGTCGGACGGCTGGAACCGCAGCGCGGCATTGGGGAGCAGCATGACGCCGCGCTTGTCCGAGGTCACGATATCGGCGGTCGCGGTCATGCCGGGCCGCAACTGCAGATCGGGGTTCGCCACGGTCAGGTCGGCGGCATAGCTGACCACCTGCCCGGTCGACGCGGTCGCGCTGGCGGTCGAGGAGGTGGACGAGGTCGCGGCACTGACCGTCAGGTTCGATCCCAGGTCGACACGGGTGATCGTCGCCGGGAAGGTCCGCCCCGGAAAGGCGTCGACGGTGAAGTTGGCCTTTTGCCCGACCTTGACCTCGCCGACATCGGCCTCGTCGATCGCGACCTCCAGCTTCATCTTGGTCAGGTCTTCGGCGATGACGAACAGGGTCGGCGTGTTGAACGACGCCGCGACCGTCTGGCCCGGATCGACCTGGCGCGCCAGCACCACGCCGGAGACGGGCGAGCGGATGATCGCGCGCTGGCGCTGCGTCTGCGACTGGGCCAGCTGTGCGCGGGCGGCGGCGACGTTCGCTTCTGCCACGCGCTGCGCCGCGATCGCACGCTGCGCATCGGCGCGGCCCGCCTGCAGCTCGGTGGCCGACGGCACCCGGCCGTTCGACAGCTTATAGACCTGTTCCAACCGGGCGAGCTGTGCCTGCGACTCCGCCACCGTCGCACGCGCCTGCGCCACCTGTGCGGTGTTGGCGGCCAGCGTCGCCTGTGCGGCGCGGATCTGGTCGTCAATCTGTTCCGGGTCGATCAGCGCCAGCGCCTCGCCCGCCTGCACCCGGTCGTTCACATCGACCACGACCTTCGTCACCAGGCCCGACAGCTGCGAGCCGACCGTCACCTGGTTGGTCGGGGCCAGCTTGCCGGTGGCCGACACGGTGACGGTCAGGTCGCCGCGCGTCACCGGTGCGGTGGCGAACTCGGATTCCTTGGTGCCGCCGAAACAGCTTTTGAGCAGCAGCGCAAGCAGCACGACGCCGAGGATCACGACGCCCCACTGCACCCATTTGCGCCATCGCGGCTGTGGCTTGACGCCCAGGAAATCGTCGAGAGTCTGGTCGGCCATCAGCGGTTATCCGGGGTTGTCGCGCGAGGCGTTGCTTGGAGTGGGGCTTGGAGCGGGGCTTGGGGTATGGTGGTGTCGTCCCATCCGCCGCCAAGTGCGGCGAACAGCTGGACCTGCGCGGTCGCAGCGTCGGAGCGGGCCTGCACCAATCCGTTCTGCGCGCTGAGCAGCGCGGCTTCCTGTTGCGACAGGGTGGTGAAGTCAGTCAGGCCGGTGCGATACTGGCTACGCGCCAGGATCGCCGAGTTGCGCGCGGCATCAAGCTGGATGGCGAACTGCCGTTCGCGCGCGCGGGCGGTGTTGAGCGCGACGATGGCGTTCTCGACATCCTCCAGCGCGAGCAGCACGGTGCCCTGATAGGCGGCATAGGACTGGTCGGTGAGCGCCTGCGCATTGCGAACCTGGGAGCGCAGCCTGCCGCCGTTGAAGATCGCCTGGGTCAGTCCGGCGAACAGGCTGCCGGTGATGGCGTTGCCGAGCGAGCCCAGGCTGGTCGCCGCGGTGTTGATGTTCCCCGAAATGGCCAGCGCCGGATACAGCGCCGCCTGGGCCACGCCGATCCGCGCCGTTGCCGCGGCCAGATTGCGCTCGGCCGCGCGCACGTCCGGACGACGGCGCAGGATGTCGGCCGGAATGCCGGCACCGATGACCGCCGGGCCCTGCGGGATCGGCCGCACCGCCGCCAGCCGCGCCTTGACCGCACCGGGCGCCTGGCCGGTCAACACGCCCAGCCGCGAGACGGCGGCATTATATTGCTGCTCGATCGAGGGGATGGTCGCGGCGGTCTGCGCCCGCTGGCCGCGTGCCTGTTCGGCATCGAGCGAGGAGACCAAGCCCGCCTGCACCCGGAACCCCGCAATTTCCAGATTGTCGTCCTGCAGGCCCAGGCTGGCCTGCGCATTGGCGAGCTGCGCCTGATAGGCGCGAGCCAGCACGTAATTGCGCGCCAACTCGCTCTCGACGGTCAGCAGCGTCGCGGCATAGCTGAACCCCGCGCCCTCATAAGTAGCGCGCGTCGCCTCGACGGTCCGACGCACCTCGCCGAACAGACCGACCTGGTAGCTGGCCGAAAGCCCCACGGTGAAGCTGTTGCTGCCGCCCGCGCCGGTATCGACGACCGTGCCGTCAGGCAGGGTGAAGCTGCGTCCGCCGCCACGCAAATTCTCGTTGCGCTGATAGCCGGTCGAACCCGACACCGTGGGCAGCAGCGACGCGCGGCTCTGGATCAGACTTTCGCGCGCCTGGCGCAGCCGGGCGACCGCCTGGACCACATCGGTGTTGGCGACGACCGCCTGCTCGACCAGTTCGGCCAGCAGCGGATCGTTGAACGATCGCCACCACCGGCTGAGGTCCTGCGCCTGCGCATTGGCGGCGGGCACCGACCATGTCGCGGGCACCCCCAGCGCGTTCGGCGCAGCGGGATGATAATCGGGTCCGACCGTACAGCCGGACAGGACGGCGGGGCCCAGGAGAAGGACGCGGGCGCGAGGCTTCATGGCCGGGAACGTGCCGTGCCGTTACTGCCCCGTCCAGTGCGTTTATGTCGCAAATTGTGACGGCCGACGGAAATTTCCGTCATTTGGTCACACAATTTTTTGGAAGGACTTTGTTCCAACGAAAACCGAAATCCTCCCCGATACGGGGAGGTGGCAGCGCAACGCGCTGACGGAGGGGGGCTTCCACAAAGGATGCCATTTGCGGCGATCCCCCTCCACCATGCTTCGCATGGTCCCCCTCCCCGTGTCGGGGAGGATTGCGCGTTACCGCCCCACCCAGTCGGTGACCTGCTGCGCCACCTGGTTCGCGGCCTGGTTCAGCGCGGGGCCGACGCTGCCCGCATCGATCTTGTCGACCGGCACGCGCGCCTCGAAGCGGCGCTTCTCGATCCCGGTCTGGCCGTCACGCTGAAGCGCGGCATCGAACGTCACCACCGCGTCGCGGCGGGTGGCGTCCATGCCGAAATGGCGCAGTTCACCCGCCAGGCGGTCGCCCGGATCACCGACCGATTCCCGCGCCGACAGGACGACGCGGCCCGCCCGTGCGGTCATCGTATCCGCCATCAATCGCGCGAACAGGCGCGCGGGCGGCTCGGCCCATTGCGCATCCTTCACATAGGCGATGCTAGTCGCATCCTCCTGCACCGGCACGCGGGCGGTCGCCAGTTCCTGCGGCGAGGTCGGCACCTGGATCGTGATCGACTTGGCGCGGGCCGAATCCTGCGTCTGGCCGATATCCGGCGCCGATTGCGCCTGGAGCGTCAGCAACGAGGGCGGCGGCTTGGCGCCGAAGCTGATGCAGCCTGCAAGCGGAAGCGATGCGAGCATCACGATCAGCGGAGTCTTCATGACGGTCCTCATCGGCTTCCTCACTTGCCCTTATAGTCCGGCAGCTTCTGCTGCCCGATCAGCGACCCCGCCCCCTGCTGGTCGACCTTTTCGGCGACCGCCGACAGCGACTGGGTCATCACGCGCAGGTCCTTCACCAGACGATCCACCTCGGGCACGGTCTGCTTCGAGAAGGTCTGCAGGCCCGGTCGAGCATCGCCGATCGCGGCGTTCAGCGTATCGGCGCTCTTCTGCGCCGAGGCGATCGTGCGGTTCAGATTGGCGATGGTCGGCTTCACATCCTCGGCCAGGATGCCGTTGGTCGTCGCCGCCAGCTGGCCGATCGACTGCGCCGCGTCGCCCGCCTGCTGGATCGCCACGCGGGTCTGCGCCAGTGTCGCCGCGATCTCGGGCCCGCGATCGGCCAGCGCGTCGGTCAGGCGGTTGGTGTTGTCGAGGATCCCGGCGATCGACGCCTGGTTGCGGTCCGACAGCAACCCGGTCAGCCGCTCGGTCAGAGTCGACAGCCGCTCCAGCAACTGCGGCGCGGAGTTCAGGATCGCGCCGATGCCGCCCTGCTTGGTCGGGATGACCGGCACATCATAGGGGCAGATCGTCTTGTTCTCAGGCGTAGGGCACGCGATCGGCGGCGCGCCCTTGCGGGCACCGTCCAGCGAGATGGTGCTGGTGCCGGTGAAGCTGGCCGAGATCGACGCCGTCGTGCCCTGCAAGATCGGCGTCTGGTCGTTCACCGCGACGCGCACGCGCACGAACTGCGGATCGGGACGCCACAGCGCGATTTCCTTCACCTGCCCCGAGGGCACGCCCGAATAGGTGACCGCCGAGCCCTTGGCCAGGCCGTCCACCGACTGGCGGAAGAAGATGTCATATTCCTTCTCCGACGTGCCGCCCAGACGGGCGATCCAGACGGTGAAGATCGCCAGCACTGCGAGCAGGATCAGCACGACAGAGCCGACAAGGACGTGGTTCGAACGGGTTTCCATCAGCGTGTCCCTGCTTCGCCTCTCGCATGGGCATCGGCCGCACTGCCTTGGCTTTGCTGGCCGGTGACGTGCGCTTCGACTTCGGTGGGGTGGCGCGCGGCGTCCGTGTCCGCCGAACGCGGCCGGATATCGGCGACCTCGTCCTTGGCGGCAACGGCCGCCCGGCCGCGCGGGCCCTTGAAATATTCCTCGATCCACGGATGGTCGAGCGCGATCAGCTCGTCGATCGTGCCGACCGCGATGACCTTCTTGTCGGCGAGCACCGCCACCCGGTCGCAGATCGCATACAGCGTGTCGAGGTCATGGGTGATCAGGAAGACGGTCAGCCCCAGCGTCTTCTGGAGCGAGGCGATCAACTGGTCGAACGCCGCCGCGCCGATCGGATCGAGACCCGCGGTCGGCTCGTCGAGGAAGAGGAGTTCGGGGTCGAGCGCCAGCGCGCGGGCCAGCCCGGCGCGCTTCTTCATGCCGCCCGACAGCTCGGCCGGATATTTGGGCCCGGCATCGGCGGGCAGGCCGGTCATCACCACCTTGTACGACGCGATCTCGTCCATCAGCGCCTGGGGCAGCTCACGGTAGAATTCGCGCAAGGGGACGGCGACATTCTCCGCGACGGTCAGCGTCGAGAACAGTGCGCCGCCCTGGAACAGCACGCCCCAGCGCTTGCGCACGTCGACCGCCTCGGTCGCCTCGCGGCCGATCGTCGGCTCGCCGAACACGGTGATATCGCCCGCATCGGGGGTCTGGAGCCCGATGATCGTGCGCATCAGCACCGACTTGCCGGTGCCCGACCCACCGACCACGCCGAGGATCTCGCCTTGCCGCACGTCCAGGTCCAGCCCGTCGTGGATGACCTGCTCGCCGAAGCTGTTGCGCAGGCCCCGGACCTTGATGAGGATGTCTTCCTGTTCGGCCATCAATCCCATCCGATCCAGGTGAAGAAGACCGCGAAGAACGCGTCTAGCACGATCACCAGGAAGATCGCCTGCACCACCGCCGCGGTCGTGCGCAGGCCGACCTGCTCGGCATCCGACTTGACCTGCATGCCCTGGAAACAGCCCGCGATCGCGATGATCGCGCCGAAGACGGGGGCCTTGATCAGGCCGACATACAGGTCGGTGATCGGCACCACCTCGCGAATGCGCGAGACGAAGGTGACCGGCGGGATACCCAACGACACCGCCGCCAGGAAGCCGCCGCCGATGATCGCAATCAGCGAGGAATAAAAGCCGAGCAGCGGCATCAGCGTCACCGCCGCCAGCGTGCGCGGCACGACCAGCGCCTCCATCGGCGACACGCCGATGACGCGCATCGCGTCGATTTCCTCCGTGAGCTTCATCGTGCCGAGCTGCGCGGCAAAGGCCGAACCCGACCGCCCCGCGACCATGATCGCGGTCATCAGCACGCCCAGTTCGCGCAGCGTCAGGCGGCCGACCAGATTGATCGTGAACACCTCCGCGCCGAACTGGCGAAGCTGCACCGCGCCCTGCTGCGCAATGACGATGCCGATCAGGAAGCTCATGAGGCCAACGATCGCCAGTGCCGAGACGCCGACCGTCTCGAACTCGTGCACCACGGCGTTGAAGCGGAAACGGCGCGGGTGGCGGATCACCGCCAGCGCGGCGAGCACCGTGGCCCCCATGAAGCCCAGCAGGCCGTACAGCGTCTGGAAGGCGGCGACGACCGCATCGCCGACCTCGCCCGCCACGCGTGCGAAGGGACTGACCGGCTTGGGCCGCATCGCGACCGGCTGGTCCGCCTCGGTCACCTTGGCGAACAGATGGCGCTGATCGTCGTTCAGCCCCTCGATCTCGGCCTTGTTGCGCGCGGCGAAGCGGTGGATCAGCCAGGCGCCGACGGTGTCGATCCGGTCGACCTGCGACAGGTCGATCCGTCGGACCGCCGCATCCTCGCGGTCCAGCCGTTCGGGCAGGTCGCCCAGCGTCGCGAGCGACAGGCTGCCCATGAAGCGCAGCGCCCCTCCGTCCGCCGCATCGTGCTGATAGTCGGCCTTGGCGTTCATCACCTGCCTCTTTGCGGGAAAGCGGGGGCATCGACAAGGCGCTTCGTGCCTGCGACGAATCGATATAGCGTGTTAATTATACCAGGTCGTGACGTTTTCATAGCATCCGATCCAGCAGGTGCAGGACCAGGCCGACGCTGCCGCCCACCAGCGTGCCGTTGATGCGGATATATTGCAGGTCGCGGCCCACCGCATTTTCCAGCCGTGACGTGACGGTATCGGCATCCCAGCCGCGCACCGTTTCCGACACCAGCCGGACGATACCGTCGCCATAATCGGCCGCCACGCCCGCCGCCGCCCGCCGCACGAAGCGGTTGATGGTCGCCGCCAGCCGCGGATCGTCCTGAAGCGTCCGGCCGAGATGGCGCAGCGTGTCGCCCAGCCGTCCGGCGGTCACCGCCTGCGGATCGCGCGCCATGCGCAACAGCGCCTCGCGCGCCTGTTCCCACAGGCCGTCCAGCCAGCGCTGCATCGCGGGATTGGCGATCAGGTCGGCCTTCATCGCCTCCACCCGGTCGCGGGTGCGCGGATCATATTGCAGGTCCCAAGCCAGGCGATCGAGCCCCTCCTCGATCTTCTGGCGCAGCGGATGGTCGCGATCCTCGGCGACATCGTGGAGCAGCTTGTGCAACCCGTCGATCAGCTTGTCGGCCAGCGTCTCGTCCAGCCCGGTCCAGCGCAGGATGGCTCCGGCCCGTTCGTGCACCATCGCCCGGACGATCGTCTCGTTCGCCTCCAGCGCCGAGGCCGCCCAGCGCAGCACCGAGTCGAGCAGCGGCAGGTGGCGTCCTTGCGCGATGCTGGCCTTGAGCAGTTGCCCCAGGATCGGCGAGACCTCGGTCGCGCGCAACCGCGCGGCGATGCCCGCTTTGACCATGCCGCCCAGCCGCTGCGGATCGAAAGCGCTCAGCATCTCGGCGAACAGCCGCGATGCGCCGCGCCGGATGCGCCCGCCCTCCTGCGGCGGCTGCGCCAGCCAGCGCCCCGCCGCCCCCGCCACGTCCACCCGGTGCATGCGGCGTGCGATGACGCGCGGGATCAGGAAGTTGGTGCGCAGGAAATTGGCGAGCGTGTCGCCGATGCGATCCTTGTTGCGCGGCACGATCGCGGTGTGCGGGATCGGCAGGCCCAGCGGGTGGCGGAAGAGTGCGGTGACCGCGAACCAGTCCGCCAAGCCGCCGACCATCGCCGCCTCGGCAAAGGCGCGAACGAAGCCCCAGGCGGGGTGGAGAGGTTGCAAGGCACGCGAAACCAGGAACAGCGCCGCCATCAGCAGCAACAGTCCCGTGGCGACCACCCGCATCTTCCGCAGGGCGGCTGGAACGGGCTGGCTACCCCCCAATCGCGTTGCGAGTTCCATCAATCAGGACAATTCGCGAGCGGCGGCTTTGTTCAAGAATAATCTTTCCCGAGCGTAACGAAACGGGGCGATCTGATCCTCCCCGGCACGGGGAGGTGGCAGCGCATAGCGCTGATGGAGGGGAGGATGCCGCATAGGTCAGCCCTCGCGGCACGCCCCCTCCACCATCGCTGCGCGGCGGTTCCCCTCCCCGTTCCGGGGAGGATTCACTCCGCCGGATCATATCCCAGCTTGCCGGTCGCGGGCGGCAGCGCGGGGCCGCCGCTCGGTCCCTCGATCACCGGGCCGCTGCCCAGTTCGTCACCAGGCTTGTAGGTCAGCAGGCGACGACCCAGGCGCGGGCCGACCCAGCGTTCGACACCGACCGCCAGGCTGAACGCCGCCGGCACGATCAGCAGGGTCAGGACCGTCGACAGGGCCAGGCCGCCGATCACGGTGATGCCCATCGGGCTGCGCCACGAACCGTCACCGCCCAGCGACAGTGCGGTCGGGATCATGCCCGCGACCATCGCGACCGTGGTCATCACGATCGGCTGGGCACGCTTGTGGCCCGCATCCAGCACCGCCTCACGGATCGGCACGCCCTTGGCGATCTCCTCCAGTGCGAAGTCGATCAGCAGGATCGAGTTCTTGGCGACGATGCCGAGCAGCATCAGCAGGCCGATATAGACCGGCAGCGAAAGCGGATTGCCGCTGAAATACAGCGCCAGCAACCCGCCCAGCGGCGCGAGCAGCAGCGAGGCCATGTTGACGAAGGGCGGCAGGAAGCGGCGATAGAGCAGCACCAGCACCGCAAAGACCAGGAACACCGCCGAGATGATGGCCGTGAAGAAGTTGGTCATCATCTCGTTCTGCATCTTGGCCTGGCCCAGCACCATCTCGCTGACCCCCATCGGCATGTTCTTCATGATGGGCAGGTCGTGGACCTTCTTCATCGCATCGCCGCTGATGACGCCCTGCGCCAGATCGGCGCCCACCGTCACCTGACGCCGCTGGTTGACGCGGTCGATCTGGGTCGGCCCCGCGCCCAGGCCGATATCGGCCACGACGCTGAGCGGCACCGAGCCGCCGGTCTGGGTCTGCACCGGCAGGTTCTGGATGGTCGAGAGGCGCGCACGGGCATTCTGGTCCAGCGCGACGCGGATCGGCACCTGACGGTCCGACAGCGAGAAACGCGCCGAGTTCTGGTCGATATCGCCCAGCGTCGCGATACGGATGGCACTCGACAAGGCCTGCGTCGTCACGCCCAGATTGGCCGCGAGGTCGAGGCGTGGGCGGATGACGATTTCCGGCCGGTCGAGATTGCCGACGATACGCGGCGCGACCAAGCCGGGCAACGTGCCCATCTGCTCGACGATCTTGTTCGCGGTGGCGCGCAGCACGGCGGGATCGTCGCCTCCCAGCGTGATGGTCAGGTCGCGCCCGCTCGATCCCCAGCCGAACTGCGACTGGAAGGTTACGCGCGCGTCCGGGATCGCCGCCAGTTCGGGCGCCAGCGAGCGTTCGAATTCGGTGCTCTTCATCGAGCGATCCTCCTTCAACGTCGCCACCACCCGGCCATTGCCGACGCTGGTGCGCGAATAGACCGATTCGACATCGGGTTGCTTCTTCAGAAACTGCGCCACCCGCTTCACGACCTGATCGGTCTGGGCCAGCGTGGTGCCCGGCACCATTTCGATCTTGGCGACCGCCTGGTCATTGTCCTGCGGCGGCTGGAAGGTCTTGGGGATGATGCCGAACATCACGACGGTCAGCACGAACGCGCCGACGCCGATGCCGATCACCCACAGGCGATGGTCGCGGAACCGGCCCAGGATGCGCCGGAACAGCCCCCGCTTTACCCCGTCGGTCGGCCGGTCGAACCGCAGCGACCAGCGCAACGTCGCCATATAGGCGTCCATCAGCTTGCCTTCGCCGTGGCTGGCATGGCCCGCCGACTTCAGGAAATAGGCCGCGATCATCGGCGTGATCATGCGCGCCACCGCCAGGCTCATCAGCACCGAGACGACGACGGTCAGGCCGAAATTCTTGAAATACTGGCCCGGCACGCCCGGCATCAGTGCGACGGGCAGGAACACCGCGACGATCGCCATGGTGGTGGCGAGCACGGCCAGGCCGATCTCGTCCGCCGCGTCGATCGACGCCTGATAGGCGGATTTGCCCATCCGCATGTGGCGCACGATATTCTCGATCTCCACGATCGCATCGTCCACCAGCACGCCCGCCACCAGGCTGAGCGCGAGCAGCGTCATCTGGTTGAGCGTGAAGCCCAGCAGGTCCATGAACCAGAAGGCCGGGATCGCCGACAGCGGGATGGCCAGCGCCGAGATGACGGTCGCGCGCCAATCGCGCAGGAACAGGAAGACGACGATGACGGCCAGCACCGCGCCCTCGATCATCGCATGGATGGCGCTTTCATACTGCGCCTCGGTATATTTCACGCTGTTCGAACGGAGGACGAACTTCACCTCCGGGTTGCGCTTTTCCAGCGCCTTCAGCTTCTCGACCGCGCCGTTATAGACGCTGACGTCGGACGCACCCTTGGCGCGCTGGAAGTCGAAGCTGATGACCTGGCGCCCGTCGACCGCCGCCTGCGAACGCTGTTCGGCATAGAGGTCGCGGACCGTGGCGATATCGGCCAGGCGCACGGTGCGCCCGCCGCGCACGTTGATCTGGGTCTGGCCCAGGTCATAGGCGTTGCGCGCATTGCCCAGCACGCGCACCGCCTGCTCGGTCCCGGCGATCTCGGCACGGCCACCGGCGGCGTTCAGGTTGGTCATGCGCAGCTGCGCGTTGACCTCGCTGGCGGTCAGCCCCTGCGCCTGCAGCTTCAGCGGATCGAGGATGACGCGGATCTCGCGCGTCACGCCGCCGTTGCGGATGACCTTGGACAGGCCGGGAACCGACAACAGCTCCTTGGTGACGTTGTTGTCGATATACCAGCTGAGCTGTTCGGGCGTCATGTTGGACGCCACCGCCGAATAGCTGGCGAGGTCGTTGTCGGTCGAGTCGACGCGAATGACCTGCGGCTCGAGAATGCCGTCGGGCAGCATCGAGCGGATTTGGGTGATGGCGTCGCGCGCATCGCTGACCGCGCGGTCGATCGGCGTGCCGATATCGAGCTGGACCAAAGTCTGCGACTGGCCCTCGGTCACCGTCGAGGTGATCTGGTCGACGCCCTGGAGGTTCCGCAACGCCGCCTCGACCCGCTGGGTGACCTGCGTCTCCAGCTCGGTCGGCGCCGCACCCGGCTGGTTCACGACGACCACGACGATCGGGAAATCGATGTCGGGATCGTTGTTCACGTCCATCCGCATGAAGCTGACGATCCCCGCCAGCGTCAGCGCGACGAACAGGACGATCGGCGGAACGGGGTTCCGGATCGCCCAGGCGGAGATGTTGCGGAAACTCATGTCACTTGGCCTCCTGGCCTGCCACGATCGGGCGGACCTGCTGGCCTGCCGCCAGGAAGCCGCCCGCCGAACGCACCACCCGCTCGGTCCCGGTCAGGCCCGAGGCGATGGTCACGCCGTTGTCCGAAACCTGGCCGATCTTGATGTCGCGGCGTGCGACCTTGTCGTCCGGGCCGACGATATAGACGAAGCTGCCCTTGTCGTCGCTCTGGATCGCCGAGTCCGGCAGGACGGGGGCCTGCGCCCCACCGCCGCGGATCGTCGCCGCCGCAAAGCCGCCCGGACGCAGCGCCGGGTTGTAGGTCAGCGCGATGCGCGCCACGCCCTGGCGCGTCTGCGGATCGATGATCGGCGACACCTGCCACACCTCGCCCTTGAAGCTCTGGTCGCCGCCGACCGGAGTCACGGTGGCGGGCGCGCCGACCGACAGGCCGACCAGATCCGATTCCGCCAGCTGCGCGCGCAGTTCCATCTGCCCGCCCATCGCCATGCGGAACAGCACGCCCGAGCCCGAGCTGACGATCTGGCCCGGCTCGGCGGCGCGGGTCAGGATCAACCCTTCGGCCGGTGCGCGGATATCGAGGCGGCCGTTGCGCGCCTGCGCTTCGCGGAAGGTCGCCTGCGCCGCGCGGACGCGGGCGGCGGCGGCATCGCGGGTCGCGGCGCGACGCTGGAGATCGGCCTTGGAGATAAAGCCGCGATCAACCAGCTGCTGGGCGCGGTCGAGTTCGGCCTGGGCGATCTGCTGGTCCGACTGCGCCACCGACACCTGGGCGTTCAGCGCCGAGGCGGTCTGGGTCTGGACCGAGCGGTCGACGGTCGCCAGCACCTGTCCGGCGCGAACCCACTGGCCCGGCTCGACGAGGACGCGGGTGATCATGCCGCCCTCGCCCGCCACGCCGACCGGCATCTCGCGCCGTGCGGCCAGCGTACCGGTGGCGGAGATCACCCGGCTGACCGTCTGGCGACCGGGCACGACGACGGTGATGTTGGGAATCTGGGTTCCGGCGCCCGCCCCCTGTTCGGCGGCATGCTTCTTGCCGCCGAACATGAGCCAGCCGACCAGCGCCAGCGCGACGACCGCCACGACGATCCAGATCCAGCGCCGACCCCGCCGGGGCGCAGGCCCCTCCAGGCCCAGATGCTGGCCGCCACCAATCGCCCCCGTCTCGTAATTCATGTTCGTCACCGATCCCCGACCCGCATCACCGTTGCGCGAAACAGCGCACAGGATGCGCCCAATCGTCGCTGTGTTATAGAAATATATCACCCTGTTCAAGCATCTTTGCGCGACCGCCCGGTCCAGGTGCCCCCAAGATGATTCCGGCGCGTTCATCACACGTTTTGCCGATAGTTGCCAAAGACTTCGCATCATCAAAGGGAGACGACGATGAACAAGATCCTGCTTGCCGCCGCGCTGGCCCCGGCCGCGCTGCTGCCGGGTGCGGCACTGGCGCAGAGCGTGCCCGCCCCGACCACGGTCGAACCGCTGGTGCCTGCCGCCGGCACCGTCCTCGACATCTCGGCCGAGGGGCGCACCACGCGCACGCCCGATATCGCGACGATCCGCGCCGGGGTGGTCAGCCAGGGCGCGACCGCCGCCGCTGCGCTCTCCGACAATGCCCAGCGGATGGCCCGGGTGCTGGCGGCGGTGAAGCGGGCCGGGGTCGCCGACCGCGACATCCAGACCGCGACCGTCCAGCTACAGCCGCAATATCGTTACGGCGAAAATGTCCCGCCCGTCATCACCGGCTATCAGGCGACCAACACGATCAGCATCCGCTTCCGCGACATCGCGAAGTCGGGCGGGGTGCTGGATGCACTGGTCGCGCAAGGCGCCAACCAGATCGACGGACCCAATCTGTCGATCGACAAGCCCGACGCCGCGCTGGGCGAAGCGCGCGCCGATGCCGTTCAGCGTGCCCGTGCGCGAGCCGAACTCTATGCCAAGGCGGCGGGGATGCGGGTGACGCGGATCGTATCGATCACCGAAAACGGCGCGGATGCCGGCGGCCCCGAGCGCCCGATGATGGTCCGCTCGATGGCGATGCGCGCCGATTCCATGGAAAAGACCAGCATCGCGCCCGGCGAGCGCGACGTGACCGTCAATGTCTCGGTCCGGTTCCTGCTGAACTGACCGACGCCCACCCCCATGGCGCATGGTCATGGGGGTGGTTTTTTCCGGCCCGCCCGCCTGCCCGACCGTGATCGGCAGGATCAGCATGGGCCGTACCGCGCATAGCAAAAGAGCCGCCCGGTTACCCGGACGGCCCTTTTGTCTTCGCTCCGAGCGATGGGGTGCTTAGCGCACCCGACCGCGGCGAACGAGGTTCACGATCGCCAGCAGGACAACAGCGCCCAGCAGCGAAACGAGGAACGAGGTAAGCGTCAGACCGGCATTGTTGATCGAGCCGCCTGCAAAGATCAGACCACCGATGAACGCGCCGACGACACCGACGACGATATTTAAGAAGATGCCCTGCTGAGCATCAGTACGCATGATGATGCTGGCCAGCCAGCCAATGACACCACCGACGATAAGCCACAGGATAATACCCATTGTCTTTCCCTCCGTTGGGCCCGCGAGCGGGACACGGGGGGAAGACGTGCGAATGGCGATTATTGTTCCGTCCCCGTACCGTCGATTCGATGAACCGTTTTGCGCATGTCAACAATGCGATCGTTTTTATTGCATACTCAGTATTTCTGCTGGCGTTCGTAGAGCGAGCGATAATGCTGGATCCGGGTCACGCGCAGGCCCGGCATCCCCGACCGGTCGATCGCCCGCTGCCACCCCGCAAACTCCTCGACCGTCAGGCCATAGCGTTCGCAGACTTCGTCTACCGAGAGCAGCCCGCCATTGACGGCCGCCACCACCTCGGCCTTGCGACGGACGACCCAGCGCGTCGTGCTGGGCGGCGGCAGGCTTTCGAGCGTCAGCGGTTCGCCGAGCGGCCCGATTACCTTGGCAGGGCGGATCTTTTGGTTCTCGATCATCATGCAACCTCACCGGGGCTCCCCACCCCATGTCGTCTGATGGCCCCTTGATATCGCGGGCCCTTGAACATCGCCTAAAATCGAAAGGTTAACGGGTCATTCATTCCTGCTCCACCGTGCGAGGGTCCGTGCCATCGGCCCGTTGAACGCCCCGTCGAGGGGCGAAAACAGGCTGGGATCGGGATCCCGTCGCGCGAATCCGGCCTGGACCGCGGCGGTCCGGCTGGCGGCCTGCCGCGCGGTCGCACCAACCATCAGCACCGCCAGGTCCGGCGGCAAAACCGTCAGTTCGGTATCCCGATCAAACCGGTTGAAGCTGAGGTCCAAAAGCGCGATCCATCCTGACTGGTGAGCCACCCTGATATCCGGCGGATATGAAAGCCGGGTAAAGGCCGTGAAGTAACTGCACTTTTTTCTTAACCATCATGCCGCCGCCGCATGCGTCCTTTTTTGCAAGCGGGGCCTGAAAGGCGTATGGACGCCGACCATGGAGCAGATGGTGGATTTTCAACTCGGGGGCGATCCCCGGGCCAAGCGAATCGTGGTGGCGATGTCGGGCGGGGTCGACAGCTCGGTCGTGGCCGCGCTCGCCCATGCCACGGGGGCCGAGACGATCGGCGTCACCCTGCAACTCTACGACCATGGCGAAGCGGTGGGCCGGGCGGGCGCCTGTTGCGCGGGCCGTGACATTCGCGACGCGCGCGCCGTCTGCGACCGGCTGGGCATCGCACATTATGTCTTCGACCATGAAGACAGTTTCCGGACCCAGGTGGTCGATCGCTTTGCCGACGAGTATCTGGCCGGACGCACGCCGATCCCGTGCGTCCAGTGCAATATGGGCCCGAAATTCACCGACCTGCTGAAGCTGGCGCGCGAACTGGGCGCCGACTGCCTGGCGACCGGTCATTATGTCCGTCGCGCCGAGGGTCTGCATGGGGCGGAGCTGCACCGCGGTGCCGACCCCGCGCGCGACCAGAGCTACTTCCTCTTCGCGACCACGCAGGAGCAGCTGGATTTCCTGCGCTTCCCGCTCGGCGCGCTGCCGAAGTCGCGGGTCCGCGAGATCGCCGCCGAACTGGGCCTGGGGGTCGCCGCCAAACCCGACAGCCAGGACATCTGCTTCGTGCCCGACGGCGACTATGCCGGATTGGTCAAGAAATTGCGTCCGGAAGCGGATACGCGCGGCGACATCGTCGACCTGTCGGGGACCAAGCTGGGCGAGCATCGCGGCCTGATCCACTATACGGTCGGCCAGCGGCGCGGGCTGGAAATCGGCGGCAGCCCCGAGCCGCTCTACGTCGTCCGGCTGGAGCCCGATACCAAGCGCGTCGTCGTCGGCCCGCGCGCCGCACTGGCGGTCGAGGCGGCGCGGCTGACCGCCATGAACATACTCGGCCCGCTCGACGGTCCGCTGTTCGCCAAGGTACGCTCCATGGCCAAGCCGGTGCCGGCGCGCATGATCGGCGAGCGGCTGGTCTTCGACGCGCCCGAATATGGCGTGTCGCCGGGCCAGGCGGCGGTACTGTATGACGGCGACCGGGTGCTCGGCGGCGGCTGGATCGCCGAGACCGAGGCGGCACGCATCGCCGCTTGAGGCGTTTGTCCGGGCATGACCGCCCCGACAATCGAAGACCTTCGTCTCCAGATGGAGGCCGCCGCCGACCGCCTCGACTATGAGGAAGCGCGTCGGTTGCGCGACCGGATTACCCTGCTGCGCGGCGGTGCGGAGGATGATGCGGTCGACACCAGCGGCCTGACCCGCCAGCGCCCCGGCGCGATGGGCCTGGGCACCAGCCAGTCGCGCCCCGAACGCCCCGAAGGCTGGGTGCCGCCCAGGAAGCCCGACCCGATGACGAAGCGGCGCGGACGGCGGCAGGGTGATCCGTCATAGGGGCTTTTGCTGTTCGCCCATGCCCGGCGGCGGCGCACTTAACGATCGACAGCTACCGACCCGCAGTGACAAATGCCGGTGCAATGACACGAGGCAGTCGATGACGCGCGGATGGCTTATATTGGCGCCGTTGATCCTGGCAGGATGCGGAGAACGATCGGTCCCCCTCACGGCCTATCGTCATCCGGCGGATGCCATCGCCAGCCTCGTTCCTCTGCGATTTATACGTCTATATCCCTGTGCCAATCACGAAACGATTAACGGTATCGACGTCTTAGCTGCGATTCCGACCGACGAGTGCTATAAGATGCTCCCCCCTCGTCGCTTCCGGGGAATCTGGCTTAGCGAGTTCGAAGGATCACGGTTTTTCGAGGGTGAAACCAATGCCAACGCCGTAGTCGCCAAACTTCGGGCCGAACGCCGTGACCGAAGGTTCGGTGATGAAGAATGGCTGAGCTGGAAGACGAAACCCAACAGCATCCAACCGCTTGATTCAGAACAGCCGCGTCTAATGCTCCTCGATTTTATCGGACGACGAACGGCCTATCGGGGCGAATATGGGCATATGGGGGCATCAGACAGTGAGATTATTGTCGATAGCCTGATCGCTGCCAAGGCTATCAACTGAGACTTCTGACATGCTCAGTCTTCGGGTATCCCGGTAACTGATTATTCCCGCACGGCAAACGCCCCACGATATTCCGGCTTCACCGCGCCCACGACCGCCCGCGTCACCGGCAACGTCACCTCATAGGCCCCTTCGGCATAGGAACCCGCGACGTACGGATCGGCGATCAAGCCGATCCGGTCGATCGCGCGGCCGTTGGTCGATCCCAGCAGCACGGTCAGGTCCTTGACCGGCGGACAGGCATTCATCGACGATACCTCGCCCTGGTTGCGCCGCCGCTGCTCCGCCTTCAGCCTGCTGCAATAGTCGCCACGGGTCGCGGCCTGGAGCGCAGGAAGCGAGGCGAACACCGCCTTGGGATCCAGCCGCCGTCCGGCCGCCTTGTCCCAAAGCAGCCCGTATGACGCGGGCGAGCCATGCGCCCCGCCGGCAAAATTATAGCTGTCGCCCGACAGGCTGAGGAAGCGCGGCGTATCGGTCACGACCTTCCATGTCTGGTCGAAGGAATAGCGGTTGAAGGGAAAGCCCGCCTTGCGCGCCTCGCGGTGACCGGCGGCGGCGTCGCGCGCGGTCTTGCCCTGGATACGCGCACGTTCGGCGTCGAGCCAGGCCTTCAGCCCGGCGATGCGCGCGGCGGCGGCGGGATAGGCATAGCTGAATTCGTAATCGGCGGTTTTGGCCTTGCTCGTCACGACCTGCGCCATCGCCGGTCCCGCAACGCCGACCAGTGCCATTGCGATCATTGCCTTACGCATCATCCATCCCTCCTCGATCCGCCGCATATGGATCAGACCGGCTTTACGGCCGATGACTGGCGGGGTTCCGCTTGCCCCGTCCACCCTGCGAACATATATCGAACATATGACGCAACTCGATACCCGTGAAAAGCTGGCGATCCTGGCCGATGCCGCCAAATATGATGCCTCGTGCGCGTCGTCGGGCACGACCAAGCGCAACAGTAGCGACGGCAAGGGGATCGGATCGACCGAGGGCATGGGCATCTGTCACGCCTATGCGCCCGATGGCCGGTGTATCTCGCTGCTGAAGATCCTGCTGACCAATGCTTGCATCTTCGACTGCCATTATTGCATCAACCGCAAATCGTCGAACGTGCGCCGCGCGCGCTTTACCGCGCAGGAGGTGGTGAACCTCACCCTCGCCTTCTATCGCCGCAATTATATCGAGGGGCTGTTCCTCTCCTCGGGCATCATCAAGTCCTCCAACTACACGATGGAGCAGATGGTCGAGGTCGCGCGGTCCCTGCGCGAGGATCATGGCTTTCGCGGTTATATTCATCTGAAGACCATTCCCGATGCCGATCCCGAGCTGGTCCGTCTGGCGGGCGTCCATGCCGACCGCGTGTCGATCAATGTCGAGCTGCCCACCGTCGGCGGCCTGCGTCGCCTCGCCCCCGAAAAGGATGCGGACCGGATCGAAGGCGCGATGGCCGATGTGAAGACCGCGATCGAAGACCGACAGGATGCGGCCAAGAAATACAAGTCCGCCCCCGGCTTCGCCCCTGCCGGACAGTCGACCCAGATGATCGTCGGCGCGGATGCCGCGACCGATCGTGATATCGTCGGCCGCGCGGCGACGCTGTACGATCGGTTCCGCTTGCGCCGCGTCTATTATTCGGCGTTCAGCCCGATCCCCGATGCCTCGGCCGTGCTGCCGCTGCAGCGCCCGCCCTTGATGCGCGAGCATCGACTGTACCAGTCGGACTGGCTCATGCGCTTCTACGACTATCGGCCGAACGAGGTCGCCGCGGCGGCGGATGAGGCGACGGGGATGCTGCCACTCGACATCGATCCCAAGCTGGCCTGGGCGCTGAAATTCCGCCAGCATTTCCCGGTCGATGTGAACCGTGCGCCGCGCGAGATGCTGCTGCGCGTGCCGGGACTGGGCGTGAAGGCGGTGGATCGGATCATCGCCACGCGCAAATGGCGCAAGCTGCGGCTGGAGGATGTCGGGCGACTGACCGTGTCGATCACCAAGCTGCGCCCCTTCCTGATCGCCGAGGACTGGCGGCCGGTCGCGCTGTCCGACCAGGTCGATCTGTCACCGCTGGTGAAGCCCAAGGGCAAGCAGCTCGAACTCTTCGCCTGAGCGGCACGGATTCGTGAGAGTGATTCGCGGGTGAAACGGGCATCATGTTGCGCCGTTGGATAGGCGAAGGAGACGCCCCCATGGCCACCGCCGACATCTATGCCGATCTGAAGCGCGATCACGACAAGCAGCGCGACATGCTGAAGGAACTCGCCGAACTGAAGGGCGACGGCGCCAAGCGCAAGAAGCTGTTCGAGGCGTTCCGCATCGAGGTGCAGAGCCACGCCGCCGCCGAGGAGGAATCCCTTTACGCCACCATGCTGGGCGAACCCGAGCTGCGCGACGAGGCGCGCCATTCGGTGTCCGAGCATAAGGAGATCGACGATCTGCTCGGCGAGATGATGGATCTGGATTTCGCATCGGACGAGTGGGAATCGAAATTCTTCCACATGCGCCATCGCTATGAGCATCATATCGATGAGGAAGAGGAAGAGATGTTTCCCGCCGCCGAGAAGGAACTCGACGACGCGACCGAGAAGAAGCTGGCGGAAGTCTACGAGGAGCGCAAGCCGATCGAAGCGAAGGAAGCCAAGGACAACCCGCCCGGCGCAGACGAGCGCGATTGATTCCGAGGGACGTTTTCGAAGCAGCCAGGTGTCCGCTCACTGCCCCCCTCCCCTTCAGGGGAGGGGGCTAGAACATGCGCATCGTAACCCTCCCCGCCCCCGATGATTTCGACGGCTGGCGCGACGCCGCGCGCTTGCTGGTCGCCGATAGCGTGCCGCCCGACCAGGTCGTGTGGCAAGTCGGCGAGCAAAGCGCCGATCTGTTCGGTGCGGTGGCGGAGCAGGCCCCCGCCGCCGAGGCCCCGCGCTTCTCCGTCTCGCGCGGCTTTATCGACCTCGCCCGCAGCGTCATCCTGTCCAACGATCCGGAGCGTTTCGCCCTGCTCCACACCGCGCTCGACCGGCTGCGGCGACAGCCCCGGCTGATCGAGGACCAGGCCGATCCGCTGATCCGCCGCCTCGACCGGCTGGCCAAGGCGGTGCGGCGCGACATCCACAAGATGCGCGCCTTCGTCCGTTTTCGCGAGACCGAGGATGATGACGGCCCGCGCTATGTCGCCTGGTTCGAGCCCGAGCATCATATCGTGCGCGCCAATGCGGCGTTCTTCGTCAATCGCTTCACCACGATGCGCTGGTCGATCCTGACGCCGGAGGTTTCGCTCCACTGGGACGGCAAGACATTGGAGGAAGGCCCCGGCGCAACGAAGACGGACGCGCCGGAGGGCGATCCGACCGAGGCGGTGTGGAAGACCTATTATGCCAGCATCTTCAACCCCGCCCGCCTGAAGATCGGCGCGATGATGAAGGAGATGCCGCGCAAATACTGGAAAAACATGCCGGAAACCGCGTTGGTCTCCGAATTGATCGCAGGCGCGCAGGCGCGGGAGGCAGGCATGATCGACACGGCCAGAGCGGATGCCCGGACCGGACGCGGCGGGAATGCGCAAGCAGCCTGGGCCGCGCTCCGTGACGAAGCGATAGGCTGCACCCGCTGTCCGCTTCATGCCCCCGCCACGCAGACGGTCTTCGGCGAAGGCCCGGTCGATGCCGCGCTGATGTTCGTCGGCGAGCAGCCCGGCGACCAGGAGGATCTGGCGGGCCATCCCTTTGTCGGCCCAGCCGGGCAGGTGTTCGACCGCGCGGTGGCAGAGGCCGGGATCGACCGCGCGACCGCGTATGTCACCAATGCGGTCAAGCACTTCAAATTCGAACCACGCGGCAAGCGCCGCATCCACAGCTCGCCCAATGCCGGGGAGATTCAGGCGTGCCGCTGGTGGGTCGAACAGGAACGCCTGTTGATCCAGCCCAAGGTTA
This sequence comes from Sphingomonas flavida, assembly GCF_036663655.1. NCBI lineage: Bacteria > Pseudomonadati > Pseudomonadota > Alphaproteobacteria > Sphingomonadales > Sphingomonadaceae > Sphingomonas > Sphingomonas flavida. Next base: position 83,345 of record NZ_JAXOJH010000008.1, read on the forward strand.
CGGTCGCCCTGGGCGCGACGGCGGCGCGCTCGCTGTTCGGCAAGGTCATGACCATCGGCCGGGAGCGGGGCAAGGCCCTGACGCTGCCCGATGGCGGGACCGCGTTCATCACCGTACACCCCAGCTATCTGCTCCGCCTGCCGGATCCGGAGGCGAAGAAGGTGGAATATGCGCGGTTCGTCGAGGATTTGAAGCTGGCGGCGGGGGCGTTGTCGTAGGATCAACCGCCACGCCTTAAATTCCTCCCCTGTCAGGGGAGGAACAGAAGTCCTGCAACGTGAATATCAATCCGGCCGAAACCCCCAATGAATGAGGACCGGATGCGCAAAGCACCCGGTCCTCACATCCATCAGCCGTGGCAGGTGCAACCGGCATGGTCGCAGCCATTGCCGCCTTCATGATGATGCGCGCAGGCATCGCTGCAGAAGCTGCGGCCTTCGGCTTCAATCGCGTTGTTGACGCTGACGATGCAAACGCAGTCGGCGCAGGCACACTTTACTTGATCGACGGTGACGGCCATTCGACTTACTCCTCATCTACGGATTCGGGTTCGAGTACGTGGTCCATCATGTTGGTCAGCATGGTGCGGATATGACAGTCGGGCAGTTCGTAGAATACGTTCCGCCCCTGTCGGCTCTGCTTGAGCAGACGCCCGGCCCGCAGCAGCCGGAGATGCTGCGAAACCAGGCTCTGGCTCACGCCGACTTCCTGCGTCAGTTCGCCGACGGTGCGTGGCCCATCCAGGCATCCCACCACCAGCCTCAACCGATTGGGTTCACCCAACAGGCGAAACACATCGGCCAGCAACGCGCCTTCATCCGGAGTCATGCAAATATCAACATATGAACGCGTTCTAATATGTTCATATGCGACTTTCTGTCAACCGTGATATCGACGCGGTTCTGCATCACATCGTTCGCGGGTCCGGACCGATCCGCCCATCGGCATCGTCCAGCGCATCGATCGCCGCCATGTCTTCGTCGTCCAGCGTCAGCTCGGTTGCGGCGAAATTGTCCACCATGTGCGCCGCGTCCGCTGCCTTGGGGACGACCGACAGGCCGTGTGCCAGATGCCAGGCCAGCACTACCTGCGCGGTCGAGCGGCCATGCTTCTTAGCGATCGAGACGATCTCGGGCGTCTTCAGCAATTCGCCACCCTGCCCCAACGGGCTCCAGCTCTGGGTAACGATGCCCTTGGCCTCGTGATAGGCGCGCGCCTCGCGCTGCTGGAAGCGGGGGTGGAGTTCGATCTGGTTGACGGCAGGCACCACGCCGGTCGCCTCGATGATCCGGTCAAGATGCTCGGGGAGGAAGTTCGACACGCCGATCGACATCGCCTTGCCCGCGTCGCGAAGCGTGATCAGGCTCTGCCAAGCCTCGACATAGGCGTCCTCGGCGGGCACCGGCCAGTGGATCAGGTACAGGTCAACCGCCTCGACGCCCAGCAGCGCCAGGCTTTCGTCCAGCGCCGCCTCGGCATCGCGATGGCGATCGTTCCACAGCTTGGTGGTCAGGAACGCATCGGCGTCACGGAAGCCCTCGCCCACGCCGCGTTCGTTGCCATAGATGGCGGCGGTGTCGACCAGCCTGTATCCGGTGTCGAGCCCACGCCGGACCACCAGCGGAACCTGCGAATCCGGGATTTGATACGTGCCCAGCCCCAGTTGGGGCAGGCGGCGGCCGTCGTTCAGAGTGAGCATCGTCATGCCGTCCCAAACCGACCGCCACCCTGCGCGGTTCCGATTGACCCCCGCCCCCCGATCGCGCAAGTCGCTGGCCCCATGGTCGAACATATTCTTTCCGCACTGGCGAGCTTTGCCATCTGGGTCATTTCGACGGGCGGCTATCTGGGCATCACGCTGCTGATGGCGATCGAAAGCGCGTGCATCCCGCTGCCGTCCGAGATCATCATGCCGTTCGCGGGCTATCTGGTATCCACCGGCCAGTTCAACCTGTACCTCGCCGCGACGGCGGGCGCGCTGGGCTGCAACCTGGGCTCGGTCGTCGCCTATGAGATCGGCAAGCGCGGCGGGCGGCCGGTCGCCGAGCGCTGGGGCAAATACCTCCTGATCGGACCGGGCGAGTTGGACGCGGCGGATCGCTTCTTCGCGCGCTATGGCTCGATCGCGGTGCTGATCGGGCGGTTGTTGCCGGTCATCCGCACCTTCATCGCCTTCCCCGCCGGGGTCGCGCGGATGAAGCTCGTCCCCTTCCACCTCTATACCTTTATCGGCAGCTGGCCCTTCTGCCTGGTGCTGGCCATTGTCGGGCGCGAGCTGGGCGAGAAGTGGGATTCGGACCCGCGCGTGAAAGCCTTCTTCCACCGCGCGGACCTGGCGATCGGCATCGTGCTGGTCGTGCTGATCGGCCTTTATGTCTGGCACCGGGTGCGCGGGCTGAAGCGCGCGCAGGATTGAACCAGCCACAGGGCGAGCGGGATCGCGACCGCCGCCCACAGATACAGGCCAGCCCAGGTCGTCCATCCCCACCATTCGGAGGGGATGGTGCGCAGATCGCCGACCAGGAAGCGCTGCTGCATCACCGCCTGCCACCAGGCCCAGCGGAAGGTCGGTGGCGCGAAGATCTCGGCCGAAGCGATGGTCAGGTTGATCGCGATCGAACCCGCCAGCAGCAGCGCGAGCAGGCACCGCACCCACAGCGCCATCGCCCAGAGCGGGGCCAGCCCCAGCGCCATCACCCCCGCCAGCGGCATCGCATGGCGCGGGCCCGTCGCATTGCCGCCGTCCCAATAGACATAGGCCGCGTTGACCAGCAGCGCGACGATCGCGACCCCGGCGGCGGTCAGCGCCAGCCCCCGCGTCGCCCGTTCCTCCGCCAGCCGCCACAGCCCGATCGGGGCCAGCACGAGCACCGGCGCGACCCAGACGATGCCGCGCGTCGGCCCGAACAGGATCTCGCGCAGCACTGCGATCCGGGGAAAGGTCAGCCCGAAGAGGCCCTGATTCATCCCCTCGAACCCGACCACGCCCGAGTAGCCGATGCGGAACGGCGTGCCGAAGGCGAAGAGGTTATAGGCGAAGAGCGGGATCAGCCCCACCAGCCCCGCCACCGCGAACGGCAGCAGCGCCTTCGGGCTCGCACGGTGCCGCCACAAAGCCCATAGGCCGATCACCGACCCGGCCAGGACCGCCTGATACTCGACCACCACCGCCCAGCCGAGTGCCAATCCCGCCACCGCCAGCCAAGGCCTGCCGCCCCGCGCCACGCCCGCCAACCCGATGACGAACAGCGCCGCGACGCTCGCATGGCCGAGCAGCGTGGTCGCATAGCCCCAGATCGGCGTGCCCAGCGCATAGCCGAGCGCCGCGAACAACCCCGCCCCCGCACGGCTGGTCAGTCGACGTGCCATGTCGAACAACAGGACGGCGGCGATCGCGGTCAGCAACGCCGATCCGGTCGCTGCGGCGACACGGGTGCGCAGCTTCAGATAATCGACGAACCCCGGATCGACCGTGGACAGGACGTGACGCTCGGCCCGGTCGCCGGTGACGAGGTCGGTCATCGCGACGGCGGGCAGCGCCATCAGCGTCATGCCCGGCGCCTTGTCGAGATAGGCGTGCGCCCCGAACTGCGCCTTGTCGATGGTCAGCGGTGCGAGCGGGTCGATGGTCGCGGTGCCGTTCTCGACCATGCGGATCGCGGCGAACAGGCGGGTGGCGTTGTTGGGATTGAACTCCCACGATCCGAACCAAGCGCAGGAGAACCAGACCAGCAGGAACAGCCCCGCCCGAATGCCGCCCAAGCCCTGCCACCGCGTCATCGGACCACTCCATGGTTCGCGTCCGGGCTACCGGGGTGGGCGGTGAGTGGCAATGCCCCAATCCTCCCCGTCACGGAAGGAGCAGAGCTACCCCGCAATCGGCAGCGAGGTGGTCGACTTGATCTCCGACAGCGCCACCGTCGAATTGATTTCCTGCACCCCCGGCAGGTTGGACAGCCGCTCGAAGAACAGCCGCTCATAGGATTCGATATCCGCCGCCACGATGCGCAGCATGAAGTCGACCGAGCCCATCAGGACATGGCATTCCATCACCTCGGGTACCTCGCGGATCGCGGCAGAGAATTCGTCGAGATTGGCCCGGCCATGCGCGTTGAGCTTTACCTGCGCGAAGATTTGCGCCTTCAGGCCGACCTTGGTGCGATCGACCAGCGCGACCCGGCGCTTGATGATGCCGTCCCGCTCCAGCCGGTCGATCCGCCGCCAGCAGGGCGAGGCCGACAGGCCCACCGCTTCGGCGATGGCCGCGGTCGACAGGCTGGCATCCTCTTGCAGCAAGGCGAGGATGCGCCGTTCCCAGATATCGAGGTCGCACGACATTTCATCCTCCATATCGCCAACAGCAGGTCAATCTATCCGCAAAATCATGGATTGCCCAGCCAATGGGATCAGTTTCGCCCCGCACTCTGGGCTATTCCATCGCCAGACGGAATTTCAGGGACAAGACCGATGCTGAGCCAAGCCCAAGACCGACAAAGCCTGCCCCCCGAAGAGGTGGTGACGTTCCACGACGAGGACAGCGGGGCGAGCGGCGTCATCGTGCTGCATTCGACCACGCTCGGCCCGGCAGCGGGCGGGTGCCGCTTGTGGCACTATGCCGATGATCGTGCCGCGACGGTCGATGCCCTGCGCCTGGCCGAGGGCATGGCGTTGAAGAACGCGCTGGCCGACCTGCCCTTTGGCGGCGGCAAGGCCGTGATCCGCGCGCCGCAGCGGCCGTTCGACCGCGCCGCGCTATTCCGCGCCTTCGGCCGCCAAGTGGCCGAGCTGAAGGGCCGTTACGTCACCGCCGAGGATGTCGGGACCAGCGTGGCGGACATGGCGGAGGTCGCCACCCGCACCCGCCATGTCGCGGGGCTGCCCGTCTCGGGCCAGAAGCCGGGCGGCGATCCCTCGCCCTGGACCGCGCTGGGCGTGGTGCAGGCGATGCGCGTCGCGGTCCGCCAGCGATTGGGCGCGGAGCTGTCCGACGTGACGGTCGGCGTGCAGGGGCTGGGCCATGTCGGCTATGCGCTGTGCGAATTGCTGCACGAACAGGGCGCGAAACTGGTCGTCGCCGAACCGCGCAGCGAGGTCGCGGCGCGCGCCGCCGACCGGTTCGGCGCGATGGTCATGAGCAGCCGGGCCTTGCTGTCCGCGCGGGTCGACGTGCTGGCACCGTGCGCGCTGGGTGGCGTGCTGGAGGCCGAGACGGTGGAGCAGTTGCGCGCCAAGGTCGTGTGCGGCGCGGCCAACAACCAGTTGGCCAGCGAGGACGTGGCTGCCCGGCTGGCCGAGCGCGACGTGCTCTATGCGCCGGACTTCCTGGCCAATGCGGGCGGGATCATCAACGTCGCGGGCGAGTATCTCGGCTGGCGCTCCCCGGAGGTTCGGCGGCGGGTGCTGGCGATCGGCAACAAGATGGCGGCGGTTCTCACCCTGGCCGAGCGCAACGGCATCACCCCAGACGAAGCCGCCCGCGCGCTGGCACTGGAACGGATCGCTCAGGTTCCGAGGGTACAGGCGGCGGCTTGAGGGGTGTAGCGGGGCCTGATTCAGGTTCCGCTAGACGTGTGAGGCGGCGGCCAGAATGTGTCTAGGTGTTTGATCCACCTGCCCTGAACTATTGCCCTACCACCCCGGCGAAGGCCGGGGTCCAGTTGCGAAGGATTCAGCGATGAAGCGCACTGGATCATCACAACCGCACCCCCAACTTGACCCCGGCCTCCCGCCGGGATGGTGCTTCAGCTTGGCTGGATCAAACTCTAGGCGCGAGGGTCGGGGCGTACGCTTCGACTTCGCTCAGCGTGAACGGAGGTTGGGATAGTTTGGCGGGGGTCGTGGGACAAATCCGCCTCCACTCTGCCCCCATCCGTTCAGCCTGAGCGTAGTCGAAGGCCAAGGGCCGACATCTGCCGAACCATCGCCTCGAGCCCGTATTTCCACCCCCCTCAGCGTGCCGCGTGGTGGCGCTTACCGCAGCGGGTCTTGCCCATTATCCCTTCCCCGCCGGAGTAAGGCATTATGAAAGACGCCAGGTCCGCCTCACCCCCTCAAAGAGCATCAAGGATTGGGCGGAGCCTCGTCGCGTTTGCGCTGGGCGTTCACCGCGCGGTTTTCGCGCGCGCGCTGGACGAAGCAGCCGGTCGCGCCGCCCGCGCCCACCGCCGAGCAACTGCCGATGCTGTTGACGCCCGTGCCTTCGTTCAGCGTACCCGTCGCGCGCGCCGCCCAGCTTTCATTCTCGGGCGTCACCTCTAGCTCGCGCAGTTCCTTGGGGACACGGAACTGCTCCTCCGCGCCGCGACGGACGCAGACCACGATTTCGTTGCCGTTGTTGTCGGTGGGGCAGCGTTCATTGCCGAACAGGGTCAGCACGCCGTTGATCGGGGCGTTGCGCGACACTTCGCCCGGCGCATCGACCTTCTTGGGCGGCAGCGCGCCGGGGGCGGCGACCTGCTGCGCCAGGACGGGCGTCGCGCCCGTTCCCATGAACGTCATCATGGCCAACAGGCCGGCGGTCCAGGACCGGTTCGTCATCCTCTCTCTCCCGCTTATGCCGTTCAGAGCCGCTTGGCCGCCGCGATCGCGACCTTGCAGCCCGCCCGGATCACCGCATACATCACCGGATAGGCGATCGCCTCTTCCGCGCCCGCGCCGATCGCATGCTCGCGATGCTCCAACTCCTCCGCCTGGAAGTCGGCAATGGCGTCCGACAATTCCGGGTCGCTGTCGCCCAGCTGGTCGCGCTGTTCCTGATAGTGTTTGTCGATCTCGGTCTCGACCGCCGCGGTGCAGGCCATCGCCGCCTTCGGACCGATCGCCGCGGTGATCGCGCCCAGCGCAAAGCCCGCCTTGTCCCAGAAGGGCTGGAACAGCGTCGGGCGGACCCGACGCTCGGCGATCATCCGGTCGAAGAATGCGCGGTGGCGCTCCTCCTGCTCGGCCATATGATGGATCGCGCGCGAGAAAGGATGCCGATCGCCCAGCACCGCGAGTTGCCCCGCATAGATGCGGGTCGCGCCATACTCCCCGGCCTGATCCACCCGGATCATCGCCTTCATCGGTTCGCGCCGGTCGCCCGGCATCCAGCGAAGCTGGCTCATCGCGCCTTCCTCATCAAAAACAGGATCGTCGCAGCCCCGCCAAGCGACAGGATCGCATTGAACCCGGCCAGCGAAATGCCGCCTAGCGTCCATTGCGCCACGTCGCAGCGGATGACCGGCGCCCGCATGATCGCGTTCAGCCGGTCGGTCGCGCTCAACCCGCTCAAATCCACCGTCGAGGTGCAGGCGGTGAAGCCCTGCCACCAGCCATATTCGACACCGGCATGGGCCACACCGATCGCCCCCGACACCGCGATCAACAACGCGGCGAGGATGACAAGCGATCCCCGGATGCTACGCTGAGGCACGAAGAAGGCGAGGAAGGCAGGCACCAGCGCGGCATAATGCGGCCAGCGCTGCCAATGGCACATCTCGCACGGATAGAGCCCGCCGATCAGCTGGCTCCCCCAGGCCCCGGCGAGCAGAGCGGCAGGCAGCGCAAGGGCGATGATGTTCGCCAGCCGTTCGTTGCGGGTGCGCGTGACGGCCATCGTCACTTCACCGGCGGCTTGGTGGCCGCGGCGACCTGGGCCGGGCCGCCCAGCCGGGCGACAGTCTTTAGCGCGTAATAGAGCTGGAAGTCCTCGATCCCCTGCTTCTTCAGCGCCTCGGGCGTCGCGGCGAAGCGTGGATCGGTCTTGGTATCCTCTTCCAGAATCGCATTGTCGGCCTTCACCTCGTTGATCAGGTGGCGGCGCAGATCGGCCTCGCGGAAGACGGGCCGCGTCTTGTAATCGGGGTCGGAAATCTGCGGCACCTTGATGTCCGGCTCGATCCCGCCCTCCTGCACCGAGCGACCGGACGGCGTGTAGTAGCGCGCGGTGGTCAGGCGAAGCGCCGTCTCCGGCCCCAGCGGCAGCAGCGTCTGGACCGATCCCTTGCCGAAGCTGCGCTCACCCATCACCAGCGCGCGGTGATGATCCTGCAGCGCACCCGCGACGATCTCCGACGCCGAGGCGGTGCCCGAGTTGGTAAGCACGATCACCGGCAGGCCGTGCGCATCGTCGCCGGGCTTGGCGTAATAACGCTCGATATCCGACTTCTCGCGGCCCCGCTGCGACACGATCTCGCCATGGTCCAGGAACGCGTCGCTGACCGCGATCGCCTGGGTCAGCAGCCCGCCGCCATTGTCGCGCAGGTCGACGACATAGCCCAGCGGCCGGTGGCCCAACGCCTTGTCGATCGCCATGATCGCCCCGCGCGTGTCGGCACCGGTATTCTCGGAGAAGGTGTTGATGTTGATGTATCCGACATCGCCCTTCACCTCCCACTTGACCGGGCGCTGGACGATGACCTCGCGGGTCAGGGTCAGCTCGATCGGCTTGTCGCGGCCGGGGCGGACCAGGGTCAGCTTGATCTTCGTGCCGGGCTTGCCCCGCATCTGGCCGATCGCCTCGTCCAGCGACTGGCCATAGATCAGCTTGCCGTCGATGTGCGTGATGTAATCGCCCGACTTCACGCCCGCGCGGCCAGCCGGCGTGTCCTCCTGCGGCGCGATGACCTTGATCGCGCCGTCCTCCATCGAGACGGTCAGGCCCAGGCCGCCATAATTGCCTTCGGTCTGGATCTTGAGGTTGTCGAAGTCGAGCGCGTCGACATAGCTGCTATGCGGGTCGAGCGCGGCCAGCATCCCCTGGATCGCGCCCTTGATCAACGTGTCGTCGTCGACCTTGTCGACATAATCGGCCTTGATCCGGTTATAGACGTCGAGGAACCGGTCGAACTGCCGCACGGTCGAGCTGTCCACCGCGGCCATCGCGGAGGTCGTGATCGGCACCATGGCAAGCGCGCCGACGATGGCAGTGGCAGTCAGAAGCGGACGTTTCGGCAGCGGGAGTCGTGAGAACGGACTGGGCATCGAGGGTCCTGGACCAGAAAAGCGAACCGCCTGTGTAGCGGGAAGCCGGACGCAATCAAAGCGCAACCGTGCTGAACGGGGGGTGAGCGAAGGCGGGGGCTATCGGGCATGGCGTTCGATGCGGCATTCCCGAAAGGGAACGCAGACCGTGCGAAAACTGGTCGGCATGGTGCCGACCTGGCGTTCTTTCCGATGGGGCGGTTCAGGAAGCACCGAAATTCGGGTTTACGGCTGTACCGGCGTCGCAGTAGCCCGATGGAGAGCATATCCGGCGCGGTGTCGGCGCAATGGGCGGCGCGGATCAGGCCGTTACCGCCTGCATCATGCCCGGAATGCCGATGAGGGTGATGGCGCGCCTGAGGTTATAGGCGAGCGCGGTCAGGCTGAACTCGCCGCGCACGTTGTGCAGCCCGCGCATGAGAAAGGCCCCCTGGTTCATCCACTGTTTGATCGAGCCGAACGGATGTTCGACCGTTTCCCGGCGGACGTCGAGGATACCGGGCCGGGCGGCGAGCCGCTTCGCCATGCGCTCGAGGGCGGCCTCGTTCTCCCAGCGGTTGATGCGACGCCAGCGACCGCCGGTGCAGCGCGCCTTGATAGTGCAGGCGGCACAGGCGGCGGGGCTGGAATACTGGATCGACACATGGCCGCGCGTCACCGAGCGATAGCGGGTGTCGAGAAGCCGGCCACCGGGGCAATGATAGGCGTCGGCTGCCGGATCATAGGTGAAGCGCTCCTTGGGAAAGCGACCGTTGGCGATGGCGGTGCCACGCTCGGGTCGGGCGACATAGGGCGTGATGCCGTTCGCCTCGCACGCCTCGATGTCCTCGCCCTTGTAGTAGCCCATGTCCGCCACGGCCGCGATGCATTCGACGTCGAGCGCCGCCTTGGCCGCCCCGGCGGTCACCGCCAGCAGGCCCATGTCGGTCGCGGCGTTGGTGACGTGCTGTTCGACGATGAGCTTGTGCTTGGCATCGACCGCCACCTGCGCGTTGTAGCCGACCGTGGTCTTTTGACCCGTGACCATCGCGCGCGCATCGCGGTCGGTCAGCGAGATCTGGCTCTCGCCGCTGGCGGTCAGTTGCTCCAGCATCGCCGCCTGCACCTGCCGCCGCTCACGCACGTGAGCGATCTTGGCGGCCAGTGTCTCGCGGCGACCGGGCCCGTGCCCATCCTCGCCGCGGTCGATGGCGTCAAGTTCGGCCAGATATCCCTCGATCCGCTCGTCGGCCGCGGCCATGTACCTGGCCAGCTTGTCGCGGGAGAAATTGCGCCCCGGATTGTTCACTGCCTTCAGCCGGGTGCCGTCCACCGCCAGCAACTCGCGACCGAACAGGTCGAGCTTGCGACACAGGACGACGAAGGCGCGGAACACCGCCTTGAACGCACCGCGGTTGTCACGACGGAAATCGGCGATGGTCTTGTAGTCCGGCCGAAGCCCGCGCAGCAGCCAGATCAATTCAAGGTTGCGTGTTGCTTCGGCCTCCAGACGCCGGCTCGACCGCACCCGGTTGAGGTAGCCGTACAGGTACAGTTTGAGCATGTCGGCCGGATCATATCCTGGTCGTCCCGTTGCCTTCGGCCGCGAGCGACAGAACCCCGCCTCGCCCAAATCCAGCTCGTCGACGAACGCGTCGACGAACCGCACCGGGCTATCCGCCGCCACATAATCTTCGACCAACGCCGGAAGTAGAACACCCTGGTCGCGCGCGTGACCCTCGATATACGCCATCGACACAGCATACGCCTGTCCCCGACCGGGCGGAACCGCAGACGCGAGTTTTCACACGGTCTGGATCGCGTTTTGGGAATGCCCAGTTGGCAGCGGGAGTAATCCCTATGCCTTCTGAGGACGCAAAAATAAGCGGGATAAAATCAGAACCGCGGCAATGAGACCGACGATCAGCATGACAGTCTCGGGCAACGAATCCGTCCAACCCTTTAAGAGCCAAAAGGCCACAAGAGCACTAATGCCAATCCAAAAGTTCTTCGAAATAACAAGCCTATCCCCACAGTGATTGCAGAAAAACGGCGTTCCAAGGCCCCACTGGGTCTTCATGAATGGAACCGGTTTGCCACATGTGGGGCATGGGGGCGATAAAGAACGCATACCCGCAAACCTATCGATACCTCGAAGGCTTGCAACGGCGTCGTAAACGGAAATGCCGTTTTCCCCACAAATGAACGGGCCGTGAGACGGCCGGAGCATTCCCATGGCAATGGCATTCCGGGAACACCCCGACCTATAGCCGCCGCCTTACACGAGCGTGCCGAATTCCATGCTGATCGGCTCGATCATCGAAAGAAACCGGTCGCAATCCGCATTGCCGGCCCAGGCAGCGCAGATGGCCTCGGCCCCTTCCCGGTCATCGGCAAAGGCGAGATCGACGAAAATGCCATTCTGCAACTTCACCAGGTGCTGACGCCGCCAGCCGGATTGATGGGCCAGATGGCGCGATACCATGGCGTCATAGGCGGCGCGCATCGAGACTTCCTCGACGCCGGACTTCAGTCTGAAGCGGCCAAGCTCGATGCCGTTCCCGGCGACGACCGGCTGCGGGTCGAGCGAGGGCGCGGTATAATGCGCCATGCTCGTGACCGTCGCGACCGATCCGCGAAAATCGGCAAATTCATCGGCATTTCCGACGATTTGCCCGGCCCTGCGCGCGCTATCGAGATCGGTCCACGCGACCAGATCGACGCGCGCATTCGCATCGTCCGCCCCTTGGAAGGGCGTCCAGGCGATGAAGCCCGGTTGGCGAGCCAGCAACGCCCTCGCCTGTTCGCGAACCGCGTCGGCCTCTTCCGCATCCGTGATCCTGTAGGCGACGATCTCATAGCAAATGGCGGTCATGGCGTTCCCCGACGGTGACGTTCGTGAAGCCGCGGGATACACGCCGCCCCTGACAGTTTCCGTCAGGATCCGACGACAGACACCCAATGCGTTCGCTACGCCTCTTTGCGCTCCTCGATCACCTTCGCGGACGGTCCGTGCCGATCGCGGCCGACACGCTGGCGGATCTGCTCGGCGTGTCGGTCCGGACGATCTACCGCGACATGGTGACATTGCAGGCGATGGGCGCGCCGGTGCGCGGTGAACCGGGCGTCGGCTACCAGCTTGAGCGCGGCTATTTCCTCCCGCCGCTGCATCTGGACCCTGACGAAATGGATGCGGTGATGCTGGGGATGCGGTTGATCGCGGCGCGGAGCGATGAACCACTGGCGGCGGCAGCACGGCGCGCATCGGCGAAGTTCGCCGCGTCGATGGAACCCGGCCGGCAAGCGGTCTATGCGAACCTGCCGCTGCGGGCCGTGTCGAAGCAGACGTCGGAGAGCGAGCGCGCCAAGGCGCATCTGAGCCTGTTGCGGGATGCGATACGCCGACGCCTGGTCCTGCGCATCACTTATGCGGATCTTTCGGATAAGGAGAGCGAGCGGACCATCAGACCGCTCGGGCTGCCCCTGTTCGACTCCGCCTGGCTCCTCACCACTTGGTGCGAAGCCCGAAATGCCTTTCGCAATTTTCGAGCCGACCGAATTGGCACCATCAGTAGTACGGGGGCCATTTTCCGGCACGAGAGCGGCAGACGCTTCGAGGACTATCTGAAGACGTTGTGAGGTGGATTACCGGTCTGCACGCCTTGGCCGATCGTGAACCAGCAACAGAAATCGATTCCACGGGCCGGAGGGATAGCGATCGGCTGGTCCCGTTTCCCGATTGCATGCTCCCGAAATCGCTGTTTGCAGATGGAGAAACGGGAAAGATCCCATTGCGTGAACGATCGGATTCCAAGGGGCGTACGGCTTTATCGAATCGACGTTCAGCCAAAACGCCAAAGCTTCCCCTCACCCCAAAATCGCCGCGATATCCATCGGCCGCCCGTCGCGGCGCAATTCCACCGTCACGCGCGGCGCGACGCCGCCACGCCCCTGCCCTGCCCGGCCCAGCACCGCGCCCGCCGCCACGTGCTGGCCGGGTTTGACCGCGATGCCGCCCAGGCCGGTCACCAGGCTGGTCCAGCCCGCGCCATGGTTGACGATGACGATGCCGCCATAGCCGCGAAACGCACCGGCATAGCGCACCTCGCCGCCTGCGGGCGCGACGACGGGAGCGTAGGGGACCGTGGCCAGGGTGATGCCGCGCGCGCGGACACCGGAGTCGGAAATCTCGCCGAAGCCGCCGGCGACCTTGCCCTGCACCGGCAGGCGATAGGTGCCCGTGGCGATGGCCGGGCCGATGACGCCGGGCGCGAGCGGGCGCGGCACGGGGCCCGGCAGCGCGACCAGCTCGCCCGCTATCGCCTGCGCCTCGCCACGCTCGGCCATGCGATCGACGATGTCGCGCGCGGCTTCGCCCAACGCCAGCGCGCGGTTGGACTCGTCCACCGCCACCTGGCCCAGCACCTCGGCACGACCGCGATGGCGCGCCTCCAGCCGGGCCAGCGCCTGGCGTTCGCTCTCCAGCCTGGCGGTGGTCGCCGTCAGCGCACGGGCCGCCACCCCGACCTGATCGCGCAGGCGGCGGGTCGCGGCCAACTCGGTACGGACCGCCGCCGATCGCGCGGCGATGACGGGGGCAACGGTGCCGAAGACCGCGCGGACATGCGCCAGATCGGCGACCGAGCCCGGCTGCGCCACCGCCGCCAGCGGGGGACGCGCCGCCATGCTCTGCATCGCGGCCAGCAGATGCGCGAGCGGCGCCTGCGCCCGGGCGAGCCGCGCCTGTTGCTGCTCCAGCAATCCGGCGACCAAGTCCACCCGCGCGCGCGCCGCCGTCACCTCGGCTTCCGCCGCCGCGACGCGAGCCGCCACGGCGCGTTCCCTGGCCTGGGCGGTGGCGGCGGCGTTACGCTCGGCCCCGGCCTGCCGCTCCAGCGCCTGGGCACGTGCCTGCGCCGCCGCCGCGCCCGCACGGGCATCGGCCAGCCGCCGCTGATCCCCGACGATATCGGTCGCGCCGAGCAGCGCCAGCGCCACCAGCGCCCCTGCGCCTCGGCGAAGCCTCACCCGCCTAGCCCTCGCGGTGATAGGGGTGGTTGGCGAGGATGCTCGTCGCGCGGAACAGCTGTTCGGCCAGCATCGCGCGTGCCATCATGTGCGGCCAGGTGGCCCGGCCATAGGAAATGAGCAGGTCGGCCCGCGCCCGATCGGCATCCTCGAAGCCATCGGCGGCCCCGATCATGAAGCGACACTCCCGCACGCCATCGTCGCGCCAACGCTCCAGCCGACGCGCGAAATCCATCGAGGAGAGATTCTCGCCCTTCTCGTCCATCAGGATCAGGCGCGCCTGTCCCTCCAGCGGGGGGACCTTGCCGCCGGTGTCGGGAAGTTCGGTGACCTTGGTCGGCCAGCCGATACGCTTGATATAGCGGTCGACCAGTTCGGCCTCGGGCGAACGGCCGATCCGCCCGCGCGCGACGATATGCAGCAGCACGGGCGGGCTCTAGAGTATCAGAGGTTGCGGTCGGCGGGACTCGCGGGCGGGGTCGGCGCATCGCCGAACGCCCACATGCGCTCGAGATTGTAGAAGGTGCGGACCTCGGGACGGAACAGGTGGACGATCACGTCATTGGCGTCGATCAGCACCCAGTCGGCGGTCGGCAGACCCTCGATGCGGCAGGACCGGCCGAACTCGGCCTTGATCTTCTCGGCGAGCTTCATCGCCATCGAGGCGACCTGCCGCGTCGAACGACCGCTGGCGATCACCATGAAATCTGCGATCGACGACTTGCCCGCGAGCGGGATCGAGATCGTCTCCACCGCCTGGTCGTCATCCAGCGACGCGAGGATCAGGCGGTGCAGCGCCTCCACCTCGGCGGGATCGGACGGACGCGGCGATTGCGGGGAAGTGGCCAAGTGAGCTCCTGTTCAGGGGACGTTTCGGCCCATATGCCGAAACCAGTCCGGATCGCGGGCCCGAAGGCCCGTGGCGGAAGTAGGGTCGGGGCGGAAGCGCAACAGCACGAAGGCCGGCAAACTCCACATCGTCCAGTTCTTCGCCTGGCCCGGACGCCTCTGGAAACGCCTGAACCAGCCCAGCGCGGGTGTCGCGTGGGCAGCGGCATTGTATCCCGGACGGCCGATAACCGCAATCGGGATCGCACGGGCAATATCACGCCATCCGCGCCACCGGTGAAACTGCTCCAGATTGTCCTCGCCCATCAGCCAGATGAAGTCGTGGCCGGGGTAGCGGCGGGTGATCGCGCGCACGGTATCCAGGGTATAGCGGGTGTGCAGATCGCGCTCGATCGCACTGGCGCGGATCGGCGCGCGCCGGGCCATGATCCGTGCAGAGGCGAACCGCGCGGCGAAGGGCGCCATGTCGCTGGCCCCGTCCTTCAACGGATTGCCCGGCGACACCAGCCACCAGACCTCGTCCAGGTCGAGCGCGCGGATCGCGTCCAGCGTGATGCGGCGATGCCCCCGATGCGCGGGATTGAACGACCCGCCGAGCAGACCGATCTTCACCCTCTGATCTGCCCTGCCCCACGCCCGACCCATTTATAGGTCGTCAGCCCCTCCAGCGCGACCGGCCCGCGCGCGTGCAGCCGCCCGGTGGCGATGCCGATCTCCGCGCCCAGCCCGAACTCACCGCCATCGGCGAACTGGGTCGAGGCGTTCCACAGCACGATCGCGCTGTCGACTTGGGCCAGGAATCGCTCGGCGACGGCGGCGTCCTCGGCGACGATCGCGTCGGTATGGTGCGATCCATGCGCGGCGATATGCGCCATCGCGCCCTCCACCCCGTCGACCAGCGCGACGCTGGCGATCGCATCGAGATATTCGGTGTCCCAGTCCTCGGGCGTCGCCTTGTCCAGGCCCGACACGATCTCGCGCACGGCATCGTCGCCGCGCACGGTGCAGCCCGCATCGGCCAGCGCCGCGACGAGTTCGGCCGGATGGCAATAGGCGCGGTCGATCAGCAGCGTTTCCATCGCGCCGCAAATGCCGGTGCGGCGCATCTTGGCATCGCGCACGATGCGCGCGGCCATGTCGTGATCGGCCGAACCATCGACATAGACATGGTTGATTCCGTCCAGATGCGCGAGGACGGGCACCCGCGCCTCCGCCTGCACCCGCGCGACAAGGCTCTTGCCCCCGCGCGGGATCAGCAGGTCGATCAGCCCGTCCGCCCCCAGCATCGCGCCCACCGCCGCGCGGTCCGTGGTCGGCACCAGCTGCACCGCATCCGCCGGACCACCCGCTGCCATCCAGCCGTGGACGAACGCCGCGTGCAGCGCACGGTTGCTGTACACCGCCTCCGACCCGCCGCGCAGGATCGCCGCATTGCCCGCCATCACACACAGCGCGGCGGCATCGATGGTGACGTTGGGACGGCTTTCATAGACGATGCCGATCACCCCCACCGGCACGCGCACGCGCGACAGGTTCAGGCCGTTGGGCCGGGTCCGCTCGTCGATCCGCTCGCCGACCGGATCGGGCAGGGCCGCCACCGCCTCGACGCCGGAGACGATCCCGGCGATCCGCACTTCGTCCAGCTTCAGCCGGTCGAGCATCGCGGGCGACAGGCCGTTCGCCGCGCCCGATGCCATGTCCTGCGCATTGGCCTCCAGGATCGCGGGCGTCGCGTCACGGATCGCCTGTGCGGCGGCGCGCAGGGCCCGGGCCTTGGCGTCTGTCGGCATCTGCGCCAGCCCCTTGGCGGCGGTACGGGCGCGCTGGCCCATGTCGGCGATCAGGGCGGGGATGTCGTGATGGTCGGCCATGCGGGTTCGCTATCATGGTCGGACGATGGGCCCAAGCATCGGAATCTTGGTCGGTCGAAAGGACGGGGCCCTGCCCCTCCACCGCAAATCTACCCTCTCCATTTGTTCATCCCCATTCCCTATGAAGTCCCCATGCACAGCCGTTTCGAATCCCTCCCCAACCGCCGCGCCATCGTCGATCGCCGTGCCCTGGCCGAACAGGTCGCAGCCCTTGGGATCACGGGTCCCGAGGGGCGTACCCTGGTCACACCGGTGCTGCGCGCCGCGCTGGACGCCGGGCGGCAGGAGGTGGCGCGGCGGCTGTCGATCCACCCCTCGCGCGGGCTGGAGGCGGCGGCGGCCCAGGCCTATCTGACCGATCAGGTGCTGAAGGTGCTGTTCGACTTTACCACCGACACGCTCTACCCGCTGAGCAACCCGACGGCGGGGGAGCGGCTGACCCTGATCGCGGTGGGCGGCTATGGCCGGGGCGAGATGGCGCCCTATTCCGACGTCGATATCGGCTTCCTTACCCCCTTCAAGCAGACGCCACATGCCGAGCAGGTCATCGAATCGATGCTCTATTCGCTCTGGGACCTGGGGCTGAAGGTCGGCCATTCCAGCCGCTCGATCGACGAGATGATCCGCCAGGCCAAGGGTGACGTCACCGTGCGCACCGCCCTGTTGGAGGGGCGTTTCCTGTGCGGCGACCAGGCGCTGTATGACGAGGCCGCGCGCCGCTTCAAGATCGAGATCCAGACCGATTCGCACCGCCAGTTCATCGCCGACAAGCTGGCCGAGCGCGACCTGCGCCACCGCAAGATGGGCGACACACGCTATGTCGTCGAACCCAATGTCAAGGAGGGCAAGGGCGGCCTGCGCGACCTGCACGCGCTCTTCTGGATCGGCAAATATGTCTATGACGTCGACCGCGCCGCCGACCTGATCGACCGGGGCCTGTTCACCCGCGAGGAATATCGCCAGTTCCACCGCGCCGACAATTTCCTGTGGGCGGTGCGCTGTCACCTGCACACCATCACGGGCCGTGCCGAGGACCGGTTGACCTTCGACGTGCAGCGCCAGATCGCCGAGCGGATGCGATTCTCCGACCGGCCGGGCAAGGCCAAGGTCGAGCGGTTCATGCAGCTCTATTTCCTGCAGGTGAAGACGGTCGGCGCATTGACCGGCGCGTTCCTGGCGCATCTGGACGAGCGGTTCGCGGCGCGCGGGCACCGGTTCGGCCTGCCCACCATCCGCCGTCGGCCGCGCCGCCTGAACGGTTTCGTCCTCGATCGCGGGCGCCTCGCCCTGCCGCGCGACACCTTTTTTCAGGAAGACCCGGTCCGGCTGATCGAAATCTTCCAGCTGGCCGATCGGTACGAGCTGGAGGTTCATCCGCTGGCGGTGCGCGCCGCGTCGCGCGATGCCAAGCTGGTCGACGATATCCGCACCGACCCGCGCGCCAATGCGCTGTTCCTCGACGTCCTGACCAGCCGCCACGATCCCGAGCTGGTGCTGCGCTGGATGAACGAGGCGGGGGTGTTCGGCCGCTTCCTGCCCGATTTCGGCCGCATCGTCGCGCAGATGCAGTTCGACATGTATCATCACTACACCGTCGACGAACACACCATCCGCGCGCTCGGCCTGCTCGCCCGGATCGAGCGGCAGGAGCTGGTGGAGGAACATCCCGTCGCCTCCGCGATCATCGGCCAGATCGTGTCGCGGCGCGTCCTCTATGTCGCGGTGCTGCTCCATGACATCGCCAAGGGGCGCGGCGGCGACCATTCAATCCTGGGCGCCGAAGTCGCCGAGCGGGTCTGCCCGCGCCTGGGCCTGAGCGATGCCGAGACCGAGACGGTCGCCTGGCTGGTCCGCTGGCACCTGCTGATGTCGGCCACGGCGTTCAAGCGCGACCTGTCGGACTTCAAGACGATCCTCGATTTCTGCGAAACGGTGCAGAGCCCCGAGCGTCTTCGCCTGCTGCTGGTCCTGACCATCGTCGATATCCGCGCCGTGGGGCCAGGGACGTGGAACGGGTGGAAGCGCCAGCTGCTCGCCGACCTGTACGAAGCGGCCGAGGAAGTCCTTCGCCTGGGCCACAAGCAGCGCGGCCGGACCGAGCGGATCGCCGCCAAGCAGGCGCGGCTGGGCGAGTTGCTCGGCTGGCCCGAGGCGCAATTCGCCGCGCTCGTCCACCGCCTGCCCGAGGCTTACTGGATCGCCGAGCCCGAGGATGTGCTGGCCCATAATGCGCGCCAGATGGCGGCGGCGGGCGACGCCCAGCTGTCGATCGACGCGCAAGTCTATGGCGAGCGTGGCGCGACGCTGGTGTCCATCTATGCCGCCGACCATCCGGGGCTGTTCTACCGCATCGCGGGCGCGATCCATGTCGCGGGCGGCAACATCATCGACGCGCGCATCCACACGACGCGCGACGGCATGGCGATCGACAATTTCCTGGTCCAGGATCCGCTGGGCCGTCCGTTCGACGATCCGGGGCAGCTCAATCGCCTCCGCCGCGCGATCGAGGATGCGCTGGCCAATCGCAGCAAGCTGGCCGACCGTCTGGTTGCCAAGCCCAATGCCCGCCCACGCGCCGACGCCTTCCACATCGCGCCCAACGTCCTGATCGACAATCGCGCGTCGAACCGGTTCACGGTGGTGGAGGTCCATGCGCGGGATCGACCGGCGCTGCTCAACCAGCTCGCCCATGCGCTGTTCCAGTCGAAGGTGACGATCCACTCCGCGCACGTCGCCACCTATGGCGAGCGCGCGGTCGACGTATTCTACCTGACCGACCTGACCGGGGACCAGATCACCAATAGCGGGCGGTTGAAGACGCTGGAGAAACGGTTGCTGGGGGCCGCGGCGGGGGAAGCGATGGAGATGGCGGCGTAGTTTCCACGCGCCGTTCAGCCTGAGCGTCGCCCTATGCCTTTCGGCTTCGCCCGGTGCGAACGGAAGGGCAGCCTTGCACCTTCTCTCCTGCGCCAACCCGGCGAAGGCCGGGGTCCAGTTGCGAAGGCTTCATTGATGGAGCGAGCCGGACCATCACAACGGCACCCCCGACTGGACCCCGGCCTCCGCCGGGGTGGCGCTTCGGATTGGATGGATCAACCTCCCTCGCGGTTTGGTAATGGGGCATGCCCTTCGACTATGTTCAGGCGGAACGGAGGGTTTGGCCAGTCGCATACCGTCCCACCGCACAATATGCTGAGCATCCGGGAACCTTAAAACGCGATGACATGAGGCGGATTCGAAGAAAGCCCCTCTCCTTCAGGGGAGGGGTTGGGGTGGGGCGTCACCCCAAGGCTTGTCGTTTGCGGAAGCGCCCCACCCCCGGCCCCTCCCCCTGAAGGGGAGGGGTGGGTCAAGCTGACGTCCTCGTACTCTAGCGCCCTCAGCGCGAGCCCAAAACAAAAACCCCCGGCAGCCCATCCGGCCACCAGGGGTTTTTAAAACATAGACAATCCGAGAGACTACACCCCCGAGTCGCCGCGCCTCACTTCGGCGCCAGCACCATCAGCATCTGGCGGCCTTCCATGCGCGGATAGGCTTCGACCTTGGCGACCTCGGCCACCTGCTCGGCGACGCGCTGGAGCACGTTCATGCCCAGCTGGCCGTGGCTCAGCTCGCGGCCGCGGAAGCGCATGGTGACCTTCACCTTGTCGCCCTCGCCGATGAATTCGACCACCTTCTTCATCTTGGTGTCGTAGTCATGGTCGTCGATGTTCGGACGCATCTTGATCTCCTTGATCTCCTGCGTCTTCTGCGACTTGCGGGCGAGGTTGGCCTTTTTCTGCGCCTCGTACTTATACTTGCCGACATCGAGGAACTTGGCGACGGGCGGATCTGCGTTGGGCGACACTTCGACCAGGTCGAGGCCTAGCTCCTGGGCCTGCGCCATCGCCTCGCGCGTGTACATCACGCCGAGATTCTCGCCCTCATGGTCGATCACGCGAACCTTGGGGCTCTGAATCCACTCGTTGAACCGAGGACCGTTCATCGGCGGCGCCTGCATCGGACGGCGCATCATGGGAGGACGTATGGGTATTTCTCCTGTGGCAATTACAGCATCAATATAGGCGATCGGGCGCATATTTGAAAGGGCGAGACAAACGTCCCGCCCTTTCGGTCACGTCAGCCGATCTCAGCCGCGCAGATCGGGCGGAGTCGCCTCCGACCGCAGCATCGCGATGGCCTCGTCCAGCGTCATGATCTCCTGCGCCTGGGACCCCAGACGGCGGACGGCGACCTTGCCTTCCTCGGCCTCGCGCTTGCCGACGACCAGCAGCACGGGGACCTTGGCGACCGAGTGCTCGCGCACCTTGTAGTTGATCTTCTCGTTGCGCAGATCGGTTTCGACCCGGATACCCGCCGCCGCCAGCTTGGCCGCCGCCTCTTCCGCATAACCATCCGCGTCCGACACGATGGTCGCGACCACCGCCTGCACTGGCGCCAGCCAGACGGGGAAGCGGCCCGCATAATGCTCGATCAGGATGCCGATGAACCGCTCATAGGAGCCGAAGATCGCGCGGTGGAGCATGATCGGGCGATGCCGCTCGCCATCCTCGCCGATGTACGACGCGTCGAGCCGCTCGGGCAGGACGCGGTCGGACTGGATCGTGCCGACCTGCCACGTCCGGCCGATCGCGTCGGTCAGGTGCCATTCCAGCTTGGGCGCATAGAAAGCCCCCTCGCCCGGCAGCTCTTCCCAGCCATAGGCTTCGGTGGCCAGCCCAGCCCGCACGACCGCGTCGCGCAGCTCGGTTTCGGCCATGTCCCACATCTCTTCGGTGCCGAAGCGCTTTTCGGGGCGCAGCGCCAGCTTGATCGAATAGGTGAAACCGAAATCCTTGTAGATCCGGTCCGCCAGTTCGCAAAAGGCGCGGACTTCCTCGACGATCTGGTCCTCGCGGCAGAAGATATGCGCGTCGTCCTGGGTGAACTGGCGTACGCGCATCAGGCCGTGCAGCGCGCCATGCGGCTCGTTGCGGTGGCAGCAGCCATTCTCATAGAAGCGCAGCGGCAGGTCGCGATACGACTTGATCCCCTGGCGGAAGATCAGGACGTGCGCCGGGCAATTCATCGGCTTCAGCGCCATCCACTGCGCGTCGTCCGACACCAGCGGACCCTCGTCCTCGACGTTGGGCACTTCGTCGGGGATCACGAACATGTTCTCGCGATACTTGCCCCAGTGGCCGGACTGCTCCCACTGGCGCGCGTCCATCACCTGCGGGGTCTTGACCTCGCGATAACCGCCCGCGTCGATCGCACGGCGCATATAGGCCTCCAGCTCGCGCCAGATGCGATAGCCCTTCGGGTGCCAGAAGACCGAGCCATGCGCCTCGGCCTGGAGGTGGAACAGGTCCATCTCATTGCCCAGCTTGCGATGGTCGCGCTTGGCGGCCTCTTCCAAGCGCGTCAGATGCTCGGCCAGCTGCTTCTTGTTCAGCCAGCCGGTGCCGTAGATGCGGCTGAGCATCGCGTTCTTCTGGTCGCCGCGCCAGTATGCGCCCGACACGCGGGTCAGCTTGAAGGCGTTGGGATCGAGCTTGCCGGTCGAGGCCAAATGCGGGCCGCGGCACATGTCGAGCCAGGCGTCCTCGCCCTTACCGGCGCGATAGACGGTCAGTTCCTCGGTATCGGGCAGCTCGGCGGCCCACTGCGCTTTGAACGTCTCGCCCTGCGCGTTCCAGCGTTCGATCAGCTGCTCGCGGGTCCAGACCTCGCGGATCAACGGCTCGTCGCGCGCGATGATCTTGCGCATCTCGGCCTCGATCGCGGGCAGGTCCTCCTCGGTGAAGGGGCGATCCTTCGGCGCGAAGTCGTAATAGAAACCGTCGTCGGTGGCGGGACCGAAGGTGATCTGCGTGCCGGGGAACAGCGCCTGCACCGCCTCGGCCAGGACATGCGCGAAGTCGTGGCGGGCGAGTTCGAGCGCGTCGGCCTCGTCCTTCGCGGTCACCAGCGCCAGCGCGGAGTCGCCCTCGAGCGGGCGCATGATGTCGCGCAGCTCGCCATCGACACGCGCGGCGATCGCCGCCTTGGCCAGACCCGGCCCGATCGCGGCGGCGATGTCCGCGGGGGTAGTTCCGGGCGCGACCTCACGGACGGAACCGTCGGGCAGCGTGATACGGAACATCGCGGACATGGATACTCTCTTCGATAAGGGCTGGTTATGCGCCGGCAGAGCCCGACGCGAAGGGCTCTATAGGGACAAATCCCCGACAGGTATATCCCGCCAGGCAGTCGGGGCGATGTCAGGCGTGGGCCTGGATCTCCGGCAACCTCGCCAGCGCCGGACGCGCATACCAATAGCCCTGGTGATAGCGCACGCCCAGATCGTTCAGCATCGCCGCCTCCGCCGCCGTCTCCACCCCTTCTGCGATCAACAACGTGTCGAGTTCGGCACACATGCCCACCATCGCGCGCACGATGGCGCGCCGCCTGGGATCGGTGTCGATGTCGCGGACAAGCTCCATGTCCAGCTTCACCTCGTCTGGGCGGAAGCGGACGAAACGGTCCAGCCCCGAATGCCCCGCCCCGAAATCGTCGATCGCGACCGAAAACCCGATTTGCTTATAGGTTTCGATGATCCCGCCGACATGCTCGGGCGCGCCCATCTGCTCATTCTCGGTAAACTCGAAGATCAGCCGGTCGACGGGCAACCCCTGCGCCTGCGCGGTGCGCAGGGTCAGCTGGATACAGGCCATCGGCGAATAGACGGCATTGGGCAGGAAGTTGATCGACAGCCGCGCGTCGCCGTCCATGATCCCCGCCGCCATCGCGGTTTCGATCGCCTTGACCCGGCATGCCTGGTCGAACGAATAGCGATTCGCCTCGTTCACCTGCGACAACACGCTAAACGCGCTTTCGCCCCCGGCGCCCCGGATCAGCGCCTCATAGGCGAAGGGACGGCCGCTGGCCGTGTCGACGATCGGCTGGAACGCCATGACGAAGGGGATTTCGAAATCGACACCGTCGCGGCATCCGCTGCAGATCTTGCGCATTTCCATGGCGGCGAATTTAGGGCGCAATGGTTAATGCCTCGTGTTGCGGTCCCTCTGACCAAAGACTAGGGCGATGGTTCATATCAGCCTCCCGCCCGCAACATTCTGCGCCATCGGGGCGGACGATATCATCCCGATACCGCCCGTCCCCACACGACTTATTGGTTGATGGCGTAGGCCACCATCAGCCGGACCGACGTCTCGACCGGCTCGGGGGTGAGCGTGACAGCGATTGGCGGCGGCACCACCGCCAGAACAGGCGGGGGTGCGTTTGCGCTATTCTTGTCCCAGGCGGCATCCCTTTCCTCGCCGACATAATCGGCGTCCTGCACGCGCAACAGCGCGCCCAGTTTCGCGCCCGAGCCCTCGGCGATCAATCGGGCCTGATCATGCGCATTGACCAGGGCGGCGCGCATCGCGCGGCGGCGTGCGTCGTCGGGGTCGCTCAACCCGAACGCCCCCACACTGACATCCTGTCCGCCCAGCCGACCGATCAGGCTGACCATCGTCCCGGCCTTGTCGATCTCCGACGTCTCGATCGTGACGGGCATCGTCGCCGCATAGCCCTGAATCGCGCAGGAACCGAGCGGCCGTGTGGCAACGGGTAGACCGGTTTCCTCCGGGTTGCACTTGGCGGGGCGTAACGGCCGGATCGAAAATTGGGACGCGCGCCATTGCAGCTTCCCGTTCAGATACCCCGACACGCCCGAGCCGATCGCCTTGCCACCATCACGCACCTTGGCAGCCGCTTCGTCGGACGTCTTGCCTTCGCCGACCACGGTGAAGCTGACCGACACGCGGTCGGGCGGCGTTTGTACGATGCCGGTGCCCGACACCATGATCTGCGGACGCGAGGGCCCTTGCGCCCCCGCCACCGTAGCCAGTCCGATCAACGCCCCGAACAGCAAGACCCTCATTGTCTCTCTCCCCCTCACACGATCCCGAACGGCACCAGATGATTGTCCTGCGTGTGCCCGATCCGCGCCCGCCCAAGATACGGCACGCCCATCTCGCTACACCAGCGCTGAATCATGAATTCCAGCGTCTCGCCCCATTCGGGTTCGTTCGCCTGCACGTTGCTGACCGCGCCCAGCCGGACCCCCGCGACGCCCTTCAACTGGGTGGCGTTCGCCATGGTGAACAGCATCCGGTCGACCGCATAGAGATGCTCGGACACTTCCTCGATGATCAGGACATGGTCGGTCAGGTCGGGCAGCCAGGGCGTGCCGATCAGCGCATGGAGGATCGACAGGTTGAACGCCGCCGCCGGACGGCCGTCGAGGCCGGGCTCCAGCCCCTGCCGGTCGCCGCTGACCAGCCAGCCCAGCGAGCGCGCCACCGTCACGTCGCCATGCTGGCGCCGTATGTCGCTGGCCATCGGTCCGTGCACCGGCCGCCCGATCCGCCGGGCATAGAGCGCCGCCAGCACGAAGCCGAGGTCCGAATAGCCGATATAGGTCTTGTGCCCCGCCGCCGCGTTCAGGTTGGGCATGACCCGCGAAAGGACGCGGTTCGAGCCATAACCGCCGCGCAGGAACCAGATCGCGTCGATGCCGGGGTCGTTGGCGAACTCCAGAAAGGCCGAGGCGCGGCGCTCGTCCGAACCGGCGAAATGCCCATCCTGCTCATAGCATTGCGGGTGGAAGATCAGGTCGACCTGCGGATAGACGATCGCGGCGAACGCGCTCACGGGGGCTTCGGCGGCGGGGTTGCCGATGCTGGCGGGGGCGAGGATTCCGATCTTCATTTCAGCGCGTCCCCCATGTCCATCACCTGGCCGGGCATTGCCCTGTGTCGCCAACTCGCCGATAGCGTGGCGCCATGACCAACGGCAATTCCTGTTTTCTGGTGGGTATCGGCGGATCGGGCATGATGCCGCTGGCGATGATCCTGCGCGCACGTGGGCAGACGGTCGCGGGCTCCGACCGGGGGCTCGACCAGGGGCGGGTCGCGGCCAAGTTCGACGCGCTGCGCAACGCAGGCATCGCGCTCCACCCGCAGGATGGCTCGGGCGTGACCTCGGCCGACCAGCTCGTCATCGCCTCGGCCGCGGTCGAGGAGACGGTGCCCGACATCGTCGCCGCCAACCGGCTGGGCTGCCCGCGCGCCACCCGTGCGCAGATGCTGGCCGGCCTGTTCAACGACAGCACGCTCCCCATCGGTGTCGCTGGCACCAGCGGCAAGTCGACCGTCACCGGCATGATCGCCTTCATCCTGCACCAGACCGGACGCGATCCGACCGCGATGAATGGCGCGGTGATGAAGGACTTCGTCTCACCCGAGAGCCCCTTCGCCAGCGCGCTGGTCGGCGGTGGCGAGGCGTTCGTCAGCGAGGTGGACGAAAGCGACGGCTCGATCGCGCTCTACAACCCGGCCATCGCGGTCCTCAACAATGTCAGCCTGGACCACAAGTCGCTGGAGGAATTACGCGTCCTGTTCGGCGGGTTCGCCGCTCGCGCGTCCCATGTCGTCGCCAATGCGGGCGATGCCGAGACGGCGGCGCTGTTGGCCGACATTCCCAACCTGACCAGTTTCGCGGTCGAGGGCGCGGGCGATCTGGTCGCCGAGGCGCTGAAGCCCGAGCCGTTCGCCATCGGCTTCGACCTGATCACGGGCGGGGCTGGCTATCATGTCCGGCTGTCGGTACCGGGCCGCCACAACGTCTCCAACGCACTGGCCGCGATCGGGGCGAGCGTGGCGGCGGGCGTGCCCCTGATCGACGCGATCCGCGCGGTCGAGCGCTTCACCGGCCTGAAGCGCCGGTTCGAGAAGGTCGGCGAGGCGGGCGGCGTGACCGTCATCGACGATTTCGGCCACAACCCCGACAAGATCGCCGCGACGCTCGACACGCTCCATGCCTTTCCCGGCCGGTTGCTGATCCTGTTCCAGCCGCATGGCTATGGCCCATTGAAGGTCATGCGCCGCGAACTGGTCGAGAGCATCGCGGCGCGGATGAAATCGGGTGACGTGCTGGCGATGCCCGACCCGGCTTATTTCGGCGGCACCGTGGCGCGCGAAGTGACCAGCGCCGACATCGTCGCGGACCTTTGCGCCGCCGGAGTCGACGCCCGCCACATCGCGGATCGCACCGAAGCGGCGGCAATGCTGGTGGCGGAAGCACGGGCGGGCGACCGCATCGTGGTGATGGGTGCGCGCGACGACACGCTCAGCCTGCTGGCGCAGGACATGGTGGAGAGCCTCGCTGCGACGTAAAGGACGCTTGACGTAAAGCGAGCTTTCCATGTAAAGCCTCCTTCACACCCGAAGGAGGTTCGTCATGCCCATGCAACCCGAAATGAAACGCTACACGCGCCGCCTGATCACGACGATGACGCTGTACGCCGTTGCTCTGGTGGGGGCGAACATGTGGTTCCGCCACGCTCACCCGACCGGGATGCTGGCCTATATGGTCGCCGTGCTGCCCGCGCTGCCGATCATGGGCGTGTTCGTCGTCATCGGCCGGTTGCTGGTCGAGATGCGCGACGAATATGTCCGGATGCTGCTGGTGCGCCAGTCGCTGATCGCGACCGGCTTTGCCCTGTCGGTAACGACGGCATGGGGCTTTCTGGAGGGCTTCGATCTCGCCCCCCATGTACCGGGCTATTATGCGGCCGTGATATGGTTCACCGGACTTGGGATCGGTGGATGCTTCAATGCCGTGCAGGAATGGCGGACGCGGGCGTGAACAACCACCTCCGCACCCTGCGCGCCGAGCGCGGCTGGAGCCAGCAGGATCTGGCCGAACGACTGGAGGTCAGCCGCCAGAGCGTCAACGCGATCGAGACCGGGCGCTACGACCCGTCGCTCCCCCTCGCCTTCAAGATCGCCGAACTGTTCGACCGCGCGATCGAGGAGATCTTCGTCAGCCCCTCGAAAGGCTGATTTGGCCAATCCCCATCGCCGTGATAGGATCGGCGCTCGGCCATAGGAGAGCGCTGACCATGTTCCGTCGCCTGTTTACCGAGCATCCCGACAGCGTCGGCGAAAGCTATACCGAGCATTTCGGCGTCGCGGCGCGGTTCGGGGGGATCATGATCCTGGGCGGGCTGGGCGCGATCGTCCATGCGGTGGTGCCGGGGCTGTGCACCACGACGGGCAGCGACACGGTAGCCCGCCTCCATGCCGAAATGGTGGCCAAGCGGCGCAAGAAACAGGCCGCGCAGGCGCAGATGAAGAGCGTGGAATATGTGATCTGAGGGGGGATGCCCCTGCACCCCTCGCTGGCTTGCGGCGTGCGGAAACCAGATTTAAAAAGCCTAGGCGTCGCGCGTGACACGGTGAAACTGGCGGCCGTAGGACCGGAGACTTCCGGGATCGCTTGCGAGGGACGGCCAGACCTCGCCGCGCGACGCAAATCCACCCTCCGTTCAGCCTGAGCGAAGTCGAAGGCCAAGGAACTCGGTCAGTCAAAGGGGATGCTTGGCGAAGGTCGGAGCGTGGCCTTCGACTTCGCTCAGGCTGAACGGAGGAGGAGAATAGGGCGGTTTCCAATCCCGCGCCCAATCCCTAAATCCCCGTCATGACCGACGCCCCCGCCCCCCGCCCCAAGCTCGCCTGTCACTGGACGCCGGGGACCGGCCCGGCGATCGTCTTCCTGCCCGGCTATGCCTCGGACATGCAGGGTTCGAAGGCGGTCGCGCTGGAAGCGTGGGCCCGCGCGAACGGCAGCCCTTTCCTGCGTTTCGATTATGGCGGCTGCGGCGAATCGGAGGGTGCGTTCGAGGACCAGGCGCTGGAAGACTGGCGCGACGATGTGGTCGGAATGCTCGACACGGTGGTGAAGGGCCCGGCGATTCTGGTCGGGTCGTCGATGGGCGGCTGGCTGATGCTGCTCGCAGCCCTTGCCCGGCCGGATCAGGTGAAGGCGCTGGTCGGCATCGCACCCGCGCCCGACTTCACCGACTGGGGCTTTTCGGAAGACGAGAAGATGACGATCCTCCAGGCCGGGCGGCTGGAGCGACCCAACCCTTACGGCCCCGCCCCCACCGTCTATACCCGCCGCTTCTGGTCTTCGGGCGAGGCCAACCGCCTGACCTTCGGCCCCATCGCATTCGACGGACCGGTGCGGCTGCTCCAGGGCATGGTCGACCCCGATGTGCCGTGGCAGCGGACGACCCATCTGACCCAGCTGTTTCGTTCAGCCGATGTGCAGACTGTGTTGATCAAGGACGGCGACCACCGGCTGTCGCGCGATGCCGACATCGCGCTGCTGATCCGGGCCGTCGAGGACGTGTTGCACCGCCTATGATCCTGTTGTCCCTGGCGCTTGCCGCCGCCACCCAAACCACCCCGCAGAGCAAGGCGCAGCGCGCACCGACGCCCGCGGCCCTGCCCGCCGACCCGCGCGAGGCGCGGTATCAGCGGTGCGTGACGCTGGCCGATCGCGATCCCGCCGCCGCGAAGGCGGAGGCGACACGCTGGCGGCTGGCGGGCGGCGATTATTTCGCGCAGCAATGCCTGGGCCTCGCTTTCGCGACCGAGCGCAACTGGACGGCGGCGGCCAGCGCCTTCGACCAGGCCGCGCGCGCCGCCGAGCTGGGCCATGACGTGCGTGCCGCCAATTACTGGGCGCAGGCGGGCAATGCCTATCTGGCGGCGGGGGATGCGGGCCATGCGCGCACCGCGCTCGACGCGGCCCTCGCGGCAGGCGAGCTGACCGGCTTTGCGCTGGGCGAGGCACAGCTGGACCGCGCGCGTGCGCTGGTCGCGGCGGGGCAGCCGGCGGCGGCGCGGGTCGACCTGGACGCCGCGCTGACCAATGCGCCCGCCGATCCGCTCGCCTGGCTGCTGTCGGCGACGCTGGCGCGGCGGATGAAGGACCTGCCGCGTGCGCAGAAGGACATCGCCCAGGCCCTGGCCCGCTCCGCCGACGATGCCAATGTCCAGCTTGAGGCCGGCAACATCGCCGCCGTGGCGGGCGACGAGGCGGCGGCGCGCAAGGCCTGGAGCGAGGCCGCGCGCCTCGCCCCGCCCGACAGTCCGATCCGCGCCGAAACCGCCAAGGCGCTGGCACAATTTCCCTCGCGCTGAGGCTTATCGTACGTAAAGGTCGCGCCACGCGATCGGGGGTACATCACCGGCCCTCATGGCAAAGTCAGGATACAGGATGCGTTATCTCCACACCATGATCCGCGTCAGCGACCTCGACGCCAGCATCCGCTTCTTCGCATTGCTGGGACTGGAGGAGGTGCGCCGCATCGACAATGAGCGCGGCCGTTTCTCGCTGATCTTCCTGGCGGCGCCCGGCGACGAGGGGCGGGCCGAGGTGGAACTGACCCATAATTGGGACCCCGAAATCTATACCGGCGGCCGCAATTTCGGCCATCTCGCCTACCGCGTCGACGATATCTACGAGACGTGCCAGCGGCTGATGGACGCCGGGATCACGATCAACCGGCCGCCGCGCGACGGGCACATGGCCTTCGTCAAGACGCCCGACGGCATCTCGATCGAGCTGCTGCAGGACGGGGCACTCCCCCCGGCCGAGCCCTGGGCCTCGATGCCCAATATCGGCACCTGGTAAGGGCGGGTCGATGGAAATCGTTCGGGTCCCCGTTCTTTCGGACAATTATGCCTGGCTGATCCATGACTCAGGGAAGACGGTCGCCCTCGATCCCGGTGAGGCGGCGCCCGTCGCCGCCGCCGCTGCGGCGCGCGGCTGGACGATCGACCAGGTCTGGCTGACCCATTGGCATCCCGATCATGTCGGCGGGGCCGCCGCACTGAAGGCGGACGGGGCGTCGGTGGCAGGCCCGGCGGCGGAGGCCGACCGGATCGACGGGCTCGACACGCTGCTGGCCGAAGGCGACACAATCGCGGTCGGCGATGCGGCCGCGACCATCTGGGCGGTGCCGGGCCATACGGCGGGGCACATCGCCTTCCACCTGGCCGACCGGGCGACCATCTTCACCGGCGATACGCTGTTCGCGATGGGATGCGGCCGGCTGTTCGAGGGGACGGCGGCGCAGATGCACGCCAATATGCGTCGCCTGGCCGCGCTGCCCGGCGATACCCGCGTCTATTGCGGGCATGAATACACCCTCTCCAACGCGCGCTATGCCGCCGTCGCCGAGCCCGACAATGTCGCGATCGCCGAGCGGCTGGCCGATGTCACTGCGATGCGCGAACAGGGGGAGCCGACCATCCCGACGACGATCGCACTGGAACGCGCAACCAACCCCTTCCTGCGCTCGGTCGATGCCGACGAACTGGCGGAGCGACGTGCAGCCAAGGACGCGTTCAAGGGTTAAGCAACTGCTACAGGGGCCTTCTGACGGAGACGAAATGATGCGTATCATAACGTTGGCTTCTGGTCTGATCCCCCTGGCCCTGCTGGGCGCGTGCACCCTGACCCCGGCGGAAAAGGCCAGGGTCGAACAGCGCGCCCGGACCGAGCAGGCCGATCTGGCCAAGGCGTTGAGCGGGCTGACCCCGCAGGCCCCGACCCAGTGCATCAGCCAGTATCGGACTCAGCAGGTCCGCTCCTATGGCCCCGCCATCGTCTATACCGTGTCGCCGCGCCTGAAATATGTCAGCCGGACCGCGGGCGGGTGCGACAATGTCGGCGGTTCGGGCAACAACATCTTCGTGACGCGGACCACCACCGGCCAGCTCTGTTCGGGCGACATCGCCCAGACGGTCGACCGCGCATCGGGCTTCTTCACCGGCAGTTGCAGCTTCGGCGAATTCGTCCCCTATCGGCGGGACCGGTGATGCGTCGCATCGTGACCATCGCCGCCGTCGCGGCGCTCACCCTGACGCTGTCGGCCGCCAAGTCGGACCCCTTTGCCGGGCGCGTCGAGGGGCCGCCAGTGCAGTGCGTCGATACCAGCACCACCATGTCGGGGCCGGTCATTGCCGACAAGGACGTGATCATCATCAATGCCGGCCGCCGCCTGTGGCGGGCCAAGGTGCGGGGGCAGTGTTTCGGCATTCAGCCGTTCAACACGCTGCTGATCGACCGCTGGGGCTCGCAGGTCTGTCGCAACGACCGGTTCCGGGTGTTGCAACAGGGGCTGTCGATCCCGTCGCAATGGTGTTTCTTCGACGGGTTCGTGCCGTATGATCGGGTGAAAAAATAGACGCTTTGGCCTGTGGCCTACCCTCCCCCACCCCCTCCCGCCTGCGGGAGGGGCGTGCCAAGAGCCTGGCTTACGAATGAGTCGAAACGTCTGATCTTGTCGCTCCCCTCCCGCAAGCGGGAGGGGATGGGGGAGGGCCCGGTGTCTCACCGAGCCCCCGCCCCCGTTACAAGACGAACCGGCTCAGATCCGTATTCCGCGCCACCGCCGACAGTTGCTTGTCGACATAGGCCCCATCCACGGTCAGCGTCGTTCCCTGACGGTCCTCCGCCTCGAAGCTGATATCCTCCAGCAGCTTCTCCATCACCGTCTGAAGCCGCCGCGCGCCGATATTCTCGACCTGGCCGTTCACCTCGGCGGCGATCCGCGCGATCGCGGCGATGCCGTCCTCGGTGAAGGAAATCTCGACGCCCTCGGTGCCGATCAATGCCTTGTACTGAAGCGGCAACGAGGCTTTGGTATCCGACAGGATCGCGACGAAATCGCTCTCGGTCAGCGCCTTCAACTCGACGCGGATCGGCAAGCGGCCCTGAAGCTCCGGCAGCAGGTCGGACGGCTTGGCGACATGGAATGCGCCGGACGCGATGAACAGGATATGGTCCGTCTTCATCGGGCCGTACTTTGTCGCGACCGTCGTCCCCTCGATCAGCGGCAACAGGTCGCGCTGCACGCCCTCGCGGCTGACCGAACCGCCGCGCACGTCGGACACCGCGATCTTGTCGATCTCGTCGAGGAAGACGATCCCGTTCGCCTCGGCATCGGCCAGCGCGGCGCGGCTGACCTCGTCCTGGTCGAGCCGCTTGTCCGCCTCTTCCTCGACCAGCTTGGTCCAGGCCGCGCCGACCGTCAGCTTGCGGCGCTTGAGCGGCTGGCCGCCACCGAACGCCTTGCCCATCATCTCGGACAGGTTGATCATCTGCGGCGCGGCGCCGGGAATCTCGAACGGCGTGGCCTGGGCCTGTTCCAGTTCGATCTCGATCTCGGTCTGGTCGAGATGGCCGTCGCGGAAGCGCTGGCGGAACGCCTCGCGCGTCGCCTGGCTCGAATCCTTGCCGACCAGCGCGTCGAGCAGGCGGTTCATCGCCGCCTCTTCCGCCTTGTCCTTCACCGCGACGCGGCGGCGTTCCTTCTCCAGCCGGATCGCCTCCTCGACTAGGTCGCGCGCGATCTGCTCGACATCGCGGCCGACATAGCCGACCTCGGTGAACTTGGTCGCCTCGACCTTGACGAAGGGCGCGTCGGCCAGCTTGGCCAGACGGCGGCTGATCTCGGTCTTGCCGCAGCCGGTGGGGCCGATCATCAGGATGTTCTTGGGCGTCACCTCGTCGCGCAGATCCGCGCCCAACCGCTGGCGACGCCAGCGGTTGCGCATGGCGACGGCGACGGCGCGCTTGGCGTCGGCCTGGCCGATAATGTGCGCGTCTAGTGCGGCGACGATCGCCTTGGGGGTCAGCTGGTCGTTCATGGTGGCCCTAGATTACTGCGCGCCGTCGATGGCTTCGAGCGTGACGCGGTCATTGGTGTAGACGCAGACTTCGGCGGCGATCGCCATCGCCTTGCGCGCGATCGTCTCGGCATCCTGTTCATAGTCGACGAGCGCACGCGCCGCCGCGAGCGCGTAATTGCCACCCGAGCCGATCGCGCAGATGCCGTTCTCAGGCTCCAGCACGTCGCCATTGCCGGTCAGGATCAGCGTCACGTCCTTGTCGGCGACGATCATCATCGCCTCCAGGTTGCGCAGGAACTTGTCGGTCCGCCAGTCCTTGGCGAGCTCGACCGCAGCGCGCAGCAGCTGGCCGTTGTGCCGTTCCAGCTTGGCCTCCAGCCGCTCGAACAGGGTGAAAGCATCCGCCGTCGCGCCCGCAAAGCCGCCAATGACCGATCCGTCGCCCAGCCGCCGGACTTTGCGCGCATTGGGCTTCATGACCGTCTGGCCCATCGAAACCTGACCGTCCCCGGCCACCACCACCCGGCCGCCACGGCGCACCGAGCAAATCGTCGTGCCATGCCAGGTGGGCATGGCGTGTTCGTTACCGCTCATGCGCGGCGATATGGAGTCGGGGGGCGGCGGGTTCAATGATCGAGATGACGGTCCATCAGTCACCTCCGTTCCGCCTGAGCGCAGTCGAAGGTCACGCCAGAACGGAGCGGCGAGTCGACTCCCATTCCTCCCCTTGCAGGGGAGGTGGCAGGCCGCAGGCCTGACGGAGGGGTGTCACGGGTTGAGGGGAAGGACTGTCCTTACAGGCGGTGACACCCCTCCACCAGCTTCGCTGGTCCCCCTCCCCTTGCAGGGGAGGAATAGAGAAGGCCCCGCGTTTACGGTTACAGCGTGGCCTTCGACTTCGGCGCGATGCGCCGAAGTTTATCCTGAGCGACAGGCTTGCCAGCCAGTCGAAGGGCTCAGGCGGAACGGAAGACGAGATTACTCCCCCAGTTTCTCGATCTTGTCCTTCAACGCCGCCAGTTCCGCCTTGAGTGCGGCCATCTCGGCATCCTTGCTTGCGGCGGGGGCGGCAGGCGCCGGGGGGGCGGCAGGCGTCACCGCGCCGGGGGCGAACCCCTGCGCCGCCGCCTCGAACATCGCCAGGTTCCGCTTGGCCATGTCGGCGAACGGCGTATTGGCGAACGCGCCCTCGACGGCCGATTTGAACTGCTCCTGGTTGCGGCGGAAGCTGTCCATCGACGCCTCCAGATAGCCGGGCACCACCGCCTGCATCGAGTCGCCGTACATCGAGATCAGCTGGCGCAGGAAATTGACCGGCAGCATCGTTTCGCCCCGGCTTTCCTCTTCCATGATGATCTGGGTCAGGACATTATGGGTGATGTCTTCGTCGGTCTTGGCGTCGACCACCTTGAAGTCGCGGCCCGCCCGGATCATCGCCGCCAGATGATCCAGCGTGATGTAGGAGGAGGTTTCAGTATTGTAGAGCCGCCGGTTCGCGTATTTCTTGACGATCACAATGCCGTCCGCCGCCTGCTTCTTCATCGAACCCCCGCCTTTCATGATTTTGGTACAGCCTAACGCCATGGATTTCGCATCGCAACACGGTCCGCGCCCTTTGCCGCTGTTCCTGGCGATGTTGCGCAGCGAGGCTGCGGAAAACCCCGACCTGGTGCAGCGCGCCATGACGGGCCTGAAGCGATTTCAGACGGCAAGCCGCGAACGTCCCATGCGAAGCCTGCCCGTCCGGCGGCGGCGCGGCCGGGTGACATTGCGCGATGCGGGAGGGGGAGCGACGGCCTCCGGGCGTCCCGTGCTGTTCGTCCCCTCGCTGATCAACCCGCCCTCGATCCTCGATCTCTCCCGCGACCGCTCACTGATCCGCTGGCTGCGGACACGGGGATGCCATCCCTGGCTGATCGACTGGGGCACGCCCGGCACGAGGGACCGCGACATCGACGTGGCGGGCCATGTCGAGCGCTTCCTGCTGCCCCTGATCGCGACCTTTCCGACCCCGCCGGTCCTCGTCGGCTATTGCCTGGGCGGGACTCTGGCGCTTGCGGCGGCCGCGCGCAGCAGGGTCGCCGGGCTCGCCGCGATCGCCGCGCCCTGGCATTTTTCGGGCTATGACGACGAAGCCCGCGCCGCGATGGCCGCGCAATGGGCCGCGATCAAGCCGACCTCCGAAGCACTGGGCCTCGTCCCCATGGAGGCGTTGCAGGCGGGCTTCTGGCGGCTCGACCCGGCGCGGACCATCGCCAAATATGCCGCCTTCGCCGATCTCGATCCGCGCAGCGAGGCGGCGCGTCGTTTCATCCGTCTGGAGGACTGGGCGAACCAGGGCGCCCCCCTGCCCCACGCCTTTGGCCGCGAGTTGTTCGAGAAGCTGATCGCCCAGGATCGTCCCGGCCAGGGACAATGGCGCGTTGCCGGGGCGACCGTCACACCCGCGCAATGCGACGCCCCTAGCGTCGAGTTCGTCGCCACCGCCGACCGGATCGTCCCCGCCGCCACCGCCATCGGCCTGTCCGACCGGCGCGCGGGGGGCACGGGCCATGTCGGCATGGTCGTCGGCGGCCGCGCGGAGCAACAGCTCTGGCAGCCGCTCGCCGACTGGATCACCGCCCTCCCAACACCTAGATAGACCGTACAGAAGAGAGGAACCTTCATGACCGAGATCGTCATCACCGCCGCCAAGCGTACCCCCGTGGGCAGCTTCCTGGGCGCCTTTGCCGCCACGCCCGCGCACGAACTCGGCCGGGTGGCGATCACCGCCGCGCTGGAACAGGCGGGCATCAAGGGCGACGACGTGTCCGAGGTGATCCTCGGCCAGGTGCTGACCGCCGCGCAAGGGCAGAATCCGGCCCGCCAGGCATCGATGGCTGCGGGCATTCCGAAGGAAGTGCCGGCCTACGGCGTCAACCAGGTCTGCGGCTCGGGCCTGCGCGCGGTGGCGCTGGGGCTCCAGGCGATCGCCAATGGCGATGCGACTATCGTCGTGGCGGGGGGCCAGGAGTCGATGTCGCTGTCGCCCCACGCCCAGACGATGCGCGGCGGCACCAAGATGGGCCCGCTGACCATGGTCGACACCATGGTGCATGACGGCCTGACCGACGCCTTTGCCGGTTATCACATGGGCATCACCGCCGAGAACCTTGCCGAGCAGTATCAGGTGACCCGCGACGAGCAGGACCGGTTCGCCGTCCGCTCGCAGAACCTGGCCGAAAAGGCGCGCGGCGAGGGCCGCTTCAAGGACGAGATCGCCCCCGTCACCATCAAGGGCCGCAAGGGCGACACCGTGGTCGCCGATGACGAATATATCCGCGCCGGTGCCACGATTGAAAGCGTATCGGGCGTCCGCCCTGCCTTCAAGAAGGACGGCACCGTCACCGCCGCCAACGCCTCCGGCCTGAACGACGGCGCCGCCGC
Organism: Sphingomonas flavida; assembly: GCF_036663655.1. Lineage (NCBI taxonomy): Bacteria > Pseudomonadati > Pseudomonadota > Alphaproteobacteria > Sphingomonadales > Sphingomonadaceae > Sphingomonas > Sphingomonas flavida. The sequence goes on from NZ_JAXOJH010000008.1 coordinate 119,979, forward strand.
CATCGTCCTGATGAGCCGCGAGGAGGCCGAGAAGCGCGGCGCGCCCGTTCTCGCCACGATCAAGAGCTGGGCATCGGCGGGCGTCGATCCGTCGGTGATGGGCATCGGCCCCGTCCCGGCCACCAAGCGCGCGCTGGAAAAGGCGGGCTGGACCGTCGGCGACCTCGACCTGATCGAGGCGAACGAGGCGTTCGCGGCACAGGCGCTGTCGGTCGGCAAGGAACTGGGCTTCGACCCCGACAAGGTCAACGTCAACGGCGGCGCGATCGCACTCGGCCACCCGATCGGCGCCAGCGGCGCGCGCGTCCTCACGACTCTGATCTACGAAATGCAGAAGCGCGACGCAAAGAAGGGCCTCGCCACGCTGTGCATCGGCGGCGGCATGGGCATCGCCATGTGTGTTGAGCGATAAACACGCCACTTTTCGAAAATTTCGCAATTAACAGTTGGATTGCAGGGATGTGTCAGTCGTGTCACATCCCTGCAACAACGATGACAATAAATTCGTATCTCGTTGCACTGACGCTTGTTTTCCAACCCGAAATTCCTTTCCCTGCGATGAACGGACATGAACGATCCGTCATAACGGGGGTAAAGAATGAACATGCGTACCCTGCTGGGGGCCTCAGCGCTCGCTAGCACCCTGGTCCTGATGCCGGTCGCGGCGCTTGCGCAGACCGCCACTTCGGGAACCACCGCGACGCAACCGCAAGAGGATGCCGCTACCGATCCCAACGTCGCCGAACGCAGCGAACAGGCCGCAGGCGACGTCATCGTCACCGGCTCGCGTCTGGCTCGTCCGAATCTTGACTCGCCGACCCCGGTTACCTCGGTCACAGCCGAGTTGCTGACCTCTACCGGCAACCTGAACCTGGGCGATTCGCTGAACCAGCTGCCAGCCCTGCGTACTACTTATAGCCAGGCGAACTCGACGCGCTTCATCGGCACTTCGGGCCTGAACCTGCTCGACCTTCGTGGTCTGGGCACGCAGCGCACCCTGGTCGTCGTCAACGGCCGCCGCCACGTGACTGCGCAGCCCGGTGGCTTCGTAATCGACACGAACACCATCCCGACCGATCTTTTGGAACGGGTCGACGTCGTGACCGGCGGCAGCTCGGCCGTGTACGGCTCGGACGCCATGGCGGGCGTCGTCAACTTCGTCCTGAAGCGCGACTTTGAAGGTGTCCGAGCGACGGGCCAGAGCGGCATCTCCAGCCACGGCACGCGCGGTTCCTATTTCGGCGCGCTGACGGCCGGTAAGAATTTCGCCGAGGGCCGCGGCAACATCGCAGCGTCGGCAGAATACTCCTTCTCAGACGTGGTGTATTTCACGGATCGTGACGACATCACCGGTGCTTTTTCGGGCCGTCGCCAGTTCAACGCCGTACAGAATACCGGCCCGCAGTTGAACCCGAATGGTGGCGTGATCCGCACCGGCGGTGAGCCTTCAACCGGTGACGGCATCCCCGATACCAACTTTCTGTCCAACATTCGGAACGGCACGATCTCGGAAGGCGGCGTGTTCGCGTCTTCCTGCCCGACAGTCGCGGCCACAGGTGAGTCGGCGGCAGCCTTCGCGGCCCGCCGCGCCTTTACCTGCACAGGTATCGCCAATGTCGGCAGCTCAAATCCGCTAGCGCAATATGGCCGTAACTTCCTGTTCAATCCGAACGGCACGCTGACGGCGAACAATTGCATCACCGATCTTCGTCCCGCCTCGACGAACTGCGTCGGCGGTGGTGGCTCCACGCTGCGCCTGCTCGGCATGTTGCAGCCTCGCATGGAGCGCGTTTCGGGCAACCTCTTGGCACACTTCGACATCTCGGACGCCTTCAAGCCGTTCATCGAAGCCAAGTATGTTCGGATCAAGTCGTTGCAGGAAGGTCAGCCGACCTTCGCTACAAACTCGTTCAGCATCAACAATCCGTACCTGACCGACCAGGCCCGCTCGACGCTGCGTCAGGCACTGGCGCCCGGCGCAACGACCTTCGTGGCGCAGCGCTTCAACGTCGACTTCGGCGGTCGCGGTGAGGATCATACCCGTGAAACCTTCCGTATCGTCGGCGGCATCGAAGGCGATTTCGCCAAGGGTTGGCATTATGAAGTGTCGGCCAATTATGGTCGCCTCGACACCTTCTACCGGACGGCGGGCAACTACGTCACGCAAAAGTACAACAACTCGATCAACGCCGTGCGCAACGCCGCCGGGCAGATCGTCTGTGGTATCAATGCCGACGCCTCGACCGCGAATGACGACGCGGCCTGTGTGCCCGTCAACCTGTTCGGCCAGGGCCAGGTCAGCCAGGCAGCACTGAACTATTTCTCGGTCAACTCGACGCGCAAGCAGAAGGCCGAGCAATTCGACCTGCTGGGCTTCGTCAACGGCAAGCTGTTCCGCCTGCCCGGCGGCGACGTCACCTTCTCGCTGGGCGGCGAATATCGTCGCGAAACGGCCTATTCGAAGTATGACGATCTGACCGCCAGCGGGGCAACGTTCCTGAACGCCATCCCGACTTTCGCCCCGCCCGCCTATGATATCAAGGAAGCGTTCGGCGAACTCAGCGTACCGCTGCTGGCCGATCGTCCGTTCTTCCACGAACTGACCCTGACCGGTGCGGCGCGTGTGTCGCACTATAATGTGGGCAATGCCGGGACGCCGTGGACCTACAATCTGAACGCAATCTGGTCGCCGATCCGCGATATCACGATCCGTGGCGGCTATGCTCGTTCGGTCCGTGCGCCGTCGCTGAGCGAACTGTTCACGGCCAACAACCAGACTTTCGCCCAGCCTTCGGATCCGTGCAGCCAGAACAACATCAACAACAACCCGAACCGCGCTCGCAACTGCGCTGCGGCGGGCGTGCCCACGACCCAGACGTTCAACGGCACCACCGAACCGTTCACCAACGGTACGGCGGCCAGCATAGCGGGCGTCAATCGCGGCAACCCGAACCTTAACGCCGAAAAGAGCAACAGCTTCACGATCGGCGCGGTGTTCCAGCCGCAGGCAATCCGTGGCCTGTCGCTCACCGTCGACTATTATAATATTACGATCAAGGACGCGATCGTCTCGCTGGCGGCCCAGACGCTGATCAACCAGTGCTATGACAATCCCAGCGGCATCAACAATCAGTATTGCGCTGCGGTCATCCGCAACCCGAACGGCACTTTCGCCGGTCAGTCGAGCGTGATCCATGCCGGTACTACTATCCCGCTGACCCCAACGGGTCCGTCGTTCTTCTCGCAGGGTTTCAATTTCGCCAAGCTGGAAACTTCGGGCATCGACTTCGACCTGTCCTATCGCACCAAGATCAGCGACACGGGCACCCTGAGCCTTCGTGTTCTGGCCAGCTATGTGGCGCAGAACAACGGCTATACCGATGTGGGCGATCCGACCTTCCGTGACCGCTACAAGAGCGAGCTTGGCTATTCCGCATGGCGCGGCCAGTTCGTCGGCAACCTGAACTTCGAAACCTTCGACCTTCAGTACCGCCTGCGTTACGAAGGCAAGTCGACCATCGGCGAGTGGGAAACGCAGAACAGCTATGACGGCCGTCCGGCACGCAATCCCGATGCCTTCCCGGTGGTGTATTATCCCGAAGCGTTCTACCACTCGATCCAGGTCGGCTTTAACGCAACCGAGCGCTTCCGCTTCTATGTCGGCGTGGACAACCTGACCGACGTGAAGCCGCCTTACGATCTGATCGGTACGGCGTCGGGCGATCCGTATGACAATATCGGCCGGTTCCTGTACGCCGGGTTCAAGGCCAACTTCTGATCCAACCGGATCGACTTGATCGGGGCTCTTCCTTCTGGAAGGGCCCCTTTTTTATCCCCGCGCGAAGCGCTGGGCGAGGCCGGTCAGCAGTTCGTATTGCGAGACGCCAGACATCTCGGATGCCTGTGCCAGGTCATACTCCATGGCCAGCCAGTCGCCCTCGGCCAGGTCGGGTTGCTTCGAGACGTCGATCGCGGTCAGGTCCATCGACACGCGCCCCAGCACCGGCAGCCGTCGCTCCCCGACGACCGCCGCGCCAAGACCCGACAGGGCGCGACGATAGCCGTCGGCATAGCCCAGATTGATGATCGCGACCTGCGTGTCGGCGGGTGCGGTCCAGGTGGCGTTGTAGCCGACCGTCTCTCCGGCGCGGACCGTGCGGCGTTGCAGGATCTGGGCCTCGGGATGCGCGACCTGGCGCAGATGGGTCGCCATGTCAGCGCGCGGGATGCCACCATAGAGCGCCAGCCCCGGCCGGGTCAGGTCGAAATGATAGGCTCCCCCCAGCCCTATCCCCGCCGAATTGGCCAGGCTCATGCGACGAGCGGCCGTTTGGCCGGCCAGTGCGGCAAAGGCGGCCTGTTGCCGCGCATTCATCGCGACATCCTCATCGGCGCAGGCCAGGTGGCTGAGCAGCGTGTCAATCTCCAGGCCGTCAAGCAGCCCCTCCGCCACCGCCACCACCGACACGCCCAGCCGGTTCATCCCCGTATCCACCATGACGTCGCAGAGACCGCCGCCCGCCTCCTTCCAGCGGACGATCTGCTCGGGCGTGCTGAGCGCGGGGCGGGCGATCCCGGCCTTTGCGGCGGCCATGTCCTCGGCGCGCAGGCCGTGCAGCACCGAGACGGACAGGCCCAGCGGTGCCAGCGCCAGCGCCTCGGCCCAGTTGGCGACGAAGAAGTCGCGGCATCCCGCCTGGGCCAGCGTTTCGGCGACCAGCGTTGCGCCCAAGCCATAGCCATTGGCCTTCACCGCCGCGCCGCACGCCGCCTGTCCGCTCAACCGGTCGAGCGCCTGCCAGTTGGAGACAAGTGCATCGCGATCGACGCGCAGGCGGAGGGGGGCGGCAATATCCATCACCCTCCAGGCTTTAGGCCGCAATGACGGGTGGGAAAAGGCGGCTTGGGTTTTTCCGGGGCCATCTCGCCCCCCCGCCCCGTTCGGCCCGAGCGCAGTCGAAAGCCAAGGGCATCCCCCCGCCAAGCCTATGTCGAGAGGGCAGAACGCGGCCTTCCACGTCGCTCAGGCCGAACGGGGGGTAAGGGATTATCGCAGCGTGCGGATGATCCCGGAGAAGTCCACCGGTGGCTGCCCCTCGCCGACGAACACCGTGTACAGCTCCGCCGCCTTCTCGCCCATCGGCGTGGTCGCGCCTGCGTCGCGCGCGGCCTCCATGGCCAGCTTCAGGTCCTTCAGCATCAGCGCCGCCGCGAAACCGCCCTGATAGTCGTGATCGGCGGGCGTCTCCGGCCCGACGCCGGGAACCGGGCAATATTTGGTCATCGACCAGCTTTGCCCCGACGATACCGAGGCGATGTCGTAGAAGGTCTGCGCGTCCAGCCCCAGTTTCTCGGCCAGCACGAACGCCTCGCAGGTTGCGATCATCGTCGCGCCGAGCAGCATGTTGTTGCAGATCTTGGCCGCCTGGCCCGCACCGGGACCACCGGCATGGATTACCGCCTGGCCCATCACGGACAGGAAGGGCTCGGCGCGTTCGAACGCCTGGTCGGGCCCGCCGACCATGAAGGTCAGCGTCCCCGCCCTGGCCGCGGCGATCCCGCCCGAGACGGGGGCGTCGACCGCCATCATGCCCTTGGCCTGCGCCGCGTCGGCCACCCGACGCGCGGTGGCGACGTCGATGGTCGAACAGTCGATCAGGATGGCGGAGGGCGGCGCGGCGGCAAAGACCGCATCGGCATAGACACGCTCGACATGGGTTCCGGCGGGCAGCATCGTCACGACCGCCTCGACGCCGTCCATCGCGGCAACCGCGCTGTCGACGGGCAGGCACCCCGCCGCCTTTGCCGCGGCCAGCGCATCCACCGACAGGTCGAAGGCGCGGACGTCATGCCCCGCCTTTGCCAGATTGGCGGCCATGCCGCCGCCCATATTGCCCAGGCCGATAAAGGCGATCCGCGCCATATTGCTGTCTCCTAAAGTCTTCTTTTTTCTTCTTGAGCCCCTCCCGTAAACGGGAGGGGTTTGGGGAGGGTAGCGCCACGAGCGATGGTCTCGGTGAGACTCTGTGCCCTCCCCCATCCCCTCCCGCCTGCGGGAGGGGATGGGTCACATCAGCTGTTGGTCCAGACCGGCGGGCGCTTTTCGACGAACGCGGCCATGCCTTCCTTCTGGTCGGCCGAGCCGAACAGGCCGTGGAACAGCCGCCGCTCGAACTGCACGCCCTGTGCCAGCCCCATGTCGAAGGCGGCGTTGACCATTTCCTTGTTCGCGCGGGCTGCGATCGGCGCCATGCCCGCGATCGTCGCGGCGGTCTTCATCGCCTCCTCGACCAGGTCGGCGGCGGGGATGATGCGGGCGACCAGCCCGGCGCGCTCGGCTTCCTCGGCATCCATCATCCGGCCGGTCAGGCACATCTCCATCGCCTTGGCCTTGCCTACCGCATGGGCGAGCCGTTGCGAGCCGCCCATGCCCGGCGTCACGCCGAGCTTGATCTCGGGCTGGCCGAACCTGGCCGTGTCGGCTGCCAGGATGAAGTCGCACATCATCGCCAGCTCGCACCCGCCGCCCAGCGCATAGCCCGCGACCGCCGCGATGATGGGTTTCCGGGTGCGGGTAAAGTCGTCCCAGCCGGTGAAATGGTTGCGGCCGTACATGGCGGCAAAGTCCATCTCCTGCATTTCCTTGATATCCGCGCCCGCCGCGAACGCCTTGGGGCTGCCGGTGATCACGGCGCAGCGCTGTTCCGGATCAGCATCATAGGCGCGCATCACGTCGAGCAGTTCGGCCAGCAGTTCGGCATTCAGCGCGTTCAGCGCCTGCGGCCGGTTGAGCGTGACCAGGGTCACCGCCTCGCGGCGCTCGACGATCAGGGTGTTATAGTCGGTCATGCGGGCGTCCTCTTCAGCGGTCGTCGGGTGTCCAGGCCTGTCCCTCGGGAAGGGCAGCAAAGATATGGTCGATCATCGTATCGGTCACGCCCTCCGGCGTGGCGGGGTCCCAGCGGGGGGCATTGTCCTTGTCGACGATCAGCGCGCGGACGCCTTCGACGAAGTCGGGCCGCTGTACGACATGGGCAGCGACGCCGTATTCACGGCGCATCTCGTCGGCAAATTCGATGGTCCGCCTGCCCTCGCGCAGCAGGCGGAGCGATACCTTGCAGGCCTGGGGTGATTTGGTGCGCAATATGGCCAGTTGCCGGGCGGCCCATTCGCCGCCATCCGCCTCCAGCGTGGCGATGATATCCTCCAGCGTGTCGGCGGCGAACAGCCGGTCGATCTCGGCGGCATGCGCCATGATCCTGGCCTCGGGCGCGGGCGTCGCGAGCCGGTCGAGCGTCGCGGCGATTTCCTGCGGCGCGGCGATGATCGCGGCCTTGGCCTCCTCCAGCGCGGCGCCAGGCAGGTAATGCGTCGCCAGTCCCAGCGCATGCGCCTCCGCCCCGTCGAGCCGGTGGCCGGTCAGCGCGAGGAACTCACCCATGCGGCCGGGCAGGCGCGAGAGATACCAGCCGCCGCCCACATCAGGGAACAGGCCGATCCCCGTCTCGGGCATGGCGAAGCGGGTATTCTCGGTCGCGACGCGGAAGCGGGCGGGGGCCGAAATGCCGACGCCGCCGCCCATGGTGATGCCGTCCATGAAGGCGACGATCGGCTTGGCATAGGTGAACAGCCGGTGGTTCATCCGGTACTCGGCATGGAAGAAACCGCGCGCCGCCTCGCCATCGCCCGCACCGCTTTCCGCCAGCAGGCGGATGTCGCCGCCCGCGCAAAAGCCGCGCCCCTCGGCATGGTCGATGATGACCGCCTCGACATCCAGGTCACCGCGCCAATCCTCCAGCGCGGCCAGAACGCCCTCGCACATCTCGCGGGTCAGCGCGTGGATCGCCTTTGGTCGGTTGAGCCGCAGCCGCCCGACCGGGCCTTCGCGGGTGACGATCAGGTCTTGGGTCATCGCCTCTACCTCTATTGTTCTACGACCCCGGCGAAGGCCGGGGCCCAGGTGCCGCGCATGACGTGGCGCGCCATTGGCCCGATGGCAACTGGACCCCGGCCTTCGCCGGGGTGGTTGCGGTGGCGGGAAACAGCTTAGTCCTTCAGCAAATCCCGCCCGACGATCATCCGCATCACCTGGTTCGTCCCCTCCAAGATCGAATGCACGCGCAGGTCGCGCCAGAAACGCTCGATCGGATAGTCCATCAGATAGCCATATCCGCCATGCAGCTGCAGCGCGCGGTCGACCACCGACGATCCGGTGTCGGTCGCCAGCCTCTTCGCCATGGCGGCGAAGCGGGTCTTGTCGGGGGCATTGTCGGTCACCTTGGCGGCCGCGAGATAAAGCAGCGCGCGCGCCGCCTCCAGCTCGGTCGCCATGTCGGCCAGGGTGAACTGGGTATTCTGGAACTCGGCAATCGCCTTGCCGAACTGGCGGCGGTCCTTCACGTAGGCGACGGATTCGTCCAGGCAGCGCTGCGCCCCGCCCAGCGAGCAGGCGCCGATATTCAGCCGCCCGCCGTCCAGCCCCATCATGGCGATGCGAAAGCCCTCACCCTCCGCGCCCAGCCTGTTGGCCACGGGCACGCGGACATTGTCGAACATCACCTGCCGCGTCGGCTGCGAATGCCAGCCCAGCTTGCGCTCGTTCGCGCCGAAGGAAACGCCCGGCATGTCCTTGTCGATCACCAGGCAGGAAATGCCCTTGGGGCCATCCTCCCCGGTGCGGACCATGGTGACATAGACCTCGTTCTCGCCGCCGCCCGAGATGAACTGCTTCGAGCCCGAGACGACATAATGGTCCCCGTCGCGCACCGCGCGGGTCTTGAGCGCCGCGGCATCGGAGCCCGAACCCGGCTCGGTCAGGCAATAGCTTGCCAAGCGGTCCATGGTCACGAGGTCGGGGAGATAGCGCCCCTTCACATCCGCATCGCCGAAGCGGTCGATCATCCATGACGCCATGTTGTGGATTGAGATGAAGGCGCTGGTCGAGGGACAGCCATAGGCCATCGCCTCCATGATCAGCGCCGCCTCCAGCCGCCCGAGCGCGATGCCGCCCGATTCCTCGGACACATAGATGGCGGCGAAACCGAGGTCGGCCGCGGCCTTGATCGTGTCGCGGGGGAAGATGTGCTTCTCGTCCCATTCGCCTGCGAAGGGGGTGATGCGGTCGGCGGTGAACCGGCGCGCCAGTTCCTGGATTTCGCGCTGTTCGTCGGTGAGGTCGAATTGGGTCATCTTGCCTCCATCTCTTAAGCCCCTCCCGCAGGCGGGAGGGGTCTGGGGAGGGAAAGGAGTCTCACCGAGACCATCGCTCGCGGCCTGCCCTCCCCCATCCCCTCCCGCCTGCGGGAGGGGCGTGCCTAGCTTCAGGCCATCGTCGGGATCACGAAGGCGTTGCCGCCATCGGGCGAGCCGTCCGGCCAGCGCTGCGTCACCGTCTTCACCTTGGTCCAGAAGCGGACGCCCTCCATGCCGTGCTGGTTCACGTCGCCAAAGGCCGACCGTTTCCAGCCGCCGAAGCTGTGATACGCCACCGGCACCGGGATCGGCACGTTGATGCCGACCATGCCGACCTCGACCCGTGCCGCGAATTCCCGCGCGGCGTGACCGTTGCGGGTAAAGATGGCGACGCCGTTGCCGTACTGATGCTCGCTGGGCAGGCGCACCGCCGTCTCGAAATCGGGGGCGCGGACGATCTGGAGCACGGGGCCGAAGATTTCCTCCTTGTAGCTCTGCATGGCGGGCGTCACGCGGTCGAACAGCGACGGCCCGATGAAGAAACCTTCCTCATAGCCCTGCAACTGGAAGCCGCGACCGTCGACGACCAGTTCCGCGCCCTCGTCGACGCCCGTCTGGATCCAGTCCTCCACGCGGCGTTTATGCGCGGCGTTCACCACCGGCCCGTAATGCGCCTGCGCATCGGTCGAGACGCCGACACGCAGCGCGTCCATCGCGGGGATCAGCTTTTCCCGCAGCGCATCGGCCGTCTTGTCGCCGACCGGCACGACGACCGGCAGCGCCATGCAGCGCTCGCCCGCCGAGCCGAAGGCCGCGCCCGACAGGTCGGCGACGACCTGGTCCAGATCGGCGTCGGGCATGACGATGCCGTGGTTCTTGGCCCCGCCCATCGCCTGGACGCGCTTGCCCGCCTCAACCCCGCGCCGATAGACGTAATGGGCGATGTCGGACGAACCGACGAAGCTGACCGCGCTGATCGCCGGATGGTCCAGGATGGCATCGACCATCGCCTTGTCGCCATGCACGACCTGCAGGATGCCCTCGGGCGCGCCCGCCTCGCGCATCAGCTCGGCCAGGCGGACGGGGACCGACGGATCACGCTCGGACGGTTTCAGGATGAAGGCGTTGCCGCAGGCGATGGCGACGCCGAACATCCACATCGGGATCATCGCGGGAAAGTTGAACGGCGTGATCCCCGCCCCGATGCCCAGCGGCATGCGCATCGAATAGACGTCGATGCCGGGCCCGGCTCCTTGCGTATACTCGCCCTTCAATACGTGCGGGATGCCGCAGGCGAACTCGATCACCTCCAGCCCGCGCTGGATGTCGCCACGCGAGTCGGCGATCACCTTGCCATGTTCGGAGGACAGCAGATGCGCCAGCGCATCCATGTTCTGCTCGACCAGTTCCTTGAAGCGGAACATCACGCGCGCCCGGCGCTGTGGATTGGTCGCGGCCCAGCCGGGCTGAGCGGCTTGCGCGGCGGCGACGGCGCGTTCCAGGAGCGCGGCATCGCCCAGCATCACGCGGGCCTGCACCTGGCCGCTATTGGGGTCGAAGACGTCACCCTTACGGGTTCCGGCGGCGTCGGTTGCGGTCTGTCCGCCGGCAACCAGATGGTCGATCACGCGCATATGCTCTCCTGTCCCGGGTCTGATGCCCGACTCTTGCGCTTGTAATTATATTGCTCGTGAGTGAAATCCAAGTCGGGCCGCTTAAAAAGCGCGGGGGCCCGCCCGGTTGGTAGGTCAGACCGTCGGACGGCGGTGCCAGGTGATGCCCGCCGCGACCAACGCCGCCACCGCCGCCGCAAGCAGAGCGTCCGTTCCCCATCGCGGGAAGACCAGCGCACCCAGCGCCGCGCCGACCAGAAAGCCGGTCCAGAGCAACAGATACGGCACCCAGTCCCAGCGCCGTCGCCCCGCGATCATGTGCGCCAGATGCTGCCCCAGCTTGACCAGCGTACCGGTCATGTAGGTGACGCCGATGCTGACCTCGCCATTGCGTTCGAACGTCGCGTTGATCGCTCCCATCGCCACGACCATGGCGGGCGCGGTCCAGTTGCCCCACACCGCAACGCCGCCCAGCAGGAACGCGACGAACAGCAACACCGCCGCCTGACCGACGCGCGCCAGGAACAGCCGGATCAGCGTGCCGAGCAGGACACCCAGCACGAACAGTGCCAGCAATCCGGCCAGGATGCCGACGCCTCCCCACCCCGTCCTACCGTGCGACGATGCCAGCCGGACCGCCAGCATCGTGCCGTTGCCGCTCATGAACGACACAAAATACCCGCCGAGATGCTGGAAGCCGATCGCGTCGACATAGCCCGCCAACAGGGCCAGGCCCGTCGCCAGCGTCCAGGTGCGTCGGTCGGAGCGGATCATCGCCCATCCTTATCAGCCGCACAGGCGTGCTGACCACCCGATCCTGTGGGCCGATGCCGTGTCAGTCTGGTGAGAATAAAGATCGCGCGAAAGGATCACATGGCGGACCGGAGCGTTGGGTCGGCGCGAAATGGGGGAACGGATGGCAGGCGCTCTGGTGGAAATCTGGCTGACCATATCCGCGCTGTCATCGCTGGTCATCATCATGATCGCGCTGGGTAACAGCGACCTGCGGCGCGACAAGCGGTTCCGCATCGGCCGTCGCCGTACAGCGACGTCGCGCACCATGATGCCACGGATACGACGCGCGCGTTCATAAACGCACGCGCCAAAAAGCGTCTATTTCAAAACAGGTTGATCAACCGTTCGACCAAACCGGGGCGGCGCGTGCGCATCGCGATGTAGCGTGCCCGGTCCTCGGCAGCGCGACGATACAGCGCGTCCAGCCGCTGCTCGCGCGGCATGTCCGAAATCCGTGGCGGCGGCATGTGAGTGGCCATGGAACATTCCCCCCGTGATCTGTTGAACCGTGAGGATTCAACGACGAATGGTGGGTTTCGTTCCGGGCATGTGACAGGCCGGTCATCCACTCGTCGCATCGGCAAATGGGCCGTCGCCCTCGCTTCGGGGCGGATCAACATGAACGTCTCGTAAGATTTCCGTAAGCGGTGCGTCAGGGCATACCTCCTATCGCCCGGCGCAATTCCCAGTCCTTCGCGCCGAAAGAAGCCGATGCACGCCAACCCCGCCGACGAAACGCTACCCGAAACCCGTCGTCTGTCATCGGCACAGCAATGGCGCTGGGTCGGGATCGCCGCCGCCGTCCTGATCGGCGTGCTGGTCCTGATCTCCGTCATCGGCAAGCTGACCCACAAGGAAGACGTGCCACCGCCGCCGCCACCGGCGGGCACGCTGCGCCTGTCGAAGGACCAGCTGGCGGCGATGCCCACGGTGCGCGTCGGGTTGGGCGCATCGGGTGACCAGACGATGGCGACCGGCGCGATCACCGCCGACGGATCGCGCTCGACCCCGGTGCTGATGCCCTATGCGGGCCAGGTCGTGCGCGTGCTCGCCGATGCGGGCCAAGTCGTGCGCCAGGGCCAGCCGCTGCTGCTGATCAAGACGACCGACTTCGTCGATGCGCGCTCCGGCCTGTTCGCCGCGCGTGCCGCGTACCAGAATGCGCAGGCACAGCTGGTCGCGGCGCAGCGCAATGCCGATCGCCAGCAGCAGATCTACCAGACCGCGGGCGGCGCGCTGAAGGACTATCAGCAGGCCCGTGCCGATCTGGCCGCCGCGCAGGCGACCGCCCGCACCGCCGCCGCCTCGCTGGGCGCGGCGCGCGACAAGCTGGCGATCCTCGGCAAGTCGCAGGGTGAGATCAACCGGCTGGAGAATGTCGGCGAGGTCGCCGGCATCCACGACATCACCACGCTGCACGCGCCGATCAGCGGCGTCGTCGCCTCGCGCGACGTCGCGCCCGGCCAATATGTCTCGCAGGGCGGCGACAAGCCGGTCATGACCATCACCGACCCCTCGCGCGTCTGGCTGGTCGCGCAGGTGGCCGAGAGCGATGCCGAGAATGTCCGCGTCGGCGACCCCGTCGAGGTGACGACGCCCGCGCTGCCCGGCCGTATCTTCCACGCCACCATCGACCTGGTCGGCGCGGCGCTCGACCCGCAGACCCACCGCCTGCCGGTCCGCGCCTCGATCCCCAACCCCGACAAGGCGCTGAAGCCGCAGATGTTCGCCAGCTTCGCGATCCAGCACCGCAATGCGGGCGAGGCGATCCGCGTCCCCGCCGCCGCCGTCATCCATGAAGGCGACACCGCGCGCGTCTGGATCATGCGCCCCGACGGCCTGCTGGTCGCGCGCGACGTGCAGACCGGCGATTCCGCGAACGGCCTGGTCACCATCACCCAGGGCCTGAAGCCGGGCGAGAAGATCGTCACCTCGGGCGCGCTGTTCGTCAACGAAGCGGGGATCGGCGAATAATGAACCGCATCGTCGACTTTGCGCTGCGTCAGCGACTGCTGATCGTCGGCCTGTTCTTTTCGATGATCGTCGCTGGCGTCATCGGCTTTATCAACCTCAACATCGAAGCCTATCCCGACCCCGTCCCGCCGATGGTCGAGGTCATCACCCAGACCCAAGGCCTGTCGGCCGAGGAGATGGAGCGCAACGTCACCATCCCGATCGAGGTCCAGATGGCGGGCATCCCGCACCTGACCGCGATCCGCGCGATCAGCCTGTTCGGCCTGTCGGACATCAAGATCCAGTTCACCTACGACTATACCAACGAACAGGCGCGCCAGCAGGTCATCAACCGCCTGTCGCAGCTGCCGCCGCTGGCCGGTGGCGCGCAGCCGACGCTGTCGCCGACCTCGCCGGTGGGCGAGATCTATCGCTACCGCATCGTCGCGCCCAAGGGCTATTCGGTGATGGACCTGAAGACGCTGCAGGACTGGGTGCTCCAGCGCCGGTTCAAGCGGATTCCGGGCGTCATCGACGTGACCGGCTGGGGCGGCAAGCTGCGCGCCTATGACGTGGTGATCGACCAGAACCGGCTGAACGCGCATGGCATGACCGTGGCGCAGGTGCTGGCGGCACTGTCGAAGAGCGACGGCAATGTCGGCGGCCAGACGATCAACTTCGGCGAACAGGCCGCGATCGTGCGCGGCATCGGCCTGATCCAGTCGCCCGACGCGATCCAGAACGTGCTGGTCGGCGAGGCGGGCGGCGCGCCCGTGCTGATCAAGGACGTGGCGACCGTGAAGGTCGGCAACGCGCCGCGCATGGGCATCGCCGGTTACAATAACGACGACGACATCGTGCAGGGCATCGTCCTGATGCAGCGCGGCGCCCAGTCGATGCCGACGATCAAGGCCGTCCAGGCCGAGGTCGCCAACATCAACGACAGCGGCGTGCTGCCCCCGGGCGTGCATCTGGAGCGGATCTACGACCGCTCCGACCTGATCAACCTGACCATCCACACCGTCATGGAAAACATGGTGGTCGGCATCCTCCTGATCTTCGCGTTGCAGTGGCTGTTCCTCGGCAATCTTCGCTCGGCGATCATCGTGGCGGCGACCATCCCGTTCGCGCTGGCCTTCGCGATCCTGATCCTGGTATTGCAGGGGGAGAGTGCGAACCTGTTGTCGGTCGGTGCGCTGGACTTCGGCCTGGTGGTCGATGCCTGCGTCATCATGGTGGAGAATATCTTCCGCCACATGGTCGAACGCTCCGCCGCCGTCGAAAGCGGCAAGGGCAACTACACCATGGCCAGCCGCTTCGGCGCGGTGCTGGGCGCCTCGTCCGAGGTCAGCCGCGGCATCTTCTTCGCCGCCGCGATCATCATCGCCAGCTTCCTGCCGCTGTTCACCCTGACCGGGGTGGAAGGCCATATCTTCGGCCCGATGGCCAAGACCTATGCCTATGCGATCAGCGGCGGCCTGCTGGCGACCTTCACCGTCGCGCCGGTGCTCTCGACGCTGCTGCTGCCCGACAAGCTGGCCGAGACCGAGACGTTCATCGTCGGCCGCCTGCGCCGTCTCTACGAGCCCGCCGCATCCTTTGCGCTGCGCAACAAGATCGTGACGATCGGCGGCGCGGTGCTGATGATGGGTCTGGCGGTGGTCGGCGTGCGCTCGCTCGGCATCGAGTTCCTGCCGCACCTCGAAGAAGGAAACATGTACATCCGCGCCACCCTCCCCTCCTCAATCAGCCTGGAGGCGGGCGAGAAGGTGACCAACGAGGTGCGCAAGATCATCGCGTCCTATCCGGAAACCACGGCGGTCCTGTCCGCCCATGGCCGCCCGGACGACGGCACCGATGCGACCGGCTTCTTCAACGTCGAGTTCTTCGTGCCGCTGAAGCCCTTCGACACCTGGCCATCGGGCATGACCAAGGAGAAGCTGATCGACGAGTTGTCGACCCGGCTCCAGAAGAAATATCCCGGCGTCGACTTCTCCTTCTCGCAGATCATCGAGGATAACGTCGAGGAAGCCGCCTCGGGCGTGAAGGGTGCCAATTCGATCAAGCTGTTCGGCCCCGATCTCGTCACGCTGGAAAAGCTGGCCAACCAGATCAAGGCGCAGATGGCCAAGGTGAAGGGCATCGAGGATCTCGGCGTGTTCGAGATTCTGGGCCAGCCGACCGTGCGCATCGACGTCGACCGTGCCAAGGCCGCCCGCTACGGCCTGACGCCCGACGACATCAACCAGACGGTGGCCGCCGCCATCGGTGGCCAGTCGACCGCCGACCTCTACGAGCCCGGCACCGACCGCCACTTCCCGATCATCGTGCGGTTGAAGCCCGCCCAGCGCGACTCGCTGGAATCGGTGCGTAACATCACGATCGGCGCGCCCTCGCCCGACGGCAACGGCACGATCCAGGTGCCGCTGTCCGAGGTGGCGAACGTCAAGCTGACCAGCGGTGCCTCGTTCATCTATCGCGAGCATCAGGAGCGCTACGTCCCGATCAAATTCTCGGTGCGTGGCCGCGACCTGGGCGGCGCGGTCGAGGAGGCGCGGGCGCGGATCAACCAGAATGTCCACCTGCCGCCGGGCTATCACCTGGAATGGGCGGGCGAGCTCGACAATCTGAAGAACGCGATCGCCCGGCTGGAGATCGTGGTGCCGATCAGCCTCGTGCTCATCCTGCTGCTGCTCTACGCCAATTTCGGCTCGATGCGTGACAGCCTGCTCGCCTTCTCCGCGATCCCGATGGCGATCGTGGGCGGCGTGCTGGCCCTTGCCCTGACCGGCACGGCGTTCAGCATCTCGGCGGCGATCGGCTTCGTGGCGCTGTTCGGCATCGCGGTGATGGACGGCATCCTCGTCGTCACCACCTTCAACAACGCCATCGACGAGGGTGCGCCGCGCGAGAATGCGCTGGCCACCACCGTCAAGAACAGCCTGCGCCCCGTGGTCATGACCTGCCTCGTCGCCGCCATCGGCCTGCTGCCCGCCGCCCTGTCGCACGGGATCGGCAGCCAGGTGCAGAAGCCGCTCGCCCTTGTGGTGGTCGGCGGCATGACGCTGGCCCCGGTGCTGATCCTCTTGGTCCTGCCGGTGCTGATCAGCCGCTATTCGACGCGCCTGCCGCTGTCGCAGCGCAAGAAGAAGCATGATCCGATGGTCGACGACCAGGACGATACCACCACTCCTGAATCCGGGGTTCCGGCATGAAGCGTTTCCTGACCCTGCCGCTGCTCGCGTGTGTTTCGGCCAGTATCTCGGGTTGCGCGGTCGGCCCGCATGACCTGGATGCACATGCCAGCCTGCCGCCCATGGCTCCTGCGCCGGTGATCGCCCCGGCGAGCGGCCCGGCCCAGACGGTGTCCGCCACCATCGCACCCGAATGGTGGCACGCGTTCGGCAATGCCCAGCTCGACGCGCTGGTCGCCGAGGCGCTGGCGCACAACAATGACGTGGGCGTGGCCGAGGCCTCGCTTCGGCAGGCGCGGGAACAGGCGCGCGCGACGCGCGGCACGCTGCTGTTCCCGCAAGGCGGGCTGAACTATCAGGCGCAGCGGACCCGCGTGTCCAACGCCCTGTCCCCGGCGGTCGCAGACCAGAACCAACAGCTCTACACGCTGCACACCGCGCAGGTCAGCGTGTCCTATGACGTCGATGCCTTCGGCGGGAACCGGGCGCAGGTCCACTCCGCCGTCGCGCGTGCCAAGGTCGAGCGGCATCAGCTGGACGCGGCACGGATGACGGTGGCGGCGAACCTCGTCACCGCGCTGATCGAGCGGGCGAGCCTCGCCGAACAGGTCGCCGCCGCGCAGACGGCCGTGAGCGTCAATCGCGACATCCTGGCCGCGTTGCAACAGCGGCAGCGGCTGGGTGCGGTCGGCGCGTCCGACGTGGCGCAACAACAGGCGGCGCTCGCCACCGCCGAGGGCGCGCTGCCCCCGCTGATCCGCGCCGAAGCCGCCCAGCGCACCATCATCGCGACGCTGATCGGGCGTCCGGCGGGGTCGGCACTGCCGCCGCTGCCCGAACTGGCGCAGTTGAGCCTGCCGACCGAACTGCCCGCGATCGTGCCGTCCGAGCTGGTCCATCGCCGCCCCGACGTGCTGGCCGCCGAAGCGCAGTTGCAGGGTGCCGGTGCCGATGTCGGTACCGCCATCGCCGCGCGCCTGCCCAGTATCCAGCTATCGGCCAATGCCGGTGGCTCGGCACAGAATTTCGGCGACATGTTCAAGAGCGGCAATCCCTTCTGGGCGCTGTTGGGTGGCATCACCCAGCCGCTGTTCCACGCCAACGCGCTGCGTCACCAGCAAAAGGCGGCGGAAGCGGCGCTGGACGGGGCCAAGGCGCAATATCGCCAGGCGGTGCTTCAGGCGTTCGGCAATGTCGCGGACTCGCTGACCGGGCTGTCGACCGACGCGCAGGCGCTGGATGCCGCACAGCGGGCTAGCAACGCGGCGGGCCAGGCCCTGACCTTTGCCCGGCGACAACTGGCGCTGGGGGATGTCGGGACGCTGCAACTGCTGAATGCGACCGCCACCGACGCGCAGGCGCGGTCGCAGCTGATCCAGGCCAAGGCGGCACGGATGACCGACACGGTCGCCCTGTTCCAGGCGGCCGGAGGGCCGGTTACGGGGTCGTGAGGGTGTGGGGGATGGGCTGACACCGCTCACCCCCTCCCCGTTCCGCCTGCGCGAAGGTTAGGGGTTCGCGCGGAGGCGCAGAGAACGCGGAGATGCCGTTCTTCGCAGCGACGCCTCCTCCAGATATTGCACTCTTCCCCGGCGAAGGCCAGGGCCCAGGTGCCAGGCACCTGAAGGCGCGCCGCGCCGGTGCAAGGGAGGCCAGGGCAACCCGCTATCGACGGCGCACCGCAACTGGGCCCCGGCCTTCGCCGGGGTGCCGAAAATATTGATATCGGGCTACGCCACCTCTGCGTCCTCCGCGCCTCTGCGCGAACCGAATCCCTTGGCCTTCGACTACGCTCAGGCTGAACGGAGAACAGGATTTGCCCCCCAACGAAAAAGGGGAGGCCCTCGCCTCCCCCCTTTTTCAGAACAGCTTGGTCAGCAGGTAGAAGCCTGCCCCCATCGCCGCGGAGGCCGGGATGGTGATGATCCAGGCGATCACCACATTGCCCGCCACGCCCCATCGCACCGCCGAGGCCCGCCGCGCCACGCCCGCGCCGATGATCGAGCCGGTGATGGTGTGCGTGGTCGACACCGGAATCCCCAGCGCCGAGGCGCAGAAGATCACGATCGAACCCGCGGTCGAGGCGCTGAACCCCTGATGCTGCGACAGCTTGGTGATGCGGCTGCCCATCGTCTCGATGATCTTCCAGCCGCCGGTCATCGTGCCCAGCGCCATGGCGACATAGCAGGAGATGGCGACCCAGTGCGGCACCTCGAACGGCCCCGTAAGGCGGCCGGTCGAATAGAGGAGGACCGTGATGATCCCCATCGTCTTCTGCGCATCGTTCAGCCCGTGACTGAGCGAATAGGCTGCCGAGGAGACGAGGTGCAGCGCGCGGAAGCTGCGCTCCGCCTGCCCCGCCGTCGAGCGGCGCAGCGCCCAGCTGCTCAGCAGCATGACCAGCATCGCCAGCATCATGCCCAGCAGCGGCGACAGGACGATGGCGAGCAGCGTCTTGTTGAGGCCCGCCCACTGCACCGCACCCATGCCCGCATGGGCGACACCGGCGCCGATCAGGCCGCCGACCAGCGCATGGCTGGACGAGGACGGAATGCCACGTAGCCAGGTGATGACGTTCCACGCCATCGCCCCGCCCAGTGCGCCGAAGATGACGGCGGGCGTCACCACGTCCTGGGCGATCAGGCCCTTGCCGACCGTCTCCGCCACCTTGTGCAGGCTGGGGAAGGCGACGGTCAGGAAATAGGCCGCGAAGTTGAAGAAGGCGGCAAAACCCACGGCGGCGACCGGCGACAACAGCCGGGTCGCGACCACCGTGGCGATCGAGTTGGCCGCGTCATGCAGGCCGTTGAGATAATCGAACGCCAGCGCGACCAGGATCAGGCCGGCCAGCAACGGAAAGGCGAGTTCGTGCATGTCCCTCGCCTCAGGCGTGGTCGATGACGATGCCGTCGATCTCGTCGGCGACATCCTCGAACGCGTCGAGGATGCGCTCCAGATGCTTGTACACTTCCTTTTCGATGACGAAGCGCAGCGTGTCGCGCTCGCCGCATTCGTCCAGCGTGCGCTTCAGGCCCGCCGCGTGCATCTCGTCGGCGCGGCCCTCCAGGCGGACCAGTTCCTCGGTCAGCGCGTGGAGGCGGTCGCCGTTGCGCGCGACGTCGCGCATCAGCGGCATCGCCTCGACGGTCAGCCGGGCCGCCTCGACCGCGACGGCCGCCATCTCGCGCATTTCGGGCGCGAAGCTGGTCAGGCGGTACAGGCCGATCGCGGTGGCGGCGGCGTGCATCTCGTCGATGGTGTCGTCCATCGAACCGATCAGCGAGGTGATCGAGGCGCGGTCGAACGGCGTCAGAAAGGTCGAACGCACCGAGGTCAGCACTTGGCGCGTGATCTCGTCGGCGTCATGCTCGCGCGCGGCGACGACCGCGATCTCGTCGGCGGTGTGGCCCTTGGCGTCGAAAAGACGGACGGTGGCTTCCGCCCCCGCCAGGATGGTGGCGGCTTGCGCCTCGAACAGCTCGAAGAAATTCCCCGTCTTCGGCAGGAGGCGTTGGAACCAGGCGAACATCAGTCGGTAACCCCGATAGTGATCCGAAACCGTGCGTGGTCTTTACCCATGGCCGATCGGGCCACGGCGAAACGCCGGACCGCGAAATGGTCATGGACCCAGGTTGGCACGAACGTCGCCCCCCTGACCAGTCGCGGCCCCTCCGTCAAGCAAAACGCTGTTACACCAATGTGACACTCGGGTCATCAGCCGCGGTCACGGCAGGACCGGCGGCTGATAAGGCAATGTGAAGGACAGCGCCCAGAGCAGGAACAGCACGACCGGCAGATGGACCAGCAGCTGAAGAAAGCTGAACCCCACGATATCGCGCGCCTTCAGTCCCAATATGCCGAGCAAAGGCAACATCCAGAAGGGGTTGATGAGATTGGGCAGCGCCTCCGCCGCGTTATAGATCTGCACCGCCCAGCCGAGATGGACGTGCAGCTCGTTGGCCGCCTGCATCACATAGGGTGCCTCGAGCAGCCACTTGCCGCCGCCCGACGGCACGAAAAAGCCCAGGATCGCCGAATAGGCACCCATGGTCAGCGGAAAGGTGGCCGCCGTGTTGAGCGCGACGAAGGCGTGGGCGATCTGGTCCGCGACCCCGATACCCGCCCCGTTCTTCGCGCCCGTCAGCATCGCGGCGATGGCGGCGTAGAAGGGATATTGGATCAGGATACCCGCCGTCGCCGGGACCGCACGGGACAGCGCGATCAGGAAGCGCTTGGGCCGCCAATGCAGCACCAGTCCCGCCATCAGGAACAGGAAGTTGTAGGTGTTCAGGTTGGAGATGGCGACCATCCAGTCCGCCCCCGCGAACTCCTGCACCAGCCAGCCCGCCGCCAGCAGGCCGATCAGGACGGTGACGAGCGGCGCATGTTCCAGCCATTCGCCCGGCTGGGTGCGCGGTGGCAGGGCGTCGTCCTCGCGCGCCGGGTCGATGCCCATGTCCTGCGCCGTGACGGCGGCCTCGCGACCGGGGGCGGAGGCCATGGCGATGACGGTCGACAGGACGACCAGCACGCCCGCGATCAGCATCGACTGCCACAGGAAGATCGTCTGGCTGAACGGGATGACGCCGGTGATGGGCAGCAGCGCAGGTGGCAGGCTGGCCGGGTTCGCCTGCAACTGCGCCGCCGACGAGGAGAGCCCCATCGCCCAGGTCGCGCCCAGCCCCAGATACGCCGCCGCCCCCGCCGCGCGGTAATCCATGCGCAGGTCAAGGCGGCGAGCACAGGCACGCGCCAGCAGCCCGCCGAAGATCAGGCTCAATCCCCAGCTGAGCAGCGAGGACAGCATCGTCGCCAGCGCGATCATCCCGATCGCCCCCCGTGCGCTGCGCGGCCGCTTTGCCAGCCAGTCGATCAGCCGCTGCACCGGCGCGGAGGTGGCGACGACGTATCCGCCGATCGTCACGAACGCCATCTGCATGGTGAAGGGAATGAGCGTCCAGAAACCGTCGCCGAAGCTCTTGGCCACCGCCGGGGCGGAGGCTCCGTTCGCCAGCGCCGCGACCGCGACCACGACGACCGCGATGGCGACGAAGATGAAGGCATCGGGGAACCACCGCTCGGCCCAGCCGGTGAAGCGCAGGGCGATCCGCGCCAGCACACCCTCGCCCGCCGCCCCTTGCGTTCGTCCGTCCGCCATGCCGCTCCCCTTTCTGTTGCACCGTCGAAACGGCCGCAGCGCCAGAATGCGGCAAAGGATCGAACGTTGCACGGCCCCGCGCATACGCTTTCGCCCTATACTGTGACATGCCCGCATCACCTCTGTCACGCGAGCGCCATAATGCACCCCTAACCGCCCGGCCTACCGGGAGAATAGCAATTAGTCGGGCGCCATGAACGCCCGCCGGAGCGTGGGGAATATATGAAGTCCGTTATCAAGACCGCGGCGCTGTTGGGCGCCGCGTGGGGTACGCTGGCCGCCGTGCCGGCCATGGCGCAGACCGCCGATCAGGGCGCGACCACCGCCGCCGCCGCAGAGGCGCAGGGCGAGCAGCAGGGCCTGGGCGACGTCGTCGTCACCGCCGAGCGCCGTTCGGAAAGCCTGAACCGCGTGCCGGTGTCGGTCGGCGTGGTCAGCGGATCGAACCTGCGCACCTTCCAGCAGGGCGGCGAGGATATCCTGGCGCTGTCGGGTCGCGTCCCCGGCCTGTATGCCGAGACGACGACCGGACGTATCTTCCCGCGTTTCTACATTCGCGGCCTGGGCAATATCGACTTCTATCTCGGCGCGTCGCAGCCGGTGTCGATCATCCAGGACGATGTGGTCCTGGAGCATGTCGTGCTGAAGTCGAACCCGGTGTTTGACGTCGACCAGGTCGAAGTGCTGCGCGGTCCGCAGGGCTCGCTGTTCGGTCGCAACACGACCGCGGGCATCATCAAGTTCGACACGATCAAGCCGACGCAGACCTTCCAGAGCCGCGCGACCGCCTCGATCGGCAGCTATAACACGATCAGCATGGATGCCGGTGTCGGCGGCCCGCTGATCCGCGACGTGCTGGCCTTCCGCCTGTCGGCCTTGGTGCAGCACCGCGACAACTGGGTCGACAACACCTATTCGGGGCCCAGCGCCGACGGCACGCTGACGCCGAATAAGGACGCGATGGGCGGCTTCACCGAGCGCGACGTGCGCCTCCAGCTGCTCCTCACCCCGACCGACACGCTGTCGTTCAACCTGTCGGGCCATGCCCGGTGGTATGACGGCACCTCGACGCTGTTCCACCGCGGTGCCCTGACGAAGGGTTCGCGCGACGTGTCGGCCGAGCCACGCGACCGCGTCGCCTATGACGAGGGTCGCGGCAACCCGCAGTCCTATGACACGCAGGGTGCCTCGTTGCGTGCCGCCTGGAATTTGGGCGCGGCCGAGCTGACCTCGATCACCGCCTATGAAACGACGGCGGGCTTCAGCAAGGGCGACACCGATGGCGGCGCGGCGGCCAACTTCCCCTTCAACGGCGCGGCCAATGGCTATGGCCTCAGCCAGGGCCAGATCCGTGGCCTCGACCAGTGGACGCAGGAAGTCCGCCTGGCCTCGACCGGCACCGGCGCCTTCAAGTGGCAGGTCGGCGGCATCTATTTCGACAGCCGCGACATCACCGACTTCTATCAGCGCGCCTTCCTGATCGGCGCGAACCCCAACAACTGGGTTCGCCTGCACGACGTGAACACCTCGTGGGGCGTGTTCGGCCAGGTCAGCTATCAGGCGACCGATCGCCTGACCCTGACCGCCGGTGGCCGCATCAGCGAGGACACCAAGCGGACCCAGCTGCTGCGCACCGCCGACAGCGCCGCCGGTGTCTCGACCTATCGCGGTCGTCGCGACGTGCGCCTGTCGGACACCCAGCCGAGCTGGGATCTGTCAGCCCTTTATGAGGTCAATCCGAACCTGAACGTCTATGTCCGCGCCGCGCGCGGCTTCCGTGGGCCGACCATCCAGGGTCGCTCGGCGGTGTTCAACTCGGACTTCACCACGGCGAACTCGGAAACCAACCTGTCGTTCGAGACCGGCTTCAAGTCGAAGCTGTTCGACAACACGCTGCGCCTGAACGCCGCCGCCTTCGCGTACCGCGTGAAGGGCATCCAGCTGAACGGCAACGACTCGGACGGCAATGGCGTGCTGTTCAATGCCGACAAGGCGATCGCCTATGGTCTGGAAGCTGATGCGCAGTGGCTGCCGGTGCGCAATCTGGCGCTGTCGGCGGGTGTCAGCCTGCTGCACTCGGAAATTCGCGACAACCGCGTCTTTGCCCAGACCTGCGGCTTGAACGGGGTGCAGGTGTGCACCGTGCTCGATCCGTTCGTCACCCGTCGGGTTTTCGGCGCCAACGCCTATTTCGCGCAGATCAACGGCAACCCGCTGCCCAACGCGCCGGAATACAACGTCAACCTGGCGGCCAAGTATGACGTGCCGCTGGCCGATGGCGGCAAGGCGTTCATCTCGACCGACTGGAACCTGCAGGGCTATACGAACTTCGTCCTGTACCGGACCAAGGAGTTCACCTCGAATGGCAATTTCGAGGGTGGCCTGAGCGTCGGCTATTCGGCGCCGGGCGACGCCTGGAGCCTGTCGGTCTTCGCGCGCAACATCACGAACGAGAAGAACCTGAAGGGCGTGATCGAAAACTACATGGCGGCCGTGTTCAACGAGCCGCGCATTATCGGTATCTCGTTCAGCGGCAAGTATCGCTGATCGACCTGACCGGTTGATGGAGAAGGCCCGTCCCTCGGATCGAGGGGCGGGCCTTTTTGTTGGTGTGCGACCGCCGTTCCGCCCAAGCGCGGTCGAAGGCCACGCCCCTCACCCGCCGCGAGCGCCCCCGACCCTCGCCCGCGCATGTCGCTCGGCATGGGCGAGCAGCGTGTCCAGGTCCTCGCGCGCGATGTCGAAACTGTCGTGCATGTCCTCCAGCGCGGCATCGACATCCTCCGCCCGGATGCGCGCGGCATCGCCGACCGGCGGGGCGAGCGCGGGTTCGTGCGGATAGCTGCGCCTGGTCGCACGGTGGAAGAACATGCCCAGCGCCACCAGCGCGATCGAATTGATCGCCACCGGCGCGAAGGCAAAGGCGAAGCCCGCCGCGTGGATCCCCTGGCTGCCGATCACGGCGGTCAGCGCCGCCGCCCCGCCCGGCGGATGCAGGCAGCGCGCGAGCGACATGACCAGGATCGCACCCCCGACCGCACAGCCTGCCGCCAGCGGTAGCGATGGGATCGCCTGGAACATCGCCACCCCGACCAGCGTCGACAGGACATTGCCGCCGACCACCGACCAGGGCTGGGCCAGCGGACTGGCAGGCACGGCAAAGACCAGCACCGCCGAGGCGCCCAGCGGCGCGACGATGATCGGCAGGTCCGGGCCCAGCGAGGGCAGGCCGCCGCAGACGATGATGGTCAGTGCGATGCCGATGACCGCGCCGGTACAGGCGATCAGGCGGTCGGACCGCGTGGCTCCGGCGAGCAGGGGTTGGAAGAAGCGCATGACCGCCTTCGAGGTTGGGAACCTGACAAGCCCCTCCTCCCGGCAGGGGGGAGGGGTTGGGGTGGGGCTGAGCCGCAGGCGATGGCCTCGGTGAGACTACGCCCCTCCCCCATCCCCTCCCGTTTACGGAAGGGGCGCGGATAATGGCGATATCCGAGCCTGCCTCAAGCCTCGGCCAAGAACACGACGCCGGGGATCGCTATGCTGCGCCCGGTATCGGTCAGCAGGCCATGTCGACCGATCCGGAAGACATTCACCCTTCCCGAACGCTCATTGGCGACAAGCATCTCACCTCGCTCCTCCCGCAGCAGGAAGAAGCGCGGCCAGTTGCCGCCGCTGGGCAGGGTCTCCAGCCCCCGGACGCCGCCCTTGGCGTCGACGGAAAAGGATGTGATGCTGTTCGCCCCGCGATTGGAGACATAGAGCGTCCGCCCTGCGCGGTCGATCGCAATATGCGCACCATAAGAGGCAGGGCCGCCTTCGGGAACCAGCGCGCGCTCGTCAGCCGTCCGAAAGCTGCCATCGGGCAGCGCATCGAGCACGAACAATCGGGTCTGCAACTCGCAGACCACATAAGCACGCGGCAGGGTCGGGTGGCGGACCATATGGCGCGGCCCGACGCCCGCCGGGGCCTGCCACGCGATCCGCTGGTCTGAGAGCGTCCGCGCGACCGGATCGAAGCGATAGGCGAAGATCGCATCCGCCCCCAGGTCGACCGAATGCAGCCAGCGCCGGTCGGGGCTGAACCCCACCCAATGCGCGTGCGGCCCGGCCTGACGCTCGGCATTGGGGCCCTTGCCCTGATGCTGAAAGACCCTGGCCTCACCCGGTACGCCGGTCTTGCGATCGAGTTGATAAAAAGCGACCGATCCGCTGGAATAATTGGCGACCGCAAGGCAGGCGGAGCTACGGTCCAGCGCGACATGGCACGGGTCCGCGCCGCCGGTCGACGCGCCACCCCGGACCTTCCAGCCGGGGCCATAGCCCGTCACCTGCCCCTCGGTCTGTTCGCGCAGCAGGTAGAAGGCGCCGCCGGGCCCGTTGCCGACCCCGTAGGAGGCGTTGACGATCCCCGTCACCGGCGCCCCCACCTGACCCTCGACGATCGGGTACAACCCCTTGCCGCCTTCATTGGTGTAGGTGCCCGCGATCAGCCGATCACCGCCCGGCAGCCGCGCCATCGCCGGGGAAACCACCGAGCCCAGCCCGATCGCCGCCGCGCCCGCCATCACCTCACGCCGTGTCGTCGTCATGCACCTGCCCTTTCGCATCCGCCTTGAACGCGAAAGGGGGCGGGAAGGCAATCACCTTCCCGCCCCCTCCGGCTCACGATACGCTCAGCCGATCAGATCGCGACCACGCCGCCGTCATTCTTGGTGATGACGATGGTGGCCGAACGCGGGCGGATGGTCGCCGCCGCGCTGCCTCCCTGGCTGTCGGGCCAGTTGCTGGTCGGGGCCGCCGGGCTGCTGGCATCCTCGCCCGGATGCTGGATGTTGACGAAGACCGAGGTGCCGTCCGGCGTCGAGTGGATGCCGGTGATCTCGCACTGCTTCGGGCCGACCAGGAAACGCTTCAGCGTGACGCCGGGCGCCTTGCCGATGCGGGTGGTGACCGTCGCGGACGACCCGCCGGCGCTGCTGGTCACAGACCGCGTGCCGCCATCGCCAACCCGGCCGGGAATCGCGGCCAGCATCATGCAGTTGGTGACGTCGGTGAAGGCACCGTCGTCGGTCTGGATCCACATCACCGGCGTCTGCTGGCCCGCGACGTTGCTCGGCAGGCTGAACCACAGGCCGTCGGGCGACGAGAAGTCGTTGGTCGCGTCCAGCCCCGACAGGTTGATGTTGGTCGGGTCCAAGTCCGCCCCCGCGCCAAAGGCGTACACGTCCCAGGTGAAGCTGGTCGCCTCGGTCGTGTCGTTCGCTTCGCGGATGCGGATGATGTGGCCGTTGCGGTTGCCGACCGAGGTCGAGGGCGGATCGACATAGGCGCGCGGGTTGGCCGCATCGACGGCGGTCAGATTGCCCAAGGCGACCGGACGGCGCGAGGCGTTGTTGGTCAGCGTGCAGTACATCTCGCCGGTCGCCGGGTTCACGGCGGTCCATTCCGGCCGGTCCATCTTGGTCGCGCCCAGCACGTCGGCGGCGAGCCGCGTGTTGATCAGGACGTCGGCCTGGTCGGCGAAGGGATAGACGCTGTTCGAGCTGGTCAGCCCGTTCTGGCCGAACACCAGCGGCATCCACATGCCGGTGCCGTCCGCGTTGAACCTGGCGACATAGAGCGTGCCATTGTCGAGATATTTGTCGCCCACCGCCAGACGGTCGGCCGCGCTGGCGTCCGCGGCGCTCCACGGCGTCGCCGAGACGAACTTGTAGATATATTCGTTCTGCGCATCGTCGCCCATGTAGAAGGCGGGGCGGACGCCCGCGATCATCCGGCCGTTCTGGCAGCCTTCGTGATTCATGCGGCCCAGTGCGGTCCGCTTGCGCGGGGTCGAAGTCGGGTTGAACGGATCGATCTCGACCACCCAGCCGAACTGGAACGGCTCGTGGCGGAAGTCGGCGGTGCCGTCGGCGGCGAGGGCCGCGTTGGCGGTCGCGTTCCAGCGGCGGAAGACCGTGCTCGACGCGTCCGACGGCGTCACCGTCGTCCAGCCATAATTGCCCGAGCGCCCCTCGGTGATGCCATAGCGGGCCAGCGAGACATTCTGCTTCGCGCTGGTCGCGGTGCGCACCGCCGCGTCACCGGCGGTACGGCGAAAATAGCCTGCCCAATTCTCTTCGTTGGTCAGATAGGTGTTCCACGCCATCGTCCCATTGGCGCAGTTGTTGATCGTGCCGCGCCCCATGCTGCCATCGGTCGAATAGACGGTCTTCAGCCAGGCCGCGCCCTTGACCGGGCCGCTGAACGCCATCGGCGTGTTGGGCGTGATGCGACGGTTCAGCGCCGAGCCCTGGACATAGGCCCAGGTGCCGTTCGCTCGCGTGACCTCGACCACCGAGACGCCGTGGCACTCGATCTCCTTGATCGCTTCCGATTCGGGACGGGGGCTGGGCGTCGGACCATTGGCGTGCAGATAGAGCTGGGTGATGTTCTCGTGGTTGAGGACCAGCAGGCCGCGCGTGCTGCTGTTCGGATCGGGATTGGTGCCCGTGGACGCCAGGCCGAAATAGCTCATGCCGTCATGATGGTCGCCCGCGCGCTGGGCATAGTTGGTGTCGGTGCCGTTATTGGCGAAGGCGGGCACGCTGCCGCTGATCGGATCGCCCAGGCGATAGAGCACGGTCACGCTATAGCCCGACGGCACGGTGACGATGTCGGCCAGGCTGTGCGGCACGGCGGTGAAGTCGAGCGTGATCGGGGTCACCGTGACGGTGACGGTGTTGTTGGTGACGACGCCGTCGCGGCTGGTGATCTCCAGCTTGAAGGCGAGCTGTGTCGCGGTCGCGACCGCAGGCGCGCGGAACGAGGCGACCAGCTGGTTGGCGTTGGTCAGCGTGACCGACGGGCCCGCCGTCTGGCTCCAGTTGACGTTGGCGACCTGGCCGGTGCCGACGGTGCCGGTCAGCGTGACCGGGCGGCCCGCCGCCACGCTGGCCGTGCTGCCCGCCGCGGTCGCGGTGACGCCCTGCGGGTTCTCGTCGTCGCAACCCGCCAGCAGCGCGCCGCCGAACAGCGCGGTGGTCATCGCCGACACGCCGTGGCGCAGCGTCTGGCGACGCGACAGGCGCGTGGCGATCAGATCGCTCATATGCGTGTTGGTCGAGCGGTTGGTATCGATGTCGCCATCGTCATAGGCGACCAGGTTGTTGATATCCGACATGGAAAATCCCCCGGTACCGCGCGAGGAGTGCTGCGGTCAGTGTGGCGGGCTTTGCCGCGCAACCAAGTCACGCAAGCTTCATTTCGGCGTCATCTGGATGACCCTGGCATGACTCGATGATGACATGCGCTTCATCATGCGGCAGCGCTTGACTCGCCGCCCGGGCTGGCCTAACGGCAGCCCCGCATCCGGCGGGCTTGCCCGTTCGGATTCCGTCCAAGACAGCAGGTGCCGGGGAATATGCCCTGGCTTAATCTCCTGCCGAGACGGGGAAAAGGATTTTGCCGGTCGTGCCACTTGCTGGTCCCGCCCGGTCTGCCCCGCGTTTCTCACGCGTCGGTTGCCCATTCCCCATCGCTGGACACCCCGAGGGGTGGTCACACCCCCCGGTCAAGCAACCGGGATGGTCGTTCGCGGCCGTTCCAACCATGGAGAATGGCATGGATCGCGATCAAAAGACCCAGGCCGTCGCCGAACTGAACCGTAACTTCAACGAGGTCGGCGTGGTGGTCATCACCCGCAACCTCGGCATGACCGTCGCCCAGTCGACGGCCCTGCGCACGAAGATGCGGGAAGCCGGCGCGTCCTACAAGGTCTCGAAGAACCGGCTTGCCAAGATCGCAGCCCAGGGCACCGACTATGCCGGTGTCGCTGACATGCTGACGGGTCCCGTCGGCATCGCCAGCTCGATCGATCCCGTGGCCGCCGCCAAGGTGGCCGTGGATTTCGCCAAGACGACCGACAAGTTCGAGATCGTCGGCGGATCGATGGGTGCGAACGTCCTTGATGTCGCAGGCGTGCAGGCGCTGGCGACTCTGCCCTCGCTGGACGAGCTCCGGGCGAAGATTGTCGGCCTCATCGTGGCACCTGCCACGAAGCTGGCAACCATCACCCAGGCTCCCGCGGCGCAGATCGCCCGCGTCCTCGCGGCCTATGCCGACAAGGACAAGGAAGCCGCCTGATCTTCGGGCGTACACGATTGAACTGACACACTCGGGCCAATTCATGCGGCCCGTATTGGAGATAAGAACATGGCAGACCTGAACGCGCTGGTTGACCAGCTGAGCGAGCTGACCGTCCTCGAAGCCGCCGAGCTGTCGAAGATGCTCGAAGAGAAGTGGGGCGTCTCGGCCGCCGCTGCTGTTGCAGCTGCGCCTGCCGCTGGCGGCGCTGCCGCTCCGGCCGCTGAAGAGAAGACCGAATTCGACGTGATCCTCACCGGCGACGGTGGCAAGAAGATCAACGTCATCAAGGAAGTCCGCGCGATCACCGGCCTGGGCCTGACCGAAGCCAAGGCGCTGGTCGAAGGCGCTCCGAAGCCCGTCAAGGAAGGCATTGCCAAGGACGAGGCCGAGAAGATCAAGAAGCAGCTCGAAGAAGCCGGCGCGACCGTCGAGCTCAAGTAATCGGACTGCGGGGGGCAACCCCCGCACCCGTTCGCTTGTGCGAGCTGAAAGAAAGGGCGGCCCCTTTGCGGGGTCGCCCTTTTCTTTTGGGCCAAACCCCGTCGTGTCGAGATTGACCGGCCCACCGCTATATCTTACCAACACACCGGGCCGGGGACATGGTGGCGGTTGGCCCGATCATCGGGGGATATGATATGCGGTGGATCGGACTTGCCTGTCTGGCAGCGACCTTCTGTGCGACCATGGTCGAGGCCCAGCGCTACAGACCCGTATTTCGACCGAACACGCTGACCGATCGTCCCGCCGGACGCCCAAACGAGGTCCTCGTACTGGGCTCGCCGCATCTGTCGAGCCTTCCCGCGAGCTTCCGGCCCGAAATGGTCGAACCGCTGCTCGAGCGTCTGATCCGCTGGAAGCCTACTGCGGTGGCCAGCGAGAGTATTGCCGGGCTGCAATGCGATGCCATGCGCCACCAACGCGAACGTCAGGCCGAGGCGGTCGAGGCCTATTGCTTCGACCCGAACGCCGCCGGGCAGGCGGCGGGCCTCGACGTCGTTGCCGCCAATGCCGAGGCGGACAAGCTGCTCGCCGCCTGGCCCGCCGCGCCGACGCCCGCCCAGCGCCGTCGCCTCGCGCTCGTCTTCCTCGCCGCTGGCGAACCTGCATCGGCGATGGTCCAGTGGTTTCGCCTGCCCGCCGGCGAGCGTCGTGCCGCAGACGGATTGCCCCCGGCGCTGGTGAAGGATCTGCAGGCCCGACTGACGAGGAAAAGCGAAACCGAACTGGTCGCCGCACAGTTGGCCGCGCGGTCGGGACTCGAGCGGGTCTGGAGCGTCGACGACCAGTCGTTCGTCGGCGCGAAGATCGACGACAAGGCGTATGGCGAAGCGATCGCCCGTGCCTGGAACAACCCCGCGACCAATGCCCGCATGGCCGAGGGCAAGCGCCTTGACGCTGGGCTCGCCCAACCCGACGGGCTGCTGAACTTCTATCGCGCCCTGAACGCGCCGACGGCCGCCGACCTGGCCTATCGCTCCGACTGGGGCGCCGCGCTCACCGAGCCGTCGCAGCAGGCCTATGGGCGGCGTTACGTCGCTTATTGGGAAACCCGCAACCTGCGCATGGTGGCGAACATCCGCGAGGTGCTGGGCCGCGCGCCGGGCACCCGGCTGATCGCGATTGTCGGGGCGTCGCACAAACCCTATTACGAGGCCTATCTGAACCAGATGCGCGACGTGATGCTCGACGAGCTGGCGCCCGTCCTGCGATAGTTACAACCGTCTCCAGTGGACCGCCTGTCGCATGTCGAGGCGACAGACCTGACGCAGTCCATGGCGCGCCAGATAGCGCGCCACCCGCGCGTCGTAATCGCCCCGCAGCGGGTCGGCGAAATTCCAGTCCGGCGGGTTGAAGGTCGAAAAGCCGTTGATCGTCGGCACCCGCCACTGCTCGGCGAGGAACATCGCATCGACATTGTGCGGGTACAGCGCGTTCAACTCGGCATTGATATAGGTCCGCTCACCCACCCGCGACGCGACGACATAGAAACTCGCGCAACCTGACGGCGGCGGGGGGATCGCGTCGAGCGCGGCACGCTGTTCGCGGCGACTGAGCTGAGCGGCGGTTTCCGCACTCAGATTCTCGGCCATCAGCAGCGCGACGATCGCCACGCCCCACCAAGGCCGGGTACGCAACAGCGCCGCCATCCGCGCGCGCAAGGCAAAGACCATGATCAGCAGGAACGGCAGCGTCAGCCACAGCTGATAACGCGATACGACCCGAAGCCCCTTGGCGCCGGGCACCAGGAAAAAGACGAGGTTCCACGGCGATGCGACCCAGAATTGCAGCGTCAATGCCCAGGCAACAACCATCGCCAGCGTAAAGGCGCGCCATGTCACCGAGGGGATCGCCCCCTCACCCACCGGATGACGGCGAAGGATGCGCCACGCGGCGATGACGAACAGGATGCAGAAGACGGGCGGGAACCCAACCTCATGCTCGCCGCGCAACACCCGGCCGGGCAGTGCGGGATCGTCGGGTAGCAGCTGGTGCACCAAGGCCAGCAATGGGCGGAACAGCCACCCCCACAGGTAATTGTCGGGTCCGACATTGACCATGTCGATCACCGGCGTGACGAGATAACCGAGCATCTCATAATAGCCCTCGCCCCCCGTCTCGCGCAGCTTGGGCAGATAGACGGCGAGGAACGGCAGGATCAGCACCGCAAAGCTGCCCAGCCCCCAGGCGATGGTGCCCGCATGGCCGCGGACCAGCCCCAGCATCGCCGACGGCCGAGCATGATCGCTCAGGATCAACCAGCACAGGACGAACAGGCACGCGGAGAAGATCGTGAACCAGGCCATGTAATAAGAGGTCATCAGCCAGGCCGCCATCAACACGGCGAGTGCGACGGCCATCTCGCGCGCACGGCGGCGGCGACCGCCGGTCTCGGCGCGGACGCAGGCGATCGCCAGCAGCATCGCGACCGGCAACAGCGCGACGCTTTGCAACTGGGCATGGACCGCCTGGAGCGAAATGTTGCTCGCGATCGTAAAGCCCGCCGCGACGAACAGCCCTGCGCCGCGCCCCCACCCCAGCCCGCGCCGGACCAGCGCATAGGCGCCCACAAAACCGATCGCCTTGAAGGTCAGGATGTTCAGCGTGTCGGCGTGAAACGGATCCGCCAGCATCCGCCAGACCGAGTAGGACAGGCCATAGAGGAAATAGCCGTCATTATACCCCAGCGTGTCGCCATAGGGATGGAAGTAGAAACCGCGGTCCCATGGCGACACCTCCGCCCAGACATTGCGCCAATGCTCGAGGATGGTCATCTCGATCAGCGCATCGCCACGCTCGCCGAAACCCAGGTCGAAGCCGCTGGCGATCGGGACGCGGAAGACGACGAACAGGGCGAGCGCGAAAGTCGCCAACCACAGGGCGGCAAAGGCGAATGATCGGGTCGAACGGGATGACCAGAGCGGCAAGAGGGTCGAACGGATGGTCGTCATGCCGGTCGCCTAGGCACCGTCCCAGTGGCTGTCGAGCGCCGCTTTTCGGGTGTCGTGGGACAGGGAAGATTTGCCGTGGAGTTCCAGCGACATGGCTTTTTGGAGGCTGAGCGATCGTCAATATCGGCGCGGCGCCACGCGATCAAGACGAACGCGCCGCCGTCAGGTCTGCGATCGGGATGATATGGAATGACGTTTGGAAGCCAGCGGCATCAGGCAGGATAAGATTGCCGCGTTCGCCCCATGGCTTCAGCCGCTCGTCAGCTATTCTGTCCCTGCAAAGAGCGGGGGTTATCCGTGAGGATGGTGGAGAGGGGTCCCCGTACTCTCGTAAAGTCGCCCTCTCCGGCTTGATGTTCCTCCGGCGATTCTATGCGCCGACACCTCCACTTGAAGGTTTGAACGGTCCCATACCGGTCGAATGATCACGCAAGACAGCGACAGATAGGGAGGAAAGCTCGGACCGCTTTGAACATCTGGATGCACCGAGCCGACGAGACCGGGCGATCCCGTTTTTGGCCGATCGGGGCCGAATTGCACAGGTTCCGACACAAGGGGTCGGACTGCCCCACCCCAATTTTTGGAGGGGGCAGTTCGACTTACTCTGCCGCTTCGATCACTGCGCCCGATTGGGGCTGGCTATAGACGCGGTCCAGATAGTGGTTCGCGATGATGTAATGCGCTCGAACCGCGGCAGGATGGGTCGCCTTCTGGGCCAGTTCGAGTTCGGTTTCGGCACGTTGGTAGAAATAGTCTTCGTCAATCTCAAGCGACGTCATTTCAGGTCTCCGGGGCCCCATCGGCACGCCAATAACCCGCGCGCGTCCGGGATCTTCTCCAATATTCGTATATGGTTGGGAGGGCATTTCGGTTCCCGCGCTACGGCCCTGCGCGCCCTCCATTCGGCGCAAAACCGCTGATTTGCACGTTACAAATCATGACCCGCAACCGGGGCCGTGTTCCACCTCAAAAAGCAATCGGATCCGCGTCAAAAAAAGCCGCCGCCCGGTTGCCCGGACGGCGGCCCTTGTCTTCCGATCCGTCCGTCGGATCAGTCGTTCAGATACTCACCGGCATCGGCGTCCGTGCCCTGGCCCGAGGGTGCAACCTCGGCCAGCGGATCGTTGCCGGTGCCGCCCGCGTCGCGCACCGAACGCGCCTGTTCGGCGGCGCGCTCTTCGGCGGCGGTGACCGGGGCGATGATCGCCTCGGCCAGCTTGCGCTGCTGCGCCCGCAGTGCCGCGTCGCGGCTGGATGCCGCCACGCGCAGGCGGTTCATGCCCGCACCGGTACCCGCCGGGATCAGGCGGCCGACGATGACATTCTCCTTCAGGCCCATCAGCGTGTCCTGCTTGCCCTGGACCGCCGCCTCGGTGAGGACGCGGGTGGTTTCCTGGAACGACGCGGCCGAGATGAAGCTGCGGGTCTGCAGGCTCGCCTTGGTGATGCCGAGCAGGACGGGCTTGCCCTGCGCACGCACTTCATTGGCGCCGAGCTTTTCGTTAATCGCGTCCATTTCCTCGCGATCGACCTGCTCGCCCTTCAGCAGCGTGGTGTCGCCGCCATCGGTGATCTCGACCTTCTGCAGCATCTGACGAACGATCGTCTCGATGTGCTTGTCGTTGATCTTCACGCCCTGGAGTCGATAGACTTCCTGGATTTCGCTGACCAGATATTCGGCCAGCGGCTCCACGCCCATCGTTTCCAGAATATCGTGCGGATCGGGCGAGCCGCCGATCAGGTTGTCGCCACGCTTGACGTAGTCGCCTTCCTGAACGTCGATCACCTTCGACTTGGGCACCAGATACTCGACGACCTCGCCGCCATCCTCGGGCTGGATGCCGATCTTGCGCTTCGCCTTGTAATCCTTGCCGAACACGACGCGGCCGGAGACCTTGGCGATGATCGCCGAGTCCTTCGGAATACGCGCTTCGAACAGCTCGGCGACGCGCGGCAGACCACCGGTGATGTCGCGGGTCTTGGCCGACTCGCGCGCGACACGTGCCAGAACGTCACCGCCCTGAACATGTGCGCCGTCCTCGACCGAGAGCGTCGCGCCCGGCGCCAGCATGTAGCGACCGGCTTCGCCCGAATTGTCGTCGAGCAGGGTCATGCGCGGACGCAGATCCTCCTTCGACTTGGTCGAGGCGCGATATTCGGTGACGACGCGCTGGGCGATACCCGTGGCTTCGTCGACCTGCTCGGTCAGGGTCTTGCCCTCGATCAGGTCCTGGAACTTCACCGTACCGGGGTTTTCGGTGATCACCGGCATGGTGAACGGATCCCACTCGGCCATGCGATCGCCCTTCGACACGATGTGGCCATCGTCGAACAGGACATACGCACCGTAGGGGATACGGTCGACCGACAGTTCGCGGCCGTCCATGTCGACGATCGCGATCTCGCCCGAACGGCTCAGCACCACGCGGCGACCACGCTGGTCGGCGATCAGGCGAAGATCGCGGAACTGGACGACACCGTCCACCGCCGCTTCCAGGTTCGACTGCTCGTTCAACTGCGCCGCACCACCGATGTGGAAGGTACGCATCGTCAGCTGCGTACCCGGCTCACCGATCGACTGCGCCGCGATGACGCCGACCGCTTCGCCGATGTTCACCGGCGTACCGCGAGCGAGGTCACGGCCATAGCACTTGCCGCAGACACCGATCTTCGACTCGCAGACCAGCGGGCTGCGGATCTTGACCGACTGGGTGTTCGCCGCCTCGATCCGCGCGACCATCGGCTCGTCGAGCAGGACGCCCGATGCGATGATGACTTCGCCGGTCTTGGCGTTGACGATGTCCTCGGCCGTGGTGCGGCCCAGGATACGCTCGCCAAGCGACGCGATGGTCGAGCCGCCCTGCACGATCGCCTTCATCTCGAGGGCGCGGGTCGTGCCGCAATCCTCTTCGATGATGACGCAGTCCTGCGACACGTCCACCAGACGGCGGGTCAGGTAACCCGAGTTCGCCGTCTTCAGCGCCGTATCGGCCAGGCCCTTACGCGCGCCGTGGGTCGAGTTGAAGTATTCAAGAACGGTCAGACCTTCCTTGAAGTTCGAGATGATCGGCGTTTCGATGATCTCGCCCGACGGCTTGGCCATCAGGCCGCGCATACCCGCCAGCTGCTTGATCTGCGCGGGGCTACCACGTGCACCCGAGTGGGCCATCATGTAGATCGAGTTGATCGGCTTTTCGCGGCCGACCATCGGGCCGTCCTCGTAATGCCGGACCGCCTTGATCTCGTTCATCATCGAGTTCGCGACCTGGTCGCCGCAACGGCTCCAGGCGTCGATCACCTTGTTGTACTTCTCCTGCTGCGTGATCAGGCCGTCCTGATACTGCTGCTCGAAGTCCTTCACCTGATCGCGCGTCTCGTCGACCAGACGATCCTTGTCCGGTGCGATGATCATGTCGTCCTTGCCGAACGAGATGCCGGCGCGGAACGCGTGACGGAAGCCCAGCGACATGATCGCGTCGGCGAACAGCACGGTCTCCTTCTGGCCGGTGTGACGATACACCTCGTCGATCACCTCACCGACGTCCTTCTTGGTCAGGACGCGGTTGACGATGTCGAAGGGCACCTTGTGGCTCTTCGGCAGCGTCTCGCCCAGCAGCATGCGGCCCGGCGTCGTCTCGAAGCGCTTGAGATACTGGTTGCCCTGCTCATCGGTCTGCGGAACGCGGCTGATGATCTTGGTGTGCAGCGTGACGGCACCGGCGAAGAGGGCCTGATGGACCTCCTCCATGTCCGCCAGCATCATGCCCTCGCCCGGTTCCTTCTGCTTTTCGAGCGAGAGGTAGTACAGGCCCAGCACCATGTCCTGCGACGGCACGATGATCGGCTTGCCGTTGGCGGGCGACAGGATGTTGTTGGTCGACATCATCAGGACGCGCGCTTCCAGCTGCGCTTCCAGCGACAGCGGAACGTGCACGGCCATCTGGTCGCCGTCGAAGTCGGCGTTGAACGCCGAGCAGACCAGCGGGTGGAGCTGGATCGCCTTGCCCTCGATCAGCACCGGCTCGAACGCCTGGATGCCCAGACGGTGGAGCGTCGGCGCGCGGTTCAGCATCACCGGGTGCTCGCGGATCACCTCGTCCAGGATGTCCCAGACTTCCTTGCGCTCCTTCTCGACCCACTTCTTGGCCTGCTTCAGGGTCATCGACAGACCCTTGGCGTCCAGACGGGCGTAGATGAACGGCTTGAACAGCTCGAGCGCCATCTTCTTGGGCAGGCCGCACTGGTGCAGCTTCAGCTCCGGGCCGGTCACGATGACCGAACGCCCCGAATAGTCGACGCGCTTGCCGAGCAGGTTCTGGCGGAAGCGGCCCTGCTTGCCCTTGAGCATGTCGGACAGCGACTTCAGCGGACGCTTGTTGGCGCCCGTGATCGTGCGGCCGCGACGGCCATTGTCGAACAGCGCGTCAACCGCTTCCTGCAACATGCGCTTTTCGTTGCGGACGATGATGTCCGGCGCACGCAGCTCCATGAGGCGCTTCAGGCGGTTGTTGCGGTTGATGACGCGGCGGTACAGGTCGTTCAGGTCCGACGTCGCGAAGCGACCGCCGTCCAGCGGCACCAGCGGGCGGAGTTCCGGCGGGATGACCGGAATGACTTCCAGAATCATCCATTCGGGACGGTTGCCCGATTCCAGGAAGCTCTCGACGACCTTCAGCCGCTTGATGATCTTCTTGGGCTTCAGCTCCGACTTGGTCGTCGCCAGCTCTTCGAGCAGCGTGACCTTCTCGCCTTCCAGGTCGAGATTCTCGAGCATGATGCGGACCGCCTCGGCGCCGATCCCGGCCGAGAAGGCGTCCTCGCCATATTCATCCTGCGCGTCGAGCAGTTCGTCCTCGGTGAGAAGCTGATACTTCTCCAGCGGGGTCAGGCCCGGCTCGATGACGATATAGGCCTCGAAGTACAGCACGCGCTCGAGCTGCTTCAACTGCATGTCGAGCAGCAGGCCGATGCGGCTCGGCAGCGACTTCAGGAACCAGATATGCGCGACGGGGGCGGCCAGTTCGATATGGCCCATCCGCTCACGACGGACCTTCGACACCGTAACCTCGACACCGCACTTTTCGCAGACGATGCCCTTGTACTTCATGCGCTTGTACTTGCCGCACAAGCATTCGTAATCCTTGATCGGACCGAAAATGCGCGCGCAGAACAGGCCGTCACGTTCCGGCTTGAACGTGCGATAGTTGATCGTCTCGGGCTTCTTGATCTCGCCGAACGACCAGGAGCGGATCTTGTCGGGCGACGCGATGCCGATCTGAATCTGGTCGAAGGTTTCCGGCTTGGCCACCGGATTGGCGAAGTTGGTCAGTTCGTTCATTTTGCTTTCCTCACAGGGAGGGAAAATTCATCGGGCGAGCGAGAAAGGCGCCGGCGGGGCGGGTGGCCCCACCGGCTCCGTATCTTACTCCGCCGCCTCGGCCAGACCGTCGTCCTGGGTTTCTTCGACCGTCTTGAGGTCGACGTTGAGACCCAGCGAGCGCATTTCCTTGACCAGCACGTTGAAGCTCTCCGGAATGCCCGCCTCGAAGGTGTCGTCGCCCTTGACGATCGCTTCGTAGACCTTGGTGCGGCCGACCACGTCGTCCGACTTCACCGTCAGCATTTCCTGGAGCGTGTACGCCGCGCCATAAGCCTGCAGCGCCCACACTTCCATCTCACCGAAGCGCTGGCCACCGAACTGCGCCTTACCGCCCAGCGGCTGCTGGGTGACGAGGCTGTACGGGCCGATCGAACGCGCGTGGATCTTGTCGTCGACCAGGTGGTGCAGCTTGAGCATGTAGATGATGCCCACGGTCACCTTGCGGTCGAACTGATCGCCCGTGCGTCCGTCGAACAGGTCAGACTGGCCCGAGGTGTGCAGACCGGCCAGCTCCAGCATCTCCGACACGTCGCTCTCGCGCGCGCCATCGAACACCGGGGTCCCCATCGGCACGCCGGTGCGGATGTTCTGGACCAGTTCGGCCACTTCCTCGTCATCGCGCTTCTGGATGTCCGCGGCATAGTGATCGCCATAGATTTCCACGAGGCGCAACTTCACCGCTTCCGGCACTGCGCCCGGCTTGGCGTCGGGATTGGCTTCGCGCCAATCCTCCAGCTGCGCCGCGACCTGCATACCCAGGTTGCGCGCCGCCCAGCCAAGGTGCGTCTCGAAGATCTGACCGACGTTCATGCGCGACGGCACGCCCAGCGGGTTCAGCACGAGATCGACCGGCGTACCGTCCGCGAGGAAGGGCATGTCCTCCTGCGGCAGGATGCGGCTGATGACGCCCTTGTTGCCGTGACGGCCGGCCATCTTGTCGCCCGGCTGCAGCTTGCGCTTCACCGCCACGAAGACCTTGACCATCTTGAGCACGCCCGGCGGCAGTTCGTCACCACGCTCCAGCTTGTCGCGGCGGTCATGGAACTTGTCCGTGATCCGCTTGGCGGCTTCGTCATACTGCGCCTTGACCGCTTCCAGATCGCTCTGGCGCGCATCGTCGGCGACGGCGAACTTCCACCATTCGTGACGATCGACCGATTCCAGCACCTCGGCATCGATAACGATGCCCTTCTTCACGCCCTTGGGCGCTGCGGTGGCGGTCTGGTCGAGCAGCATTTCGCGCAGGCGGCTCCAGGTCGCCCGGTTGAGGATCGTACGCTCGTCGTCGGCATCCTTCTTCAAGCGCTCGATCTCCTCGCGCTCGATCGCCATCGCGCGCTCGTCCTTGTCGATGCCGTGACGATTGAAGACGCGCACGTCGACGATCGTACCGGCGACGCCCGGCGGCAGGCGGAGCGAGGTGTCGCGCACGTCGCTGGCCTTTTCACCGAAGATCGCGCGGAGGAGCTTTTCCTCCGGCGTCATCGGCGATTCGCCCTTCGGCGTGATCTTGCCGACCAGGATGTCGCCCGGCTCCACCTCGGCGCCGACGTACACGATACCCGCCTCGTCGAGGTTGCGCAGCGCTTCCTCGCCGACGTTCGGGATGTCGCGGGTGATGTCTTCCGGCCCGAGCTTGGTGTCGCGCGCCATGACTTCGAACTCGTCGATATGGATCGACGTGAACACGTCGTCCTTCACGATCCGCTCGGAGATGAGGATCGAGTCCTCATAATTGTAGCCGTTCCA
The DNA here is from genome assembly GCF_036663655.1 of Sphingomonas flavida. Taxonomy (NCBI): domain Bacteria; kingdom Pseudomonadati; phylum Pseudomonadota; class Alphaproteobacteria; order Sphingomonadales; family Sphingomonadaceae; genus Sphingomonas; species Sphingomonas flavida. The sequence continues at coordinate 160,589 of NZ_JAXOJH010000008.1, forward strand.
GGGCATGAACGCGACGAGCGCGTTGCGGCCCAGCGCCAGCTCGCCGAACTCGGTCGAGGGACCATCGGCGATCACGTCACCGGCGTTGACCACGTCACCCACCTTCACCAGCGGACGCTGGTTGATGCAGGTCGACTGGTTCGAACGCTGGAACTTCATCAGCGTGTAGATGTCGACGCCCGACTTGCCCGCATCGACCTCACCGGTCGCACGAACCACGATACGCGCCGCATCGACCTGGTCGACGATACCGGCACGCTTGGCCGCGATCGCCGCACCCGAGTCGCGGGCCACGGTCTCTTCCATGCCGGTACCGACGAAGGGCGCTTCCGCCTTCACCAGCGGCACGGCCTGACGCTGCATGTTCGAGCCCATGAGCGCGCGGTTGGCGTCGTCGTTTTCCAGGAACGGAATGAGCGAGGCGGCGACCGAGACGAGCTGCTTGGGGCTGACGTCCATCAGGGTGATCTGATCGGGCAGCGCCATCAGGAACTCGCCCGCCTGACGCGCCGAGACCAGATCCTCGACGAAGCGGCCTTCCTCATCCGTCGCGGCCGAAGCCTGGGCGACGGTGTGCTTCTGCTCTTCCATCGCCGACAGGTACACGACCTCGTCGCTGACCTTGCCGTCCAGCACCTTGCGGTACGGCGTCTCGATGAAGCCGTACTTGTTGACGCGGGCGAAGGTCGACAGCGAGTTGATCAGACCGATGTTCGGGCCTTCCGGCGTTTCGATCGGGCAGATGCGGCCATAATGGGTCGGGTGAACGTCGCGGACTTCGAAGCCTGCACGCTCACGCGTCAGACCGCCCGGCCCGAGCGCCGAAACACGACGCTTGTGCGTCACTTCGGAGAGCGGGTTGGTCTGGTCCATGAACTGCGACAGCTGCGACGAACCGAAGAACTCGCGCACCGCGGCGACCGCGGGCTTGGCGTTGATCAGGTCGTTCGGCATCACCGTCGACACGTCGACCGACGACATGCGCTCCTTGACCGCACGCTCCATGCGCAGCAGGCCGACGCGATACTGGTTCTCCAGCAGCTCGCCCACCGAACGCACGCGGCGGTTGCCGAGATTGTCGATATCGTCGATCTCGCCCTTGCCGTCCTTCAGGTCGACCAGCGTCTTGACGACCGCGAGGATGTCCTCGGTGCGCAGCGTCGTCACCGTGTCCGGGCAGTCGAGGTCGAGGCGCATGTTCAGCTTGACGCGACCCACGGCCGACAGGTCGTAGCGATCGGGATCGAAGAACAGGCCGGCGAACAGCGACTCCGCCGTCTCCAGCGTCGGCGGCTCGCCGGGGCGCATCACGCGGTAGATGTCGGACAGCGCCTGCTCACGCTCTTCGGCCTTGTCGGCCTTCAGCGTGTTGCGGATCCACGGACCGGTCGCGACATGGTCGATGTCGAGCAGTTCGATCGTGTCGACGCCCGCCTTGTCCAGCGCTTCCAGATTCTCGGCGCTGATCTCGTCACCGGCTTCGACATAGATCTCGCCGGTCTGCTCGTTGATCAGGTCGTACGCGCTGTAGCGGCCGAAGATCTCTTCCGTGGGGATCAGCAGCTGCGACAGGCCGTCCTTGGCCGCCTTGTTGGCGGCACGCGGGCTGATCTTCTGACCGGCCGGGAACACGACCTCGCCCGAGCTGGCGTCGACGATGTCGAACATCGGCTTGGCGCCGCGCCAGTTCTCGGCCTGGAACGGGATCTTCCAGCCGCCGTCGCCGCGAACGAAGGTCAGGCGGTTGTAGAAATAGTTGAGGATCTCTTCCGAGTTCATGCCCAGCGCATAGAGCAGCGCCGTCACCGGCAGCTTGCGCTTGCGGTCGATACGGACGTTGACGATGTCTTTGGCGTCGAACTCGAAGTCCAGCCACGAACCGCGATACGGGATCACGCGCGCGGCGAAGAGGTACTTGCCCGAGGCATGGGTCTTGCCGCGGTCATGGTCGAACAGCACGCCCGGCGAACGGTGCATCTGGCTGACGATGACGCGCTCGGTGCCGTTGATGAAGAAGGTGCCGTTCTCCGTCATCAGGGGCATGTCGCCCATGTAGACGTCCTGCTCCTTGATATCGATGACCGACTTGGCCTCGGTATCGGGATCGACCTCGAACGCGGTCAGGCGCAGGGTGACGCGCATCGGCGCGGCATAGGTGATGCCCCGCTGGCGGCATTCCTCGACGTCGAACTTCGGGTCCTCGAGGACATAGTCGTCGAAGTCGAGATAGGCGGTGCCGGCGAAATCCTGGATCGGGAAGACGCTGCGCAGCGTCTTTTCCAGCCCCGAGACATGGCCCGTGGACTTGTCCGAGCGCAGGAACTGCTCGTAGCTTTCGCGCTGAACCTCGATCAGGTTCGGCATCTGCACCACTTCGTGGATGTTGCCGAACACCTTGCGGATACGCCGCTTAGCGGTGCCGCCATCGCCCTTGCGCGGGGCGGAGCCGCTGTCGATCGCCTTGGTTGCCATGGGTCTGTCTGCCTCGTCAGCCGTAAATCACTGCCCGGATGCCTCCGGACCAGACGCAACGACAGACGCCGAAAGGCCGCTCGCAAGTATCTGCGGCGGCATCCGGCGTCTGCTGAACCAGCAATCTTCCATTCGACCGACACGCTGCGCGAAGGCGCATCATTTCCCGAAGATTGTGGTGGATGATCCCGATATAGGGGCTGGGACCCCGCGTGTCAAACGGGGACACGCGCGCCCACGGGGAAAGTTCCGCCGCGCGCCGTCTCTGCCATATATTGGCCGCATATCGCGCTACACAAGGGGGTTGCATCCGTCGGGCCTACCGGGCACGGCTTGGGTGTTCGGGCCGGTGGTCCGGTCGGCCGGAAGAATATAGTTACCGCGAGGAATGATTTTCATGACATCGTCCGGGCCGCGCCGCGCCGCGCGCCTCCTTGCCCTGACGCTGGCCCCGGTGTTTTCCACCCTGGTGCTTGCCTCCCCGGCGCTGGCCGCCCCCAATCCGGCCGCGCCGCTGCAGACCGGCGGGCAGGACAATGACGCCGCCCGTCCCGCCACGGGAGGGCTCGACGGGTTCAGCCTGAGCCCGCGCGGCACCACGCCGCAGGGCACGCAGACGCCGGTGCCGACGCCGCCCGCGCCGCGTATCGTGCTGCCCGGCCAGAGCGCGCCCGCCGCGACGCCGACCCCCGCCCCCACCCCGCGCGCCACGCCCAGCCCGCGTGCCACCCCGCGCCCCACGCCCTCGCCGACGCCAAGCCCGGTCGCCACGCCGACGCCCATCGCCTCGCCCGAGCCGCCCGCGACCCGCCTGCCCGATCGCGAGTCCCCGGCGGTCACGCCGTCCGAACCCGACATGACGCTGGCCAATGGACAGGAGCCGACGCCCGCCATCGCCGCGCCCGGCACCACCGCTCCCGAGCAGCAGGCCGAGGCGGATCGCGGCCTGCCCTTCTGGGCGCTGCTGATCGGGGTCGGCCTGGGCGCGCTGGCGATCGGCATCTGGCTGGGCCGCCGCGGGCGCCCGGTTCCGGCGCTGCCCGCCCCGGCACCCAAGGCGACCGAGGATCGGCCCGAGCCGATGGCGGCAGCCGCCGCCGTCCCCGCCACAGCAGCGACCCCGCCCGCCCCGCGCCAGCCCGCACCGCCGCCGCTTCCGCCCGAACCCAGCTTCCTGGCGATCACCGCAAAGCCGCTGCGGGTCGGGCTCAACATGCTGTCCGCCACGATCGAGGCGGAGGTGACCGTCCACAATAGTGGCGCGACCCCGATCGGTCGCGTCGCGGTCGACCTGCGCCTGCTGAGCGCCCATGCGGGCCTGGATGGGGAACTGGTCGATCTGGCGCGCCAGCCGCAGGGACGCCCGATCGTCCCGGCCTTCGCGCTTGCCCCCGGCGAAACCCGCACGGTGCGCGGCGTCACCGCCCTGCCGCGTGAGGCGATCCATGTGATCGACGCGGCGGGACGGCCGATGTTCGTGCCCATTCTGGCGGCGGCGGCGCACACCGACTGGGGCGTGGCCCGCTGCGCCTATGCGGTGGGACTGGAGCGCGTGGATTCGGCCAAGCTGTCGCCGATCTGGCTCGATCAGCCCGGCCGGATGTTCGACCAGGTCGCGGCGCGCCCGCATGTGATGCGGGGCTGAGACGAAGCCACCGCCTACTCCTGCCGGGAAGCGGCGACTGGGCAGTAGCCTTCGACTTCGCTCAGGCCGAACGCAGGTTGGCGATCACGCCCGTGTTTCCGGAACCCGCAACTGGGGTTTGATCCAGCCAAGCTGAAGCATCACCCCGGCGGAGGCCGGGGTGGTAGGGCAATATTTCAGGTCAGGTGGATCAAACGCTAACCCGCGCGCATATCCTCGGTAATCACATGCGGCGCGGTTTCGCCGAAGGTGCGGACCAGCGTTTCGAAACCCCGGCCCTCGACCCGGATCTCGTTGAACGCCGGTGGCGTCTTGCGGGTGCGCTTGGATAGGGTGCCCGCACCGATCATGCGGATGATCCGGCCGTCGCGGTCGATCGGCACGTCGAACGGGTCGTGGACATGACCGCTCAGCACCGCATGTGCGCCCGCCGCCGCCAGCTGGGTCAGCGCGGCGTCGCCATTGCGCGTCTTGGCGGTGCCCTTGGTCGGCCCCTCGATCAGCGGATGATGCGCGGCGACCAGGATCAGGTGATCCTTGGGCGCGGCCGCGATCAGGGCCAGCGCGCGGCGCAGCGAACCGCCGCTCACCCGCCCCTTCGACCAGTTCCACCGCCACTGCGCGCGCGCGGTGGTCTTCAGCGGCACCACCGTCACGCCCGGCAGGTCGAGCGGCCGTTCGATCATCCGTTCGATCGCGGCATAACGCTGATAGGGCGCGAACAACCGGCGGAACGGGTCCCAGTAATAGGGGATGTCGTGATTGCCGACCTCGACCGTCACCGGCACGCCCAGCGATTTCAGCCAGGCACCGCCGTCCTGAAACTCGCGCTTGGTCGCGCGCATGGTCAGGTCGCCGGTCATGATGACCGCATGGGGCTTCTCCGCCGCGACCCGCTCGGCGAACCAAGCGAGCGCGGCGGGGTCTTCGGCACCGAAATGCACGTCGCTGACATGAAACAGACGGATCATGCCGTCCGCCCTAGCCCGCGCCGCCGCATCACGGCAACTCGGCCATGGCGCGCGGCTCGTGCATCGGACAGCCATTCACGCGGCCGCGATATTCGGCCGAGAAGCGATAGGTGTCCTTGCGCGCCCGGTTGATGTTGCCCAGCGGCTGGTGCGCGGCGAGGCCATGCCAGATGTTGTAGGACAGGGCATCGTCGATCGCATTGGTCTGGCCGTCCTGCCAGCTGATCTGCGGTTCGGCGGCAAAGGTCGCGACGGTGACATAGGGACTGTCCTCCTCGCTCCATTCGGCGGTCGCGTCCTCGATCGGCATGGCATCGAGATCGCGGTTGAGCTGGACGCGCAGCTCCCACTGCCCGCCCTGCTCGATCATCACCTCGCGCACGACTTCGCGAAGCGCGTCGGGCCGGTCATGCGTGTTAACCGTGTCGCCGGTCAGCTGGGTCAATGCCGGGCTGACCGGGAACAGCGCGAATTTGGCAATATAGTCGCCATAGCGGAACGGCGTCTGGCTGTAATAGGTCTCGCCGAGCGGATGGACCTGCTTCGATCCGCCCAGCGTCTTCAGTGTCGCACTCTCGACCCCGACCGTCTCCAGCGTCGCCTCGATCCCGCGCAGGATGCCGGACAGCAGCTTCTTGCCGCCCTCGAACTTGTCGGTCGTCGAGGCGAGCATCTTGAGGTTCTTGGCAAAGGCGTCCGCCGTGGGCGCGGTGAAGACCGGCGCGTTGGCCATGACGAAATCCTGCGTCGCATCGCCCTGCGACCCCGACAGTCGCTCGCCCTCGACACCGATCACCTTCAGCGCCAGCCCGCGCGGCAGAGCGATCGCGTCGTCGAGGATATCGCCCGGATTGGTCGAGATGCGCGCCACCGCATCATATGTGCCACCTTGCGCGAACAACCCTTGCGCCAGCTCCGGCGGCAGGGCGTCATGGACCGTCAGCTTGCCCCGGATGATGCCGTGCGCCTTGGCATGGACCGCGCGGACGCCGTGCCCATAGTCCTTGGACGTGGTGTCGAGGATATGTTCGAAGGACTGCTTCATCTGGTCGACGGTTTCGCCTTCCTCAGGCTTCACGTCTTCGATCTGGGGGGTGAAGGGAATGGGGGTCTTCATCGGGGCTCTCCCTGTTGCCCCCCACCAACCCATGTTGGGTGATAGCGTTCCTTTGCATGATGCACTGAGCGATAGCGCACACCCTCTCGTCTTGCCGCTCCCCTCCCGTAAACGGGAGGGGATGGGGGAGGGAAAGGCCACGGGCAACAGTCTCCGTGAGACACGCTGCCCTCCCCCAACCCCTCCCGTAAACGGGAGGGGAGCAAGAAGAACATGCCGCTCCAAGCCCCGCCTTCCCCCTCCCACTGCAATCCGCTAACCGGGCCGACATGGCCTTTTATCACCCGCTCCTCTTCGCCCTCGATGCCGAACGCGCCCATGGTCTGACGGTCGCGATGCTGTCGCGATGGGGATCGCTGGGCGCGCCGTTGGGGGCCGATCCGGCACGTTATCCGCGCCTGGCCACCACGGTGGCGGGAATCGACTTCGCCAACCCGTTGGGGCTGGCGGCCGGGGTCGACAAGAATGGCGAGGCGATCGACGGCTTTTTCGGCCTGGGCTTCGGCATGGTCGAGATCGGGACGCTGACCCCCAGGCCCCAGCCCGGCAATCCGAAACCCCGCCTGTTCCGGCTGGTCGAGGACAAGGGCGTGGTCAACCGCTATGGCTTCAACAATGGCGGCCTCGACGCCGGGCTGGCGCGGGCGAAGGCGGCGAAGCGCCAGGGTGTGCTCGGCATCAATGTCGGTGCGAACAAGGATGCGGCCGATCGCATCGCCGACTATCGCCACGGTGTGACCCAGGCCGCGCCGATCGCGGACTATGTCACGATCAACATCTCCAGCCCCAACACGCCCGGCCTGCGCGACCTGCAACATGGCGCGGCGCTCGCCGAACTGCTGGCGGCGTCGCGCGAGGGGGCGGGCGCGGTGCCGCTGTTCCTGAAGGTCGCCCCCGACCTCTACCCCGCCCAGATCGACGAGATCGCGCGCGCCGCGATCGACAACCGGCTGGATGCGATCATCATCGGCAACACCACCATCACCCGCCCCGATGTGAAAAGCGCCAACGCGACCGAGACCGGCGGCCTGTCGGGTCGTCCCCTCGCCCCGCTCGCCCGCGCGCGGCTGGTCGATTTCCGCAAGGCCACCGGCGCTGCGATGACGCTGATCGCGGCGGGTGGGATCGACAGCGGGGCGGAAGCCTATGCCCGTATCCGCAGCGGGGCCAGCCTGGTCCAGCTTTACTCGGCGCTGGTCTATGAAGGGCCGGGGCTGGCCGCCCGCATCCTGGCCGATCTCGACGCGCTGCTGGCCCGCGACGGCTTTGCCAGCGTGACCGACGCGGTGGGTGCCTGACGTTACGGCTTGGCGCAGGGGCCCGCCTGCCGCTAGGGTCGGGCGGATGAAGCACTCGCTCCTGTCCGTGGCGGCGCTCGCGCTCGCCCCCGCCATGATCCTCGCCGCCCCAGCCGCGGCGCGGCAGCCCGCCAAATCTCCGGCCGAGGGCATGGTCAGTGCCGCCGACCCCCGCGCCGCCGCCGCCGGGGTCGAGATATTGCGCGCCGGGGGCAGCGCGACCGACGCCGCCATCGCCACCATGCTGGCGCTGAACGTGGTCGAACCGCAAAGCTCCGGCATCGGCGGCGGCAGCTATTGGGTGCGCCACGACGCGCGCGGCACGAACACGATCGACGCGCGCGAAACCGCGCCGATGGCCGCCACCCCCGACTGGTTCTACGGCCCCGATGGCCGCCCGCTCAGCCACGCCGATGCCGTCCCCGGCGGGCGCAGCGTCGGCGTGCCCGGCGCGCTGCGCGGCATGGCGCTCGCCCATGCGCAAGGCGGCAAGCTGCCCTGGGCACGGCTGTTCCAGCCCGCGATCCGGCTGGCGCGCGACGGGTTCCGGCTGACCCCGCGCCTGCAGACCGCGCTGACCCGTTATGGCGGTCATGTCGACGCCGCCACCCGTGCGCGGCTGACCGGGCCCGATGGTCAGGTGCTCCCGCTCGGCAGCACGATCCGCAACCCCGAACAGGCCGCCCTGCTGGAGCGGATCGCCAAGCTGGGCCCCGACAGCTTCTATGTCGGACCGCAGGCGCAGAAGCTGGTGACGACGGTCAACACCGCCACCCGCAATCCGTCGAAGATGACGACCGGCGACCTCGCCGCCTACGCCGCCAGGCCGCGCCCGCCGCTCTGCGCGACCTATCGCGGGTACAAGGTGTGCAGCATGGGTCCGTCCTCGGGCGGCGGCACGACGATGCTGTCGATCCTGAAGCTGCTCGAACGCTTCGACATGGCCAGGCTGGGCAAGGACTCGCCACAGGCCTGGCATCTGTTCGCCGAAGCCTCTCGCCTCGCCTATGCGGACCGCGATATGTATCTGGGCGATCCCGATTATGTCCGGGTGCCGCTGGAGGGGTTGTTCGACCCGGCCTATATCGCCGACCGCTCGGCGCTGATCTCTCCCGACCGGACGATGGCGTCGGTTGCGCCCGGCACGCCTCCGGGCGCTCCGCCACGAGTGCGCGCACCGGTCAGCGAGGTGCCCGGCACCACCGATCTCGTCACCGTCGACGCGGCCGGCAACGTCGCCGAGGTGACGACCACCGTCGAGGGTTCGTTCGGATCGGGGCTGTCGGTCGACGGCACGATGCTGAACAACGAGCTGACCGATTTCGATATCGTGCCGGTCAGGGACGGCGATCTGGTCGCCAACCGGGTCGAGGGCGGCAAGCGCCCGCGCAGCTCGATGGCGCCGACCATCGTCTATGGCCCCAACGGCAAGGTTCGCCTCGCGGTCGGTGCGGCGGGCGGCTCGACCATCATCGCGCAGGTCGCCAAGGCGATCATCGGCGTCATCGACTGGAAGCTGAGCGCGCAGGACGCGATCGCCCAAGGCCTGTTGTTCGCCCCCTACAAGGTCGCGACGGTCGAACAGGGCACCGCGCTGGAGGCGCTCGTTCCCGGCCTGCAGGCGCTGGGCGAGACGGTGGTGGTCGCGCCGCTGGGGCTGAAGGCCAATGCGATCGAGCGTGTCGGGGGCCGCTGGGTCGGGGCCGCCGATCCGCGCAGCGAGGGGGCCGCGATCGACGTGACCGGCCGCTCGGCCGCGATCCGGAGAGTGGGTGACAAGCCGGGACGCCCGGCGGAATAAGAAAACAAAGAGCCCGGTCGCGCGTTGACATGCACGACACGGGCCGATGGGAGAGGCACGGACATGCGCACGCTCGAATATTTCCCCAACCTCGTCACCATGTTCTTCACCCGCGCCGCCGAAAAGGGCGACGCCCCCTTCCTCTGGCGCAAGGAAGCCGGGGCCTGGCAATCGATCAGCTGGGCCGAGGCAGCGCGCCGGGTCGCCAGCCTGTCGGCCGGATTGAAGGCGACTGGCCTTCAGCGCGGCGACCGGGTGATGCTGGTGTCGGACAACCGCCCCGAATGGTGCATCGCCGACCTGGCGATCATGGCGGCGGGCGGCGTCACCGTGCCGACCTACACCACCAATACCGAACGCGACCACGCGCACATCATCGAGAATTCGGGGGCGCGCGCGATCATCGTGTCGACCCAGAAGCTGGCGACGACGCTGATGCCCGCCGCGCTTCGCTCCAACCATGTCCAGACGGTGATCGGCATCGAGTCGCTGAAACTGGGGCCGAGCCAGATCGAATGCCGCCAGTATGACGCGATGATCGCCGAGCATCCCGCCGACCCCGTCGTGGTCGCCGCGCAGGCCGATTTCACCCGCGAGGACCTGGCCTGCATCATCTACACCTCGGGCACCGGCGGCGCGCCGCGCGGGGTGATGCAGCATCACGGCGCGATCCTGCACAACTGCGCCGGGTGCAGCGCGGTGATCGCCGAGGATTTCGGCTGGGACGACGAGGTGTTCCTGTCCTTCCTGCCCCTATCCCACGCCTATGAGCATACCGGAGGGCAGCATTTTCCCGTCTCGCTGGGCGGGCAGATCTATTATGCCGAGGGCCTCGACAAGCTGGCGGCGAATATCGAGGAGGTCCGCCCGACGATCATGTTCGTCGTGCCCCGCCTGTTCGAGGTGCTGCACACCCGCATCGCCAAGGCGATCGAAAAGAAGGGCGGGCTTGGCGCGCGCCTGCTCGACCAGGCGCTGGCGCTGGGCGCGCGCAGCTATAACGGCCAGCTCCGGTTGATCGACCGGCCCGCGCAACTGGCGGTCGCGACGCTGTTCAAGCCCAAGATCGCCAAGAAATTCGGCGGGCGGTTGAAGGCGATGGTGTCGGGCGGCGCGCCGCTGAATCCCGAGATCGGGCTGTTCTTCCACTCGATCGGCCTCACCTTGCTGCAAGGCTATGGCCAGACCGAGGCCGCGCCGGTCATCGCCTGCAACCGGCCCAAGGCGGGCGTGCGCATGGACACGGTCGGCCCGCCGCTCGACAATACCGAGGTGCGGATCGCCGAGGATGGCGAGATCCTGGTGCGCGGCGAGCTGGTCATGCACGGCTATTGGCGCAACCCGACCGAGACCGAGCGGGTGCTGAAGGACGGCTGGCTGCACACCGGCGATATCGGCGAGATCGACGCGGCCGGCCGCCTGCGCATCACCGACCGCAAGAAGGACCTGATCATCAACGACAAGGGCGAGAATGTCGCCCCCCAGAAGGTCGAGGGAATGCTGACCCTGCAACCCGAGATCGGCCAGGCAATGATCGCGGGCGACAGGCGACCCTATATGGTCGCGCTGATCGTGCCCGACGCGGAATGGACCGCCGAATGGTGCGCAAAGTCCGGCACCGGCTGCAACCGCGCCGCGCTGGAGGATGATCTCGATTTCCGGGGCGCCATCTCGGCGGCGATCGACCGGGTGAATCGCGACCTGTCGGTGACCGAGCGCATCCGCCGCTTCATCATCGCCGACGAACCCTTCGCGATCGAGAACCAGCAGCTGACCCCCTCGCTAAAGATCCGCCGCCATGTGTTGCGCGAGGTGTATGGCGAGCGTCTGGACGCGCTTTACAAGAATTGAACATGCCCATTCCTCCCCTGCAAGGGGAGGTGGCAGGGCGAAGCACTGACGGAGGGGTGGCCCGCTCTCGATAGGGTGACACCCCTCCGTCAGCGTCGCTGCCCCCTTGCAGGGGCAGATTAGCAGACAAACGAATCGTTGTGTAAACACAACAAGACGTATAGCTTTCCTACATGCACAACCGCATTGCCCTGTTCCGCAACGACCGCAACGTGTCGCGGCGCGAACTGGCCGAGGCGGTCGGCGTCAATCCGCAGACGATCGGCTATCTCGAGCGCGGCGACTATAAACCTAGCCTGGAACTGGGCCTGAAGATCGCCGCCTATTTCGACGCGCCGGTCGAACTGGTCTTCTCCCTATCCCCCTTCCCCTCGCTCACCGACGCGCTGCGCCGGGATGGAGACGCCTGATGGGTTTCGACAGTCGCCGCTGGACCGGTCGCTATGCCCCGGGGGAGATGCCGCCGGAGTCCGCGGGTGCCCGTCCCTATCGCAGCCACCATTTGCGCTGGTGGCTGCTCATCGCCGTCATCCTCAGCATCGGTCTTGCCGTTGGGCAACTCTGGATGCCCGATGGGCATAATGGCGGCCTGCCCTTTTTTTGGTTCATCATCACGGGGGCGATGAACGTGCCCGCGGGACGATCACCCTTTGCCAAGGGCAACTGGCTACTCGGCAGTTATGATGAATTCGAGCGTATGGCACTGATGCGCGCCACATTACACGCTTATCGGGTCGTTGCTGCGTTAAGCGTTGGTGCACTCGCTTGGTGTGCGATCGCCTCCGCGTGTAATTGGCAAATGCCGCATCGCTGGCAGGACTGGGCGATCTGGGCACTCACACTCGTCGCCACCGCAACGAACCTGCCCGCCTTGTTCGCAGAATTCGCCATCCCCTTTCTCGACCGGGAGGATCCCGCATGATCCGCCACCCCCTCGCCATCCGGGAGACAACCGATGCGCTATGACGCCCGCTTCGAGCCGATCGAGCCACCGGCCCGCCCGATCCGGCGGCGCAAATGGGTCCGCTGGGCACTGGGTTTTGCGATCGTTTGGCCGGTGGCGACCGCGCTGGCCGTCACGGTCGCGGGGGCGCAACCCGACGCACTATTGTTGGCGCTGACCGCCCTCAACATCACCAACGCTTTCGGCCTGTCGCCCTTTGCCCGCACGCCATTATTCCTGCCGGAACGCGGGCAGTATGACGAGTTCGAAGCGGCGGCGCTGGGTGTCGCCACGGCGCGCGCCCATGCCGTGATCGGCGCGGTGTTGATCGTCCTGACGCTCGCGGCGGCCTGGGGGGGGCGGCCGGTTCGCCGGTGGTTCTTACGCCCAGGACCTGGCTGATTTGGTCCATGGCGCTGGCGGCGCTGTTCACGACGCTCCCGGCGCTGTTCGCCGAAATCTCCATACCCCTGCCGGATCAGGAGCGTGACGCATGAGCAACTACCGAAACGACGGATATGACGTCAACAAATGGGCCGCCAACGAGATGAAGCACCGGCCGCGTCGCTACTGGGTGCGGTGGGGGCTGGTCGTGGGCTTGGCGTTCGTCGCCGCCATTCCCGTTTTCGAGATGCTGACGCCGGGCGACGCGGATGGCGTGTTTCCCAATGTCATGCCGATGAGCATTTTGCTGGTTGTCATCAGTTTTTCCTCGCCTTTCGCGCGCCAATCCTGGCTGACGAAGCGCGGCTTCGAAACTTATGACGAATATGAACGCGACGCCCTGCTGGCCGCCGCCCGGCGGGCGTATCTAGTCAATCTGATCGTCATCGGCCTGCTTTTCCTCTGGCTGACCTTCGCCGCACGGGCGGGCTGGCCGATGCCGCACACATATCGTCAATGGGGCGCCCTTGGATATGCGACGGTCATGACGATGCTAAGCCTGCCCATCATATTTGCCGAATTCGTGGTTCCCTTGCCCGACGCAGAGGACGAGACGCTGTGACCAACGATACATTTCTCCAACGGCTCGACGCCATAGTCCGCTGGACCGGCGTGCCCGCGCTGACCGAGCAACCGCCGCGCCGCCGCCCGATGCGCTGGCCGTCCGCGGTCGCGCTGGCGCTGGCCCTTGGCGGCTATGGCGTTTCGGTCGCCCAAAACCTGAGCGGATCGGGCACCTATCTTGGCTACGGCATCGGGATGATCGGCTTCGCGGTCGGTACGTTCGTGCGAATCCTGGGACCGATCAAACCATCCGGCAGCTTTGTGGAGAAGATCGACGAATGGGACCGTGCGATCCAGGCGCGGGCCTATCTGATGGCGTTCAAGGTCTTTGCGGTCACGACGATGGTCGCGCTGTGTCTGCTGATGGGAGGGCTCGCCTTCGACGTTCCGAAGGACGCGGTCATGCAGGGCGGCATCCAGACCATGTTCCTGCTCTTCACGATCATCAATGCAGTGCCTGCCGCCTATGCCAGCTGGGCGGTGCGCTGGGAGAATGTGGAATAGGTCAGTGCGGTGGTGGCTTTATCGCGGGCGTTGTCGGCCACTCCACCACCGCTGCGCGGCGGTCCCCCTCCCCATCAAAGATGGGGAGGATTTAAGCATTACGCCGGGGTCAGCAGGCCTTCCTTGGCGATCTTCTCGCGCCACACCAGCGGGGCGAGCGTGTGGACGTTCTGGCCTTCGGCGTCGACCGCGACGGTGACGGGGAAGTTCTCCACGTCGAATTCGTAGATCGCCTCCATGCCCAGGTCCTCGAAGCCGACGACCTTCGATCCCTTGATCGCACGCGCGACCAGATAGGCCGCGCCGCCGACCGCCATCAGATAGGCCGACTGGTATTCGCGGATCGCGTCGGTGGCCGCGGGCCCGCGCTCGGCCTTGCCGACCATCGCCAGCAGGCCCTGGTCGAGCATCATGCGGGTGAACTTGTCCATGCGGGTCGCGGTGGTGGGACCGGCCGGGCCGACCACTTCCTCGCCGACCGGATCGACCGGGCCGACATAATAGATCACGCGGCCCTTGAATTCGACCGGCAGCTCCTCGCCGCGATCGAGCATGTCCTTGATCCGCTTGTGCGCGGCGTCGCGGCCGGTCAGCATCTTGCCGTTGAGCAGCAGCCGGTCGCCATGCTTCCAGCTCTTCACCTCTTCGGCGGTCAGCGTGTTGAGGTCGACGTGGCGAGCGGCCTGGAGGTCCGGCTTCCAGTCGACCTTGGGCCATTCGTCGAGCTTGGGCGCTTCGAGATAGACCGGGCCCGAGCCGTCCAGCGTGAAGTGCGCGTGGCGGGTGGCGGCGCAGTTGGGGATCATCGCGACCGGCTTGGACGCCGCATGAGTCGGCCAGTCCATGATCTTGACGTCGAGGATGGTGGACAGGCCACCCAGCCCCTGCGCACCGATGCCAAGCGCATTGACCTTGTCGAACAGCTCGATACGCAGCGCCTCGACATCGTTCTTCGGCCCGCGCGCCTTCAGCTGGCCCATGTCGATCGCGCCCATCAGCGATTCCTTGGCCAGCAGCATCGCCTTTTCGGCAGTGCCGCCGATGCCGATGCCCAGCATACCGGGCGGGCACCAGCCCGCACCCATTTGCGGCAGCATCTCCAGCACCCAGTCGACGATCGAATCGGACGGGTTCATCATCTTGAACTTGGACTTGTTCTCCGACCCGCCGCCCTTGGCCGCGACGTCGATGGAGACCGTGTTGCCCGGCACCATCTCGACATGCAGGACCGAGGGCGTGTTGTCCTTGGTGTTGCGGCGGGTGAAGGCGGGGTCGGCGAGGATCGAGGCGCGCAGGCGGTTCTCGGGGTGGAGATAGGCGCGGCGCACGCCCTCATCGACGACTTCCTGAAGGCTGCGGTCGCCCGACAGGCGGCAGTCCTGGCCCCATTTCACGAAGACCGTGACGATACCGGTGTCCTGGCAGATCGGGCGATGCCCCTCCGCGCACATGCGGCTGTTGGTCAGGATCTGCGCGATGGCGTCCTTGGCCGCCGGGCTCTTCTCGGCCTCATAGGCCTTACCCAGGGCGCGGATATAATCCATCGGGTGGTAATAGCTGATGAACTGGAGCGCGTCGGCCACGCTCTCGATCAGGTCGGTGTCGCGGATCAGGGTCGTCATGCGCCGCCTTGTGCGACAGCACGGCGCCGCACGCAACGCCCGCCGCGCGTGTCATGCGTGATTCGTCCGCCGCAGGGATGACTTCAATCTATCTTAACCCCGATTCGGCAGGGTCGGGCGAACCCCCAGTGGAAACACGAAACCCCATGCCGTCCGCCGCCGCCGACCGATTACCCTTCCTGGCCCTGCTGGGCCTTGTCGAGGACAATGACGAGTTGCTGGCGTCCTTGCATCTCGCACGGTTGAAGACGCTGTGCCGCATCTGGCCGCTGGCGATCCTGCAGAATCTGGTCGCGGTCGCGGTGATCGCGGGGATCAGCGTGATGACCGACCCCCAGGCGGTGCAAATCGACAAGGGCGTGGCGGGCGCCGCCATGCTGCTCGCGACATTCGCCTTCGGCCTGGTGCTGTGGCAGGGCCAGGCGCGGCAATGGCCCTTCTACCGATTGAAGCAGTGGCTGGGCGTGATGGCACTGGTCATGGCGCTGGCCACCGCGCCGCTGCTCCTGATCCTGGCCCATGCGCATCATGGCAGCGCCGGCTGGGCCTCGGCGCTGAGCCTGATGGCCGCGATGTGGGCGACCGCGGCCATGCTGCACCCGATACGCGGCGCGATGCTCGGCTATTCCTTCGGCTTTGCGTTCCTGGCGCCGATCGCGGCACTGGCCTGGGGCGTGGCGATCCTGCCGGTGCTGGCTGCCGTCGTGCCGCCGCTGCTGCTGCTGGTCCTGAAGGCCTATCACACCGGCCGGATGGATTACGACGCGGCACGGGCGCATGCGGTCGAGTTCGGCCAGGGGCAACAGGCGGTCAAGATGATCGCCGAGTTCGAGGAGCATGGCACCGGCTGGTTCTGGGAAACCGATCGCCAAGGCCGCCTGACCTATTTGTCGAAGAAGGTCGCCAACGACCTGGTCGGCATCGACAGCCGATATCGCGGCCGCCTGTTGACCGAGATGTTCCAGATGGACCCCTCCGCCCCGGGCAGCGAGCGGACCCTGTCCTTCCACATGGCGTCGCGTACCAGCTTTTCGGACTATACCGTCTGCGCGGTCGCGCGTGGTCCGGCCGCCGCCGAGCGTTGGTGGTCGATTTCGGGGCGGCCGATCATCGACGGCATCGGCCGGTTTCGCGGCTTTATCGGCTCGGGCTCCGACTTGACCGAAAAGCGCCGGTCGGAGGCCGAGATCACCCGGCTGGCGCTGTTCGACAGCCTGACCGGCCTGGCCAATCGCCAGCGCATGAAGCTGTCGCTCGACAAGACGCTGAGCCAATCGATCACCCCCTATCGCCCGACCGCGCTGTTCCTGATGGATCTCGACCGGTTCAAGGCGGTCAACGACACGCTCGGCCATCCGGCGGGCGACCTGCTGCTGCAAATGGTCGCGCGGCGGCTGGAACAGGTGGTGGGCGATGTCGGGCTGGTCGGACGGCTGGGCGGAGACGAGTTCCAGATCCTGTTGCCCGGCATCGACGCGCGCGATCGACTGGCGTCACTGGCGGGCGAGATCATCTCTACCCTGTCGCGCCCCTATGACATTCACGGCAACGAGGTGACGATCGGCTGTTCGATCGGCATCGCCATCGCGCCGGAGGACGGCGCGGATTCGCAGACGCTGATCCGCAACGCCGATCTGGGCCTCTATGCGGCCAAGGGGGCCGGGCGCGGCGTCCATCGTTTCTATGCCGAGGCGATGCTGGAGGGTGCGCGCAGCCGCAAGCGGATGGAGGAGGATCTGCGCGTCGCCATCGCGCAGGGCCAGTTCCACCTCGCCTATCAACCCGTCGTGTCGACCAGCGACGCCACGATCGTCGGCTTCGAGGCGCTGCTGCGCTGGCGCCATCCGACCCAAGGCGACATCTCCCCGGCGCAGTTCGTGCCCGTCGCAGAGGAATGCGGGCTGATCGAGCCGATCGGCGAATGGGTGATGCGCACCGCTTGCCTGGAGGCGGCGAGCTGGCCCCGCCCGGCACGGGTGGCGGTCAACGTCTCGTCCATCCAGTTCGCCAAGCCGCATTTGCCCGCCCTGGTGGCGCAGGCGCTGGCGCAATCGGGGCTGGCCCCCGAGCGGCTCGAGCTGGAGATCACCGAAAGCGTCTTCCTGAGCGACGACCAGGAATCGCAGCGGCGCTTCGCAGCCCTGAAGGCGCTGGGCATCCGCCTGGCGCTGGACGATTTCGGCACCGGCTATTCCTCGCTCGGCTATCTGCGCCATGCGCCCTTCGACAAGATCAAGATCGACCAGTCCTTCGTGCGCGGCGCGGTGCGCAGCGGCAGCCGCAACGCCGCGATCATCCGCGCGATCGTGACCCTGGCCGACACGCTGGGCATGGAGACGACCGCCGAGGGGGTGGAGATCCAGGACGAGATCGAACTGATCCGCGACCTGGGGTGCAGCCACATCCAGGGCTTCGTCTATGGCAAGCCGACGGACTCGGTCGAGGTGCACCGGATGCTGCACGACCGTGACGGACGCGCCGAGCCGGTCGGCCTGAAGTCCCATCGCCGCCCGCGCATGAAAATCCTGCGCACCGCCCAGGTCCTGTCGGGCAGCGCGGTGGTCGATGTGCGGATCCGCGACCTGTCGACGACCGGCATGATGATCGAGGGACTGCCCCCCGCCTATATCGTGTGCGGTGCCGCGATCGGCATCCGCCTGGGCGCGGACCGCCCCTTGCGCGGCTATATCCGGTGGGAGCGCGAAGGCCGGGTCGGCATCGCCTTTGCCGCGCCGCTCGATGAGGATCACCCCTGGCTGGAGCATGACGAGGAACAGGAGCCGCACCGCCAATCGGCATAAGGCCTTGTCATTCCTCGCCCGCGCCGGCGTGGGACATCGCCATCACGGGGGAGCGGAAATCCATCCCCGCACGTTCGCGCCATCATGACCGCCACCTCCCCCAATCCCGCCCCGACGCCCGAGGCCGCCTCGCCGCGCATCCCCGCGCTCAGCCTCGTCTTCGGTTATGGGCCGGTGCTCGTCCTGCCGCTGGCCGCGCTCGCCGCCTGGTCGGGTGCGCCGCTGGCGCTGCTGATCGGGCAGATCTGGGGCGCCGCGATCCTCGTCTTCCTGGCGGGGGTGGCGCGCGGGCTCAGCTTCTTCACCCCCGGCGGCACCCATGTCTCGCAGATGCTGACCATGGTCTTGCGTTTCTTGCTGGGCCTGCTGGCGCTGATGGCGGGGCCGCTGACCGGGTTCGGCCTGTTGATTGTCGGCTATGCCTCGATCGCGCTGACCGATCCCTGGCTGGCTCGCTGGGGCGGCGCGCCACAGCATTTCGCGCGGCTGCGCCCACCCCAGATGCTGGTCGCGATCATCGGCCTGATCGCGCTGTTCCTGCTGTCGCTCGGCTGATCGGGCAGCGCTCAAAAAATATTTTTGGGGGTTGCGCTTCGTGAACCCCGCAGACATCCGTGCGTCGCGGCTTTCGAGCCCGCAGGACAACGCGCCGTTCGTCGCAACCAACCCCCTTTCCATGCTTTAGCCCCTTGCAGTGCCGCTCGGGATTTTACACTAAGGATAGTGGAAGAGGTCGGGGGTGGCCCCAAGCACTGGTAGGACAGGGATAGGGACGGCGCAGCGGAAACGATGCTTCGTCCCCTCTCTCGACGGATCGCGACGTGCACGGCGCGAGGTGCTAGATAGCCGATGACCGACTCGAACGAAACAAGAACAAAGGAGCGGCATCATGATGGATTTCAGGGATAGCCGGGATAGCGACATGACGACTGATATGCTCGAACAGATGGCAGCGGACACGGCCCAGAACCTGGCTGAGAAGACCGCGCCCGCGCCCACCCCGGCGGACACCAAGTCGGTGCGCCCGCAACCCTATCCGGTCGAAGTCGACCATGCGCGCGACGCGCTGCTGACCGACTTCGGCAAGGAAACGCTGAACGACCGTTATCTCCTGCCCGGCGAAAGCTATCAGGACCTGTTCGTGCGCGTCGCCTCGGCCTATGCCGACAATGCCGAACATGCTCAGCGCTTGTACGACTATATCTCGAAGCTGTGGTTCATGCCCGCCACGCCGGTCCTGTCGAACGGCGGCACGGGTCGCGGCCTGCCGATCAGCTGCTATCTGAACTCGGTGCCCGACAGCCTGGACGGCATCGTGACCACCTGGAACGAGAATGTCTGGCTGGCGTCGCGCGGCGGCGGCATCGGCACCTATTGGGGCAATGTGCGCGGCATCGGCGAGCCGGTCGGCCTGAACGGCAAGACCAGCGGCATCATCCCGTTCGTCCGCGTGATGGACTCGCTGACGCTGGCGATCAGCCAGGGTTCGCTGCGGCGCGGTTCGGCCGCCTGCTATCTCGACATCTCGCATCCCGAGATCGAGGAGTTCCTGGAAATCCGGAAACCCTCGGGCGACTTCAACCGCAAGGCGCTGAACCTGCACCACGGCGTGCTGATCCCCGACGCCTTCATGGAGGCGGTGCGCGACGGTGCCGAATGGCATCTCAAGAGCCCGAAGACCGGCGAGGTCCGCGCCACTGTCGACGCGCGCGCACTGTTCCAGAAGCTGGTCGAGACCCGCCTGGCGACCGGCGAGCCGTACATCGTCTTCGCCGACCATGTGAACAAGAACATGCCCAAGCACCACCGTGAGCTGGGGCTGAAGGTGTCGACCTCGAACCTGTGTTCGGAAATCACCCTGCCGACCGGCATGGACCACAAGGGCAAGGACCGCACCGCCGTCTGCTGCCTGTCCTCGCTCAACCTGGAAACCTGGGACGAGTGGAAGGATAACAAGGGCTTTATCGAGGACGTGATGCGATTCCTCGACAATGTCCTGCAGGATTATATCGACCGCCACGAGCCGGGCATGGAGCGTGCCGCCTATTCGGCGGGTCGCGAGCGTTCGGTCGGCCTGGGCGTGATGGGCTTCCACAGCTTCCTCCAGGCGCGCAACATTCCCTTCGAGGGCGCGATGGCCAAGTCGTGGAACCTGCGCATGTTCAAGCATGTCAACGCGCAGGTGAACCAGGCGTCGATGACGCTGGCGGTCGAGCGCGGGCCCTGCCCCGACGCGGCCGATGTCGGCGTGATGGAGCGTTTCAGCTGCAAGATGGCGATCGCGCCGACCGCGTCGATCAGCATCATCTGCGGCGGCACCAGCGCCTGTATCGAACCGATCCCGGCGAACATCTATACCCACAAGACGCTGTCGGGTTCGTTCTCGGTCAAGAACCCCTATCTCGAAAAGCTGTTGATCGCGAAGTCGAAGAATTCGGACGCGGTCTGGAACTCGATCCTCGAGCATGGCGGTTCGGTCCAGCATCTCGACTTCCTGAGCCAGGAAGAAAAGGACACGTTCAAGACCTCGTTCGAGATCGACCAGCGCTGGCTGCTCGAACTGGCGGGCGACCGGACGCCCTATATCGACCAGGCGCAGTCGCTGAACCTGTTCATCCCGGCCGATGTGGAAAAGTGGGACCTGCTGATGCTCCACTTCCGCGCATGGGAGCTGGGCATCAAGTCGCTCTATTATCTCCGGTCGAAGTCGGTGCAGCGCGCCGGTTTCGCGGGCTCGGGCGGCGTCGAGGCGGACAACACGATCAGCGCACCGAAGTTCGAGATCGGTGAGACGACCGATTACGACGAATGCCTGGCGTGCCAGTGAGGTAATGCCTGCCCGACGGGAAGGTCGAAGCCATGCCCCCTCATTTCTCCGAACCTCCCTCTCCCCTTGTGGGAGAGGGAAGGGGCCCGCGGCCGCAGGCCGTGGGAAGGGTGAGGGGCAACGCTCAAGGCCTGACCAGGCGCCAGCTGCTTGCCCCGACTACGGTCAACCGATCGCGTGAGCTGCGCCAGAACGCCGGGGAGCCCGAACGCCAGTTGTGGCGCGCCTTGCGCGAACTGTTGCCGAGCATGAAGTTTCGCCGCCAAGTTCCGATGGGTCCGTACCATGCCGATTTCTGCTCACATTCGGCGCGGTTGATCGTCGAACTCGATGGCGACGACCATGCAGCCAAGCCGGAGCGCGACGCTGCGCGGACCTGCTTCCTCGAACACGAAGGCTATGACGTGATCCGCTTCGCCAATGCCGATGTGATGACCAACCTCGACGGCGTCGTGGCTGCGATCGGCGCGCGGATCGCACACAAGCAAAAGGGCCGCCCGTAATGGACGGCCCCCTCACCCTCCCACGGCCTATGGCCGCGGGCCCCTCCCTCTCCCACAAGGGGAGAGGGAGTAGAAACTCACTCGGCCTCTTCGAACTGGTCGACGGCGTTCTGGGCGGTAGCCGACAGGCGAACCGTGTCGCCTTCGACCTCGGCGACCAGGCCGAGCGGCAGGTAATGATGCTTGGCGCCCTGCCCGTCCTGGGTCTGGGGGCTGTCGTTCTTGGTCAGCTTGATGCGGTCGCCATCGACATGGTCGACGGTGCCGACATGGACGCCGTCCGCTCCGATGACTTCCGCATGTTCCTTGATCTGGCTGACATCGACCATCGTTCGTCTCCTGTGTTGGGTTCGGTTTGGGAACGCGCCACACCGGAAATGGTCGCATGACATCGGCGTTCATCATGTACGCGGTGGCGGCGGTGCTGGCCGTGATCGGTGCGACCCTGCTGCTGCAACTCCGTGGCGTTCGGTCGGACCAGGGCCGTTATGCCCGGCTGATCGCGGGCACCATGTTCGCCACGGGCGGGATCATCCTCGCCGGTTTCGCGACCGCGCTTCGCTCCTGGGCGAGCAGCGGCTGAACCGGCCTTCACCCTATTCTCTTATCTGATTTGTATCCGGAGTAACCGCAATGTCCCTCCTTCACGCCTCCAAGCAGTACAAGCCCTTCGAATACCCCTGGGCGTTCGAGTTCTGGAAGCGCCAGCAACAGCTCCACTGGCTGCCCGAAGAGGTGCCGCTGGGTGAGGATTGCCGCGACTGGGCGCAGAAGCTGACCGATCACGAGCGTAACCTGCTGACCCAGATCTTCCGCTTCTTCACCCAGGCCGACGTCGAGGTGCAGGACTGTTATCACGAGAAATACGGCCGGGTGTTCAAGCCGACCGAGATCAAGATGATGCTGACCGCCTTCTCCAACATGGAGACGGTGCATATCGCCGCGTACAGCCACCTGCTCGACACGATCGGCATGCCCGAGAGCGAATATGGCGCCTTCCTCGATTATGCCGAGATGAAGGACAAGCATGATTACATGCAGAATTTCGGCGTCGACAGCGACGAGGATATCGCGCGCACGCTGGCCATGTTCGGCGGCTTCACCGAAGGCGTGCAGTTGTTCGCGTCGTTCGCGATGCTGATGAACTTCCCGCGCTTCAACAAGATGAAGGGCATGGGCCAGATCGTCAGCTGGTCGGTGCGCGACGAGAGCCTGCACTGCGAGGGCATCATCCGCATGTTCCACGCCTTCTGCCAGGAGCGCCAGTGCCTGACCAAGGCGGTCAAGGACGACATCGCCGATGTGTGCCAGACGACGATCCGCCTGGAGGATAATTTCATCGACCTCGCCTTCGAAATGGGCCCGGTCGAGGGGATGAAGCCCAAGGAGATCAAGAAGTATATCCGCTATATCGCCGACTGGCGCCTCAGCCAGCTGGGCCTGAAGCCGATCTACATGATCGACGAACATCCTCTGCCCTGGCTGACCCCGCTGCTGAACGGCGTGGAGCATGCCAACTTCTTCGAAACGCGTGCGACCGAATATTCCAAGGCGGCGACGCGCGGCCAGTGGAACGACGTCTGGGACGCCTTCGACACCCGCCAGAAGGCCAAGGGGACCAAGGCCGCCAACGAGGAACCGGGCGAAACCGGTGACATGTTCTCGGCCGCGGGCGTCGCGGCGGAGTGATTTCCGGGAGGGCGGGCTTCGGTCCGCCCTTTTTTGTTCACGCGATGACGCGAAGAGGTTTGGTTCGCGCAGAGGCGCGGAGGACACAGAGAAGAAGATTATAGCGGGGTGAAATCCCCCCGCTCCGTTCCGCCTGAGCATAGTCGAAGGCCACGGAATGACCTTCGCCACGCGAACCGCCCCCTGCGCGAGCACGTCCAGGAAACAGGTTGGGCCTTCAGCCCGAAACGGCTTTGTGTGGCAAAGGGATTCCCGTGGCCTTCGACTGCGCTCAGGAGGGGCGGGGATGGCGGGAGAGAAGTTAGCAGCACTTCTTCTCTGTGTCCTCCGCGCCTCTGCGCGAACAAAAATCTCCGCGTCTCCGCGTCTCCGCGTGAACCAACCTTCTTCGCGTCATCACCGCTTCGCGCAAACTAAAATCACCGCCCCACCCGCGTCGGCGCGTGAAAGTCCGCTGGCTTGCCCGCAATCCAGCGCAGGAACCGCGCTATCTCCGGGTGCCCACGCAGCAGCGCGACGTCGGCATAGTCCCGCGCCAGTTCGGCATTGGAAAAGGTCGCATGGATGGTCCGGTGACAGATCGGATGCACCGGAACCGTCTCGCGTCCGCCTTCGCTCTTGGGGACCGGGTGGTGCCATTCCACCTTTACGCCCAGCGGACGCTCGCACAGCGCGCAAGACGGCGGTGCGATCCGCTCGACCCGTTCGGCCGCCGCCATCAACCCCGCCTTGCGCTTCACCCGTCCGACCATAAGCGGGATATGGGAATGCGACGTGGACAAGAAAACGGGGCCCGGCATTGCTGCCGAACCCCGTTCCTTTACGCCAACTGGATCCCGGAGGGGATCAGAAGTGTGCGACCACACCCGCCATCGGGCGGAACGAGTGCGCGTCGTCGAAGGTCGAAACTTCCAGACGCAGACGCAGACCCGAATTGCCGGTCAGGCCACCCAGACCAATGTCCTTCGGGCCGACTTCGGCGCCGACGCCGTACACGGTCGCGTGATAGTCACGCTTCAGGTCGCCAGCGACGCCCGGAGCGAAGTTGTTGAAGTTGTTCCAGCGATAGCCGACCTTGCCATAGAATAGGCCGCTGTCACCGGCGCGGAAGCCCGCGCGGCCATAGGCACCATACTGCCAGTCGATGTCACCCGACACGCCCTTGGCGACCGCGCCCTCGGCACCGACGAACACGGGGCCCAGCGGAACGTTGAAACCGACGATGCCCTCGACCAGCGCGCCGTCCAGATTGTAGCCCTTGGGCTGCGTGGGGATGCCGGCGACCGACTGGCGATCGAACTGCTCCCAGCCACCCATGACGGCGACGTACGGCTCGATGCCGAAAGCGCGCGTGCCATCGGGCGCGGTCGCGGCAGGAGCCGGAGCGGCGTCGGTGGTGGTCGTGTCCTGGGCCATGGCGGGCACGGCGACGAACGCGGCCGCTGCGGCGGCGAGGACGGAAAGCTTACGCATACGAGATACCCTTCTTTTTTTCTATGTGGGGCGGCGGATCGAACCGCTCAGCCCAGGCCCGCTTAACCGGTAAATTGGCCATGGGTTGCACGATAGAAGAGCTTTTTGGTCAGCTTCTGATCAGCTGTGTCCCGAAAGACACAATTCCTGTCATGAACATGAACCAAATGCGGGCGGAATACGGCAGCCGCGGTTTTCCGCCACTTTTCAGCCGCTATTGTGCCTCTGATCCCGAAGGCATGGCGGTGCAGCGCAGGGAATCACCGGTTGGGCGTGTCAAAACAACCTCACCCCCCTGACCACGAAGGTCGTGGCCAAAGCCCGTATAGTGGATGCCGGAGCCGACCGGCTGTCCGGCCATGCGCAGTTCCAGATCGTCGTCGAGCCGCACCAGCGCACTGTCGTTGCGGTTGTCGAACCGCACCCAGAAGCGGCTGCCATTGTCGCAGCGAAAGGTCTTGGACATCATCGGCGGCATTGCGGCGGCGCGCGGATCGGGCAGCGTCGAACAGCCCATCAGCACGAGGCCGCCCGCCGCCAGGGCGACGGGCAGGCGCGTCATGGCCGAAGCGCGGCGTCGTCGGCGTCGTCGATCTCGCCGTCCGCTACCGTATCGTCTTCGAAATCTTCCTGAAGATTGTCTTCGTCGACATCCTCGGCATCCATGTCGACCGTGGCGTCGCTTTCGCCGACCTCTTCCGAGTCCATCGACAGTTCGCCGATCGGCTCGTCCTCGACGGTGTCGTCGCCCAGATCGGGGGCGAGATCGGTCACGAGCACGCCGTCGCTGGGGCCATCGCGCGTCACCTCCAGGATTTCGGCACGCTGGCTCTCGTCATAGCCTTCTTCGTCCCAGCCATCGTCGCCGGATCCGTGGCTCGGGACCTGATGTCCGCCCATGTCTGCCTCCTTTTATACTGTGGAGGGTGGAACGGTGCGGCGGGCCGGGCGGTTCCCCTGCCCCGGCTTCTGCGTATTTCAAGCCGGGCGGAACATCCGTCCGCGCTCGGTCACGAAGACGAAGGCGAAGGCGGTCAGCCCGGCGACCAGGAACCCCAGGGTCAGCGGCCGGGTCGTACCGTCGAACGCCTGGCCGATGCCTGCGCCGATCAGTGAGCCGATGGTGACGCTGGCAAAGCCCTGCACGCTCGAGGCGGTGCCCGCGATCCGCCCCATATTCTCCATCGCCATCGCCGAGAAGTTGGAGGTCGCCAGGCCGAAACACGCCATGGTGATCGCCTGGAGCACGGCGAACACGATCAGCGAATCGCCCATGACCTGCGCGATCGTCAGGTGCAGCGCGGACACCGCGATCAGGATGGCGACCGCGCCGTGGCTGATCAGCCGCGTGCCCAGCCGCATGACGATCCGCGAATTGAGCAGGTTCGCCGCCGCCATCGTCACCGAGGTGGTGGCAAAGATCAGTGCGAGCAGCTTCTCACGCCC
Source organism: Sphingomonas flavida (assembly GCF_036663655.1). NCBI lineage: Bacteria > Pseudomonadati > Pseudomonadota > Alphaproteobacteria > Sphingomonadales > Sphingomonadaceae > Sphingomonas > Sphingomonas flavida. The sequence goes on from NZ_JAXOJH010000008.1 coordinate 186,560, forward strand.
GAACGTCACCGCCATGATCGGCTGGACCGAGTTCAGATACCCGTACAGCGCCGCCATCAGCGCGGTCGCGGCCAGCGTATAGCCGAGCGACAGCCGGTCGCTCAGCGTCTCGCGCCAGCCGCCGACGATGCGGGACAGCGAGATGGGCAACTGCGCCTCGGGGGCCAGCGTCTCGGGCATCCGCCACGCGAACCAGGCGAGCACCAGCGTCGCGAGCCCGGCGATCGTCCAGAAGATCAGCCGCCAGTTGCCGAACAACAGCACCAGTTCGCCAAAGGCAGGCGCCAGGATCGGTACGATCATGAAGACCATGAAGGCGATCGACATGACCTGCGCCATCGCGCGGCCATGATAGCAGTCGCGGACCAGCGCCACCGTCGCCACCCGCGTCGCCGCGATCGCCGCCCCGGCACAGACCCGCGCGACCAGCAGCAGCGGGAAACTGCCCGCCACCGCCGACGCGCCATTGGCGATGATGTAGATGACCAGCGCGACGATCAGCACGCGTCGCCGCCCATAGCGATCCGCCAGGGGTCCGTGGATGAGCTGCGCCACCCCGAACCCGATCAGGAACGCGGTGACGACGAACGGCCGCGCGGCAGGCGAAGCGTCCAGCGTCTCCCCGATCGCCGGAAGCGCGGGCAGCATCGAGTCGATGCCAAGCGCGGTCAACGCCATCAGCGCCGCGATCAGGAGGACGAACTCGACAAAGCCGATCGGCGCGCCGGGGGGTTCGACGGTGACGGGGGTCACCGGATCAGCGGAACGGACGTTGGACATGATGGCTGCCCCATAAGGGGGAACGCAGATCAGGGGAACCGGGAAAGCGCGCCATGGGCAACGTAACGCCCGGACCTCCGCGCGTTCAGTGCCAGGACAGCTTGCACCGGGCACGCTCTGCCCCCAACTGTATTGGTACAACAGGACGCGTAAGGAGTTTGCCGCGATGACCATGGTGTCTCGAACCGCACTTGTCCTGCCGCTGGTCGCGGCGCTGGGCCTGTCGGCATGCGATCGCCCGAGCCAGGGTACATCGATCACGGTCAACGGCGCCGATGGCGACACGCTGGCCTCGGTCGATGGCAAGTCGGGGGAGGTCAAGCTGGCGCTGCCCGGCTTCCAGGGCGCGTTCAAGCTGCCCAAGGTGTCGATGGATGCGGACAATTTCGAACTGAATGGCGTGCATCTCTTCCCCGGCTCGACGATCCGCAACGTCGATGTCGGCAATGGCCGCGACAAGGCGTTCACCATGACCTTCGACAGCCCGGCCGACCCGGCAACCGTGCGCGACTGGTTCCGCGACAAGATGGGCGATGCGGGCTTTACGCTGAACGAACAGGGCGGCACGCTGGTCGGCAAGACGGCGGAGGAGAAGCCCTTCCGCCTGGACCTGCGCCAGACGGGTGGCGACCGATCGACGGGAACGATTACGCTGGGTGGATAAGTCGCGCTGTTCGCGGATGACGGCGACGCTATAGTGGCGTCAGCTTGTTAAATTTTCTGGACATATTGCCATGACCGACACCCGCTCCGCCGAGGTTCCGACCCTCAGCCTCGCCGACCAGGACCGCGATCCCGAAGGCTTTGCCGCCGCGCTCGGGCAATCGTTCGAGCGGTTCGGCTTCGCGATCGTCGCCGATCATGGCGTGCCCGCCGATCTGATCGACCGGGCTTGGGCGCAGACCAAGGCGCTGTTCGACCTGCCCGAGGAGGAGAAGCGCGGCTATCACGTCCCCGGCGGCGGCGGCGCGCGCGGCTATACCCCGTTCAAGACCGAGATCGCCAAGGATGCCAAGGTCGTCGACCTCAAGGAGTTCTGGCATGTCGGCCGCGAACTGCCCGAGGGCCACGCTTACGCCGACCGGATGCCCGCCAATATCTGGCCCGACCGTCCGCAAGGGTTCCGCGAGGATTTCATCGCGCTGTTCTCCGCCTTCGACCAGGCTGGCGACCGGCTGCTCTCGGCGATCGCGCGGCACCTGAAGCTGGACCCGCACTGGTTCGATCCGGCGGTGAAGGACGGCAACTCGGTCCTTCGCCTGCTCCATTATCCGCCGATCCCCGCCGATGCCGAGGGCGTCCGGGCTGGCGCGCATGAGGACATCAACCTCATCACCCTGTTGCTGGGTGCCGAGGAAGCGGGTCTGGAACTGCTCGACCGCGATTCAGGCGAGTGGCTGGCGATCCGTCCGCCCGAAGGCGCGATGGTGGTCAATGTCGGCGACATGCTGCAGCGGCTGACCAACCATGTCCTGCCCTCGACCACGCACCGGGTGGTCAACCCGCCGGTCGAGCGGCGCGGCTTCTCACGCTATTCGATGCCGTTCTTCCTGCATCCGGCGCCGGATTTCCTGATCAAGACGCTGCCCGCCACGATCAGCGAGGGGCATCCGGACCGTTATCCGGAGCCGATCACCGCGCATGACTATCTGTTCGAGCGGCTGGTCGAGATCGGGTTGATCAAGAAGTAAGGTGGTGGGGGCAGTCTCGATGAGACACCGCCCTCCCCCAGCCCCTCCCGCCTGCGGGAGGGGCTGGGGGAGGGAAAGGGCTCTCACCGAGCCCCCCCTCGATCACCCCAGAATGTGCATCAACAGCGGCTGGCCGACCAGGCTCTGGCTCCCGCGCAGCCGCTCCAGCGCCTGGGCGACCGCCCGCTCCGGCCCTTCATGCGTGACGATCGCGATCATCACCCCGCCGTCCGCCGCTTCGCCGCGCTGGATCAGGCTTTCGATCGACACGCCCGCGTCGCGCATCGCCGCGGCGATCTCGGCCAGCACGCCGACCTTGTCCTGCACGGTGAAGCGCAGATAAGCCCGGCCGCGCCGTTCGCCGCTATCCGCCTTCACCGCCTCGGTGAGTTCGTGCGCAGGCATGGCGAACGAGGCGCCATATTCGCCGCGCGCAATGTCGATCAGGTCGGCGACCACCGCGCTGGCGGTCGGACCATCGCCCGCGCCCGCGCCTTGGAACAGCAGGCGGCCGACATAATTGCCCTCCGCCACCACCGCATTGGTCGAGCCGGTGACATGCGCCAGCGGATGGTCGAGCGGCACGAGATGCGGATGCACCCGCTGGAACAGGCCATGCGGCCCCTCCTCCGCCACGCCGACCAGACGCACGCGGTAGCCGAGCGATGCCGCCTGCGCGATATCGGCGGCCAGCACATGGCGCACGCCGCCGATCGCCACATCGCCGAAGGCCGGCTGCGTGCCGAAGGCGATGGCCGCCAGGATCGACAGCTTGTGCGCCGCATCGACACCGTCGATGTCGAAGCTGGGGTCCGCCTCGGCATAACCCAGCGCCTGCGCCTCGGCGAGCACCTCGGCAAAGTCGCGGCCTTCGGCCTCCATCTTCGACAGGATGAAATTGCAGGTGCCGTTCAGGATGCCGTAGACCCGCGCGATGGCATTGGCCGCCGCGCCTTCGCGCAGGCCCTTGATGACCGGGATGCCGCCCGCGACCGCCGCCTCGAACTTCAGCGCGGCGTTCGACTCTTCGGCCTTTTGCGCCAGTTCCAGCCCGTGATGCGCCAGCATCGCCTTGTTGGCGGTGACGAAGCCCCGCCCCGCGCCCAGCGCCGTGCGCGCCAGCGTCAGCGCCGGGCCGTCCGATCCGCCGATCAGCTCGACCACCACATCGGCATCGGGGTGCGAGGCGAGCGCGGCGGTGTCGTCCACCCATTCGAAGCGCGACAGGTCGACGCCGCGATCCTTGGCCCGATCGCGCGCGGACACCGCAACGATCTCAATGGGGCGACCGGCCCGCCGGGTAATCAGGTCACGGTTCGCGTCGAGCAGGCGAATGACGCCGCCTCCCACCGTACCCAGTCCCGCCAAAGCCACCCGCAAAGCATCGCCCATCGTCCAAGTCCCGTATCAGAGCGTTTGTTGAGCCGCGGGGGGTAGCGGATAGAAACGGTCGCTGTCGAGCCGACACGCGACCTTTTATTGCTCGAAAGCAACAAAGTCGTTATGGGTCGGTGCATGATCTCCCCCGATTTCGTGGTCATCGACGTCGAAACCGCCTGTTCGCGTACCAGCAGCATCTGCCAGATCGGCATAGTCGGCTATGCCGACGGGGTCGAAGTCCTGGCCTATGAGACGCTGGTCGATCCGTGCGACGATTTCAGCGGCTTCAACATCGGCATTCACGGCATCACGCCCGAGCATGTCCTGGGCAAGCCGACCTTCGCCATGCTGCACCCCGAGCTGGCCGGACATCTGGCCGGGCGGGTGACGGTGGCGCATTCGGGTTTCGACAAGGGCGCGCTGGGCCGTGCGTGCGAGCGTGACGAACTGCCCCTGATCGCCGCCCGCTGGCTGGACAGCGTGACGATCGCCAGGCGGGCCTGGCCCGAACTGCCCAACCACAAGCTGGGCACGCTGGCGACGTTCCTCGACCTCGAGCATCAGCATCATGACGCGCTCAGCGATGCGCGCGCCGCCGGACAGGTGGTGCTGCGCGCGATGGCCTTGACCGGGTTGGGCCTGGAAGACTGGTTCGCGCCACCACCCTCGGCGCGCGCCCGCGCCAAGGCACGGCGTCATTCCGCTTAATCCCGGCTTACCTCTCCCCGGACGAGGAAAGGCCGAGCCAGGGCCAGCGACATTCCATTTATTCCGCCCCTGTAAGGGGAGGTGGCAGGCCGAAGAACTGACGGAGGGGTGTCCCAGCGCGCGTAATTGACCGAACCTTGCGACTACCCCCCCTCCACCACGCTGCGCATGACCCCCTCCCCTTGCAGGGAAGGAATTCACGGGGAGTGGCCTGCGTGGCGAATGTCCTTAGGGTTCCAAGTGACCGCTGGGCCCCGGTGCGTCGAGCGCGATGGGGATGCGCTTGCTCTTGTCCCGGCGCTTGTCGACCAGCTTGCTGATCGCGATCCGTGCCTCGTTCGCCAGGAGCAGGGCGGGCGTGACGACATCGAACCCGACCTGACAGCCGCCTTGCAGCGCGGGGCATGGGATCGCCGACGCATGGAGCGCGCCGATCCCGCTCATGTCGGGGTTGGACGGCATCGGTCCGTCCGGCACTTCGTCACCCATCGGGGTGATGCGATCATCGGCCTGGCGACGGCCACAGACGACGACGTCCTGCCGGTTGCCGGCGGATGCCGGACAGGGATCGCGCGCCAGGATCGAGAATCGCTGCGTTCCCGGACCGGATGGCGGCAACGGCACGGCGGGCGGCGACCCCGCCTGCAACGCGATCAAGAGCAGCGCGATCATCGGCAATCTCCGTGATTCAGGGGGCGGGCTTGCGCAATGTCGGTCCTCCGCCACCGCGCGGGTTCGTATCCATCGTCACACCTGCCAAGCCGCCACCGACCAGGAAGGGCGACATGTCCTTCACAGGATTGCTTCGCGCGAGTAGCCGCGTGCGTTCCTGCATGACGCCTTCGTGGCGCGGGTCGCCGGGTTCGGGCGGCACCTCGAAGGGGATACGGAAACGGTCGGCATTGCGACGGCCGCAGACGGTGACGTCGGTGGAATTGGGGTCATAGACGCAACGTGTCTCGACACTGGTCAGCCGGCGCGTCCGGGTCAGGATCGTATCCACCGAAGGTGACGCCTCCGCCTCGCCCGGCTGGTGTCCCTGCCCCATGCCTTGACCGGTCCCCATGCCCTGACCCGTCATCGCCGCCATCGTCAAGACCAGCATCGTCACACCCATGACGCCCTCCCGCCACCCGGCGCGCCGGAGGGGTCCGGCCTTGGCTGGCAGCCGATCATGCCAGCCACCAAGGTCCGCCGCCAGCGTCATTGCGGCCATGACGGTGCCGATTCGGTATCATCGGGCGGCATCCGGGACAGCATGGATCGACGTCCCCCCCCTCTTCCGCCTGCCAGCGAAATGATGACCGGTGGCCAGCCTAGTCGATGGCGGTCCGAAACACCGTGCGCGGCTTGCTGGTGCAATATTTGTCGCCGACCACGGCGCAATAGCTGCCATTGTTGGCGAAGGCGCGCGACTTGGAGTCGATGGGTGCGCTCGACCCCGCGTTCAGGCGATAAGGCGAAGGCCGCTTGCCGCCATGGCAACTCGACAAGGTGCAGGACGGTGTCAGCCGGGGCAGCGTCAGGCCATGTTCCCCTTGCGCCCCGGCGGGGGCGGCCAACAACAGCAACAGCGGCACCATCTTCATTCTCCCCTTCGTTCGCCCGTTCATCCCTGCCGTCGTCAGTCCCGGCCCACCGGCGTCACGCCCAGCCGGGGAATCTCGATCGCGGGACAGCGGTCCATCACGACCTTCAACCCGGCCGCCTCGGCGCGGGCCGCCGCCTCTTCGTTCACGACGCCCAGCTGCATCCAGATCGCCTTGGCACCGATCGCGATCGCCTCGTCCACGATCGGGCCGACCGCATCGGAACGGCGGAAGATGTCGACGATGTCGATGGGGTCGCCAAGCTGGCCCAGCTCGCGAAAGACGAACTCGCCGTGCACATGTTCGCCAGTGATCTGCGGATTGACCGGGATCACGCGGTAGCCATGATCCTGCATCCGCTTCATCACGCCGTAGGAGGGGCGATCCGGCCGATCGGAGGCACCGACCAACGCGATCGTGCGCGCGGTCGTCAGGAGTTCGCGAATATCCTCGTCGGCGGTCAACGGCATCGGTGGTCCCCTTCAACCCCGCCGATGCCGTATCGCTGCGACATGAAATGGCGGGTTACACCGACCTAACGCCCCGCCGCTGCACCGGTTTCACGCCTGCGCATCGAGCCATGTCGCGACCTGCACGGCCAGGGGTGTGAACACCGCGTCGTCCTCGCCGGCCGCCGGGGGACGCCCGGCATCCGACGCGGTGCGAATCGCGATGGTCAGCGGTACCCGGCCCAGGAACGGGATACCCAGCTCGGCCGCCGCCGCCTCGGCCCCGCCCGAGCCGAACGGGTCGGAGATACCGCCGCAATGCGGGCAGCAATACCCCGCCATATTCTCGACCAGGCCGATGATCGGCACCCCCGCCTTCACGAACAGGTCGATGGCGCGGCGCGCGTCGATCAGCGCCAGGTCCTGCGGCGTCGAGACGATGACCACCCCCGCCGGGCGATGCTTCTGCACCATGGTCAACTGCACGTCGCCGGTGCCGGGCGGCAGGTCGAGGACCAGCAGTTCGGTCGCGCCCCAGTCGCCGTCGACCAGCTGGCTGAGCGCACCCGCCGCCATCGGTCCGCGCCATGCGATCGCCTTGTCGGGTTCGACCAGCTGGCCCATCGACAGCAGCGACACGCCGTAAGGGGTCGGCACCGGTTGCAGCTTGCCGTCCTGCGCGACCGGCTTCACCCCCTCGGCGGCCATCAGGCGCGGCTGCGACGGGCCATAGATGTCGGCATCGACCAGACCCGTCTTGCGACCCGCGCGAGCCAGCGCGATGGCCAGGTTCGCCGACAGGGTCGACTTGCCCACCCCGCCCTTGCCGCTGGCCACAGCGACGATGCGACGTTCGCGCTTCTCGGCGGTCAGGACCACGCGGACATCCTCGGCCCCCGACTGGATCGCGGCGGCCTTCACCTCTTCCTCCAGCGCGTGGCGACCGGCCCCGTCCAGGCCGGTGGTGTCGAGCACGACCCCGGCCCGCGCACCCTCCATCCGCACATTCGCGCGCCTGCCCGCCACCGCGGCCACCGCCGCCTTTACCGTCTCGATCATGCTCATGGGGCGCAGATAGGATGCGAAGCGCGGCTTGGCACTGTTTTTGTCGGCGAACCGTTCCTATAACAATGACCATGAGAAAGCTGACGGGCTGGTTCCGACGTCCCCCCATCCTTGCCGCCGAAACGCCTAAAGGCCCCTGGGGCGGGTCCGGCAATGATTCCGAAGGGGGGCCGCGCAACCCCTGGGCGGTGCCGCCCGGCGGGCGCAAGACCTCGCCCAAGCCCACCGCGCTAGATGAATTCATCCGCAAGGCGCGCGGATCGGGCGGCGGCGGCCCCGGCGAGGGACCGGGCGGCAGCGGCGGCTTTGGCGGCATTCCCGGCGCGCCGGGCGGCCGGACGCTATGGGCCATCGGTGCCGCGATCATCGTCGGCATCTGGGTGCTCTATACCTCGATCCATCCCATCGGCCCGCAGCAGCGCGGCGTCGTGACCTATTTCGGGCGCTATACCGGCATCCTGGAGCCCGGTATCCAGATCACCGCCCCCTCGCCGATTGCCGCCGTCCGCGTGCTGGACGTGCAGAAGATCCGGACCGAGAATTTCCCCGAGGGCTCGGGCGAGAATCTGGTCCTGACCGGTGACCAGAACATCATCGACCTCAGCTATTCGGTGCGCTGGGACATCGCCAACCCGCGCGACTTCGCCTTCCGTCTCGCCCAGCCGCAGGAAACGGTGCGCGCCGCCGCCGAAAGCGCGATGCGCGCGGTCATCGCCGACACCGCGCTGGACCAGGCGCTGGGTTCGGGGCGCACCGGCATCGAGCAGCGCGTCCAGGAACTGACCCAGTCGATCCTGAACGAATATCGCTCGGGCGTGCGGATCCAGGGCGTCGCCATCAAGCAGGCCGCGCCGCCGCAGCAGATCGTCGACGACTTCAACAAGGTGACCGTGGCGCAGCAGCGCGCGGTGGCCGATGTGAACCAGGCCCGCTCCTATGCGCAGCAGGTCGTCGCCAAGGCGCAGGGTGAAGCCGCGCAGTTCGACAAGGTTTACGAACAGTATCGCCTGGCCCCCGAAGTGACCCGCCGCCGCATGTATTACGAGACCATGGAGGCGGTGCTGGCCAAGTCGGACAAGACCATCGTCGAGGCGCCGGGCGTCGTCCCCTATCTGCCGCTGTCGAAGGCCGCGCCCCGACCGCTGCCGCCCGAAATCACGGCGACCGCCCCGGCCACGCCCAATCCCACCCCGAATCAGGGAGGTGGCCAGTGAACGGCCTGACCTTGCGCAACCCCATCGTGCTGGCCGTCGCGCTGCTGGTCGCGGTGATCCTCGCGGCGGCGACCTTCTCGGTTGTGCGCGAAACGCAGCAGGCGGTGATCTATCGATTCGGCCAGCCGCTAGCGGTCATCAACGGCTATCGGCCGGGCGAGGATATCGGCCATAGCGGCGCGGGCCTGATCGCACGCATCCCGTTCGTCGATCGCATCGTCTGGGTCGACAAGCGTGTGCTCGACCTCGACCTGGAAAAGACCCAGGTCCTGTCGACCGACCAGCTGCGCATGAATGTCGATGCCTTTGCCCGGTTCCGCGTGATCGACCCACGCCGGATGCTGGCGACCGCGGGCAGCGAGGACGGCGTCATCAACCAGCTGCGCCCGATCTTCGGCTCGGCACTGCGCAACGAGCTGGGCAAGCGGCGTTCGTCCGAACTGCTCAGCCCGGAACGTGGCCAGGTGATGGACGCGATCCAGATGCGGCTCGATCGTATCGCGCGCCAATATGGCGTGCAGATCGTCGACGTGCGCATCAAGGAAGCCGAACTGCCCGAAGGCACGCCGCTCGACAGCGCGCTGGCCCGGATGCGGACCGCCCGCCAGCAGGAGGCGATCACCATCTCGGCCCAGGGTCAGAAGCAGGCGCAGATCGTCCGCGCCGATGCCGATGCCCAGGCCGCGCAGATCTATGCGCAGGCATTCGGCAAGGATGCGGACTTCTACGACTTCTACCGCGCCATGCAGTCCTATCGCCATACCTTCGTGTCGGACGGCACCAATCAGGAACGCGGCAGCACCCAGATCATTCTGTCGCCGAACAACAGCTATCTGAAGGAATTCACCGCGCCGGGCCGATAGGTGGAATTTCCACCTTTCGGCCTGTTCATATTCAAGCGTCGTTCAGCCAAACCGTGACAAATAGGGCACGGTCAAACTGAATTTTCTTTGAGAGGACCCCAGCCCAGTGCGTTACGCCTACGCCATTACCAGTGCGCTCCTCCTCGGTGGCGCGACCGCGACCCTGGCTCTCCAGCCGGGCACCGCGCAGGTCGCGCAGAACGAACCCGGCGCGATCCAGGCCGTCGCTCCCCGCGCCGGCGCGCCGATGAGCTTTGCCGACATGGTCGCCAAGCTCCAGCCCGCCGTCGTGAATATCTCGACCAAGCAGTCGATCACCACCAAGCCGCAGGCAAACCCGTTCGCGGGCACGCCGTTCGAGGGCTTTTTCGGCGCCCCCGGCGGCGGCGGTGCACAGCCGCAGAAGCGCGAAGGTGCCTCGCTGGGGTCGGGCTTCCTGATCTCGCCCGACGGCTATATCGTGACCAACAACCATGTGATCGCCCCCGGCGCGGCGGGCGCTTCGGTCGATTCGATCACCGTCACGCTCAACGACCGCAAGGAATATACCGCCAAGGTGGTCGGCCGGGACGAAACCTCGGACCTCGCCGTCCTCAAGATCGAAGGTCAGAACCTGCCCTTCGTTCGCTTCGGCGACTCGGCCCGCGCGCGGCCGGGCGACTGGGTGCTGGCGATCGGCCAGCCCTTCGGCCTGTCGAGCACGGTGACCGCGGGCATCATCTCGGCGATCCACCGCGTCACCGGCCAGGGCGGCGCGAATGACCGCTTCATCCAGACCGACGCGGCGATCAACCAGGGCAATTCCGGCGGCCCGATGTTCGACATGAACGGCAACGTCATCGGCATCAACAGCCAGATCTATTCGCAATCGGGTGGCAATATTGGCATCGGCTTCGCCATTCCGGCCGAAGACGCCAAGCCGATCGTCGCCCGCCTGATGAAGGGCCAGAAGATCGAGCGCGGCTATCTGGGCGTGCAGATCGGTGGCCCGGTCAACGACGACGTCGCGGCCTCGCTGGGCGTGCCCAAGGGCCAGGGCGAGATCATCGCCAAGGTCGAACCCAACGGCCCCGCGGCCAAGGCCGGGCTGAAGGCATTCGACGTGGTCACCAAGGTCAACGGCCAGTCGGTGACCCCGGAGCAGACCCTGTCCTATCTGATCGCCAATGTCCCACCGGGCGGCCGCGTCCAGTTGGAAGTGCTGCGCAGTGGCAAGCCGGTGTCGCTGACCGCGACGGCGGCGACGCGCCCGACGAACGAGGAACTGCGCGCGACGATGGGTGACGGCGCCGACGCCTTCCCCGACGATGACGACGATGCGCAGACCGCACCGACCGCCGGTGGCGGCCTGGGCCTGTCGGTCCAGCCGCTGACCCCGGCGATCGCACGCGCGATCAACGTCGATCCCTCGACGCAAGGCGTGGTGATCGCGGCGGTCGATCCGTCGAGCGACGCCGCCGCCAAGCTGAAGCGTGGTGACGTCATCACCGCGGTGAACGGCACCCCCGTGCGCAGCGCCGCCGATCTTCAGCAGGTCGTCGCCGCCGCCAAGGCCGCCGGGCGTCCGCAGGTGCTGGCGCAGATCACCCGCGCGCGCATCGCGGGTGCGCTGATCCCGCTGCGGATCAAGTAACGTACCCCCCCTCGCCCTTCCCGTCGGAAGGGTGAGGCTATGTTCGGAATCGATAAAGGGCCGTCGCATCCATCGGGTGCGGCGGCCTTTTGCTATTCCCGTCCCCGTCCGGCGCAGTACAATGCGCGTTATGGACGGCATCTTCATCGGCATGGGTGGCGGCAAGCCACAGGCGATCGACCTCAAGCGCGCGAACCGGCACGGGCTGATCGCGGGCGCGACCGGCACCGGCAAGACGGTGACGCTGCAAACCATGGTCGAGGGGTTCTCGCGCGCGGGCGTGCCCAGCTTCGTCGCCGATGTGAAGGGCGACCTGTCGGGCCTCGGCATGGCCGGATCGGCGATGGGCAAGACCCATGCAGCCTTCACCGCGCGCGCCGCCGAGCTGGGCATCACCGACTGGGCCTATGAGCCTGCGCCGGTGCAATTCTGGGACCTGTTCGGCACGCAGGGGCACCCCGTCCGCGCCACCGTATCGGAGATGGGACCGCTGCTGCTCGCGCGGATGATGGGGTTGAACGAAACGCAGGAGGGCGTGCTGACCATCGCCTTCCATGTCGCGGACAAGGAAGGGTTGCTGCTCCTCGACCTGGACGACCTGCAGGCGATGCTGGCCGAATGCGCCGCGCGCGCCGACGAATTGACCACCACCTATGGCAATGTCTCGAAACAGTCGGTCGGCGCGATCCAGCGCGCGCTGCTCCAGTTGCGCACGCAAGGGGCGGAGCATTTCTTCGGCGAGCCCGCACTCGAACTCGCCGACCTGATCCGCACCGATGATTCGGGTCGCGGCGTCGTCAACATCCTGGCCGCCGACCAGCTGATGGCGAGCCCCAAGCTCTACGCCACCTTCCTGTTATGGCTGTTGTCCGAACTGTTCGAGCAGCTTCCCGAGATCGGCGACCCCGACAAGCCCAGGCTCGTCTTCTTCTTCGACGAGGCGCATCTGCTGTTCGACGAGGCCGCGCCCGCGCTGGTCGACACGATCGAGCGGGTAGTGCGGCTGATCCGCTCCAAGGGCGTCGGCGTCTATTTCATCACCCAGAACCCGATCGACGTGCCCGACAAGATTGCCGGGCAGCTCGGCAACCGGGTGCAGCACGCGTTGCGCGCCTTCACCCCGCGCGACCGGGCGGCGGTGCGGTCGGCCGCCGAGACGTTCCGCGCCAATCCCGGCGTCGATGTCGCCACCGCCATTACCGAGCTGAAGGTCGGCGAGGCGCTGGTTTCCCTGCTGCAAGCCGATGGCTCGCCCTCGCCGGTCGAACGCACGCTGATCGCCCCGCCGCGCAGCCGGGTCGGCCCGGTGACGCCGGAGGAGCGCAAGGTGCTGGTCGAAACCGACGCGGTGGCCACGAAATACGACCAGGCGATCGACCGCGAATCCGCCGAGGAACTGCTCGCGGCGAAAACGCAGGAAGCGGCGGCGGCCGCTGCCGAGGCCAAGGCGCAGACCGAAGCCGAGAAACAGGCGGCGCAAACCGCAAAGGCCGACGCCAAGGCGGCCAAGGATGCCGAATGCGCGCGCATCGCCGAACAGCGCGCCGCCGCCAACTCGCCCTGGGCCAGGATGGCGAGCAGCGCGGCCCGCTCGGCCAGTTCCTCGATCGGGCGACAGGTCGCCAACGAGATCGGCAAGCAGGTGTTCGGCGGCGGCTCGCGGCGGCGGTCGAACAGCGCGGGTGGCGGGATCGTCGGCGCAGTCGTGCGCGGCGTGCTGGGGAATCTGTTCCGGGGGTGATGCTGGGGCGGGGCGACATTCGTTTCATTCCTCCCCTGTAAGAGGAGGTGGCAAACCAAAGGCCTGACGGAGGGGTGTCCTCGCCTTGAGAGGTTGGTCCAACTTCGCGACCGGCGACACCCGCCACCATACTGCGCATGCCCCCTCGGCCCGGCCCGGCGAAGGCCGGGATGATTGAAGACGCGAAGCCGCGCGCCACGGATTTGGTGGGCACTAGATTTAGATCCACCAGACCAGACCTGTTGCGTTACCACCCCGGCGGAGGCCGGGGTCCAGTTGCGAAGGCTTCATTGATGAAGCAAGCCGGACCACCACAACGGCACCCCCGACTGGACCCCGGCCTCCGCCGTGGCGGCGCTTCGGATTGGATGGATCAAATTCTAGCCCCCCCACGGCCGCCGGAACTGTTTACACGGGCCGCATTTTGGATTCTTGTTTGTCCCCGAGAGTTGAGACGGGGAGGATGGGATGCGTTGTCCAGCGTGCGAGGGTACGGATCTGATCAAGCGGGGCCGGA